>NZ_JAWPOM010000024.1:0-68299 GCF_033344285.1 Vibrio sp. 779(2023)
GTCGCCTGGTTGTTTGTGCCATGTCGCTACGGTTGCATCAGCAACTGATTCAGGTAAATCTGGAACCAGAATTTCAATTGTCATATCTGTTTCTTCCTTTAACTTCTAGTTCTTAATTCGAAGTTTTTGAGTTCACGTTCAGAGCGTCTTCAACCAACGCTTTTTGTTGTTTCAAGTGCACCGACATGTAGCCAACTGCTGGCGAAGCAGAAGCTGGGCGACCTGCGTATTTAAGATTTGCACCTGCAGGAATAGCGGCACGGAAGTTATGTTGGCTACAGTACCAAGCACCTTGGTTCTGAGGTTCTTCCTGACACCACACGAAGTCTTCAACGTTAGTGTATTGAGCAATTGCTGCTTGTACTTCTTCCATTGGGAATGGGTAAAGCTGTTCAATACGCACGATAGCAACATCGTCTTGCTCGTTGTTACGGCGCTGCTCTAGTAGGTCAAAGTAAACCTTACCAGCACAGAACACGACACGTTTCACTTTGCTTGGTTCTAAATCATCTACTTCTGGAATTGCAGATTGGAATGTACCATCCGCCAAGTCTTCAATCGTTGAAGTACATAGAGGGTGGCGCAGCAAAGATTTCGGCGACATAACAATGAGAGGTCGACGCATTGGGCGTACAACCTGACGACGAATCATGTGGTACACCTGAGCCGGTGTTGAAGGAACCACAACCTGCATATTTTGCTCAGCACAAAGCTGAAGGTAACGCTCTAAACGTGCAGATGAGTGCTCAGGGCCTTGACCTTCATAACCATGAGGTAGAAGCATAGTAAGACCGCACAAACGCGCCCACTTTTGCTCGCCTGACGAGATAAACTGGTCGATAACAACTTGTGCACCGTTGGCAAAATCACCAAACTGTGCTTCCCAGATAGTTAAACCACCTGGTTCGGCTGTTGCGTAACCGTATTCAAACGCCAACACAGCTTCTTCTGACAATACTGAGTCAAAGACTTGGAATGGCCCTTGGTTGTCATGAATATTCGCTAATGGAATGTAAGTGCTTGCATCGGTTTGGTTATGAAGAACCGAGTGACGGTGGAAGAAAGTACCACGACCCGAGTCCTGACCTGAAAGACGAATACGCTTGCCATCGTCAACCAATGTAGCATACGCCAATGTTTCAGCCATACCCCAGTCAATAGCTTTTTCACCGGTCATCATTGCTATACGATCGTTGTATAGCTTATTAACACGGCTTTGCAGTTTATGGCTTTCTGGGTACTGACACAGACGATTGCCTAGCTCAACAAGGCGTGTCTTGTCGTATTTTGAATCCCACTCCATATCCCATTCATGCCCTAAGTAAGGGGACCAGTCTACAGAGTGCAACGCCATTGGACGCCATTCTTTAACAACCACTTCACCGCGATCTAATGCATCGCGATACTCATTGACTAACTGAGTCGCCGTCTCGATATCTGACTCATTTTTATCGATCAGAACATCTGCATACAATTTGCGTGGTGTAGGATGCTTTTTGATTTTCTGGTACATCAAAGGCTGAGTCGCATTTGGCTCATCTGCCTCATTGTGACCGTGGCGACGGTAACACACAAGATCGATCACGACATCGCGCTTGAACTCGTTACGGTAATCCAATGCAATGCGAGTAACAAAAGCAACTGCTTCTGGGTCATCTGCATTTACATGGAAAATTGGCGCCTGCACCATCTTCGCGATATCGGTACAGTACATCGTAGAACGCGTGTCACGAGGATTAGACGTCGTAAAGCCTACTTGGTTGTTGATGACGATACGTACCGTACCACCAACTTGGAACCCACGAGCAAGAGACATGTTGAACGTTTCGGCAACCACACCCTGACCAGCGATTGCAGAATCACCGTGGATGGTGATAGGAAGTACTTTGCTACCTTGATTATCACCCAAGCGGTCTTGACGTGCTCGAACTGAGCCCATGACTACCGGGTTTACGATTTCTAGGTGCGATGGGTTAAATGCAAGTGCTAAGTGAACATCACCGCCTGGAGTCGCAAAATCAGCAGAGAAACCTTGGTGATATTTCACATCACCCGTACCCCAAGTTTCGTCGTGTTTACCTGCGAACTCATCAAACAGGTCTTGAGGTTTCTTACCAAGTACGTTCACCAGCATGTTCAAACGACCGCGGTGAGCCATACCGATAACCACTTCACGCATTCCACTTGTACCCGCATGACGGATCAACTCTTTCGTCATCGGAATCAGCGCATCACCACCTTCTAAAGAGAAACGTTTTGCACCTGGGAATTTCGCCCCGAGGTAACGCTCCAAACCTTCAGCGGCTGTTAGCTCTTCTAGGAATGTGCGCTTCTCATCTTTGTTGAATGATGGCTGGCCTACGACAGACTCAAGGCGTTGCTGAATCCAACGCTTTTGCTCTGTGTCAGTCATGTGCATGTATTCAGCACCGATGGAACCGCAATAAGTTTTGTTGAGGGCTTCATAGATATCTTTCAACTTCATGGTTTCTTGCCCAACAGCAAAAGAACCTACGTTGAAAGTTTCTTCGAAGTCATCTTCGGTAAGATTATGAAAAGCAGGGTCTAACTCCGCCACTGTTGGGCGTTGCCATAGACCTAGTGGGTCTAATTCTGCAGCTTCATGCCCGCGGAAACGGTATGCGTTGATTAGCTGTAGAACTTTTACTTGTTTTGCATCGACATCTGGGTCACTAACTTGGACATTGTAATGCTTTGTTTCTCTAGCGAGTCGTCGGAAGTAGTCACGGACACGTGAATGTGGTTGTTCTGCCACTTCTTCTGATGGCTTAGGCAAGCCTTCAAAAACACGTTTCCACTCCTCACTTACCAGATCGGGATCACTTAGATACAGTTCGTAGAGGTCCTCTACATACGTTGCATTGGCGCCAGCCAAGTGTGAAGACTCGAGCCATGCCTTCATCACGCCGTTGTGCATATTTTCCCTTAACCAGTAGTTTTCACGTTTGCTTCGGTCTTTGCCGAGCTATAAGAGCCGACTAAAAATACGGTCGGCAATTTTTGTATTCTTTACTCGAATATTACTGAAGCAGTGAAGCGGTCATATCGGGTGATCCGCAACACTGCGACATTCCTAAGAGCGAGTAAATTAAACCGAACGATTAACCAACATCGACTTAATGTGACCGATGGCTTTCGTCGGATTTAATCCCTTAGGACAAACACTTACACAATTCATGATGCCATGGCAACGAAAAACGCTAAATGCATCATCAAGATCAGACAAACGTTCATCTGTTGCCGTATCGCGGCTATCAATTAGCCAACGGTACGCTGCGAGAAGACCAGCTGGGCCGATGAATTTATCAGGGTTCCACCAGAATGATGGGCAAGACGTTGTACAACATGCACACATGATACATTCGTACAATCCATCTAAATGCGCACGGTCATCAGGCGATTGTAGATTCTCACGTGATGGTGGTAATGCACCATCATCAATCAAGAATGGTTTAACTTTCGCATAGTTATCATAGAACTGCGTCATGTCAACGATAAGATCGCGCACGACAGGTAACCCTGGTAGTGGACGAATAACTATCTTATCGCCTTGTAGAGCAGATAACGGTGTGATACACGCTAGGCCGTTTTTACCATTCATATTCAAACCATCAGAACCACATACCCCTTCACGGCATGAGCGACGGAACGCGATGCTTGGATCTTGCTCTTTTAGCAGAATCAATGCATCAAGCACCATCATGTCTGAGCCTTCGTCTACCTCAAGGGTATACTCTTTCATGTAAGGCTTAGTATCCACATCCGGATTGTAACGGTATAAAGAGAAGTTTAATTTCATAGTCGTATCCTCCCTTTAGTATGTACGTACTTTCGGCGGGAAAGCTTCACGATGCGTTGGCGTCATGTTCACATCACGCTTAGTCATCGCTTCTGTTTCCGGATTGTAGATAGAGTGGCATAGCCAGTTCTCATCATCACGCTCAGGGAAATCGAAACGAGCATGTGCGCCACGACTCTCTGTACGGTAGTTCGCTGCAACGGCAGTTGAAAACGCGGTTTCCATCAGGTTATCAAGTTCTAGACACTCAATACGCTGCGTGTTGAACTCTGAAGACTTATCCGCTAGATGTGCATCTTTCAAACGTTCGCGAATCACTTTCAACTCTTCTAGACCGGTTGCCATCGCATCGCCTTCACGGAATACCGAGAAGCTATTTTGCATGCATGCTTGTAGGTCTTTACGAATCTGAACCGGATCTTCACCACCAGTGCTGTTTTCCCAACGCATAGTACGCGCTAGAGACGCTTCAATATCAGATTCTGTTGCAGGACGAGCTTCCGCTTGCGCTGCTAGCGTTTCGCCAAGGTGCAAGCCAGTAGCACGCCCAAAGACGACCAAGTCTAGTAATGAGTTGCCGCCCAGACGGTTAGCACCGTGTACCGATACAGAAGCAATCTCACCACATGCGTAAAGGCCTTGTACTTCCATCTCGCTACCGTCGGCCTTCTGCTTAATTGCTTGGCCAGAGACTTGAGTAGGTACACCACCCATCATGTAGTGACAAGTTGGAATTACTGGAATTGGCTCTTTCACTGGGTCAACGTGTGCAAATGTACGAGACAGTTCACAGATACCTGGTAGACGTGATTCAAGTACTTCTTTACCAAGGTGATCAAGTTTCAACTTGATATGTGGACCCCAAGGACCATCACAGCCGCGGCCTTCACGAATTTCAATCATCATTGAACGAGCAACCACGTCACGACCAGCAAGGTCTTTCGCGTTTGGTGCGTAGCGCTCCATGAAGCGTTCACCATCTTTATTTAGAAGGTAACCACCTTCACCACGACAACCTTCCGTCACTAGAACACCCGCGCCAGCAATACCTGTTGGGTGGAACTGCCACATTTCCATGTCTTGCATTGGAACGCCTGCGCGAAGTGCCATACCAACGCCATCACCCGTGTTGATGTGCGCGTTAGTGGTCGATGCGTAAATACGACCTGCACCACCTGTAGCTAGAATGGTTGCTTTCGATTTGAAGTAACAGATTTCACCCGTTTCCATACAAATCGCAGTACAACCCATGATTGCGCCGTCTTGGTTTTTCACAAGATCCAAAGCGTACCACTCCGAGAAGATGGTTGTTTTGTGTTTTACGTTTTGCTGGTAAAGCGTGTGAAGAAGTGCGTGACCAGTACGGTCTGCAGCAGCGGCTGTACGAGCAGCCTGCTCACCACCAAACTCTTTAGATTGGCCACCGAATGGACGTTGGTATATGGTACCGTTATCAAAACGAGAGAATGGAAGACCCATTTTTTCAAGCTCGATAACTGACTCAGGACCATTTTTACACATGTATTCAATCGCGTTCTGGTCACCGATGTAGTCGGAACCTTTAACGGTATCGTACATGTGCCATTGCCAATCGTCTTTGTGCGAGTTACCCAGAGCAACGGTAATGCCGCCCTGTGCAGACACAGTATGAGAACGTGTTGGAAATACTTTTGACAACAAAGCACATGATAGGCCTTGCTCTGAAATTTGTAGTGCAGCGCGCATACCTGCACCACCAGCGCCGATTACTACGGCATCAAACTCACGAACTGGAATAGACACTTACGCACCCCACAGAATAAATAGACCAGAGAAGACATAGCCGAATAGCACGGCAATAACACCAAGTTGTAGTGCGCCACGTAGTTTCGCGCACTTAATGTAATCAGTTAATACTTGCCACAAACCAACCCAAGCGTGAATCAGGATCGAGACAAGTGCCAACATGGTGAATACTTTAGTGAAGGTACCACCAAAGAATTGGGTCCAAGATGCATAAGAGATATCTGAAAATGCACAGAAGCTAATCAGATAAATCGTGTATAGCGTCATAATGATTGCAGTTGCACGAATTAGTAGGAAATCGTGTACACCATTACGACCAAATGAAGATACGTGTTTTACCATACCAAGATCCCCGCCAATAATGATAATACTGCTGTTGCACCAAACGCGACTTTAGCGCTCATCGTGCCTGAATCTAGTTCTTCAAAGTGACCTAGATCCATCAATAAGTGACGGATACCACCTGCGATGTGGTAGGCAAGTGCAGTAAGAATTCCCCACAGGATGAATTTTACGAAGAAGCTATCGACGATGTCAGCGGCTTCCATAAAACCCATTGGGGATGACAGAGAAATGGATAGTAACCACAGTAATATACCCACCGCAACAAACGTAATTACCCCAGACACACGGTGTAGGATGGATGCGATTGCTGTGATAGGAAAGTGGATGGTCTGTAGATCTAAATTAACAGGTCTTGACTTTCTTTCTTTCACGGGCTTGCTCACTCAGCTCCATTGAGCATTTATTGTTATAACCAATTTCAGCTTCCAAACGTACAAAAGTTAACATCTATTTAACAAATATCGCGAGTAACCACTCAGATAATTGTAAACAAGTTGTTAACAAACGGAATCCAGCAACAAACCTCACTCTTTGTTTCTAGCCCCGAATTTATAAGGATTTAACTAAAATTTTCTTTGCCAATATACGGCGAGCAACATTCTAATACAATTGGTGTAACAAATTATGCTACATAGAACAGATTTTTAACGATTTTCATGAGAAAAATCATAACAAGTGCACACAAAGATGGAGAAAAATTGACTTTAAGCTTTAACAACAGTACAAAAATGGCACATAAACATCCTGGACGGATTAAATAATAAACAAAGGAGATTGTTATGGCGGATAAGAAAGCGACCCTTCATGTTGAAGGTCAAGCGCCAATCGAACTGCCAATTATGGACGGTACGCTAGGTACACCTGTAATTGACGTTCGTAAGCTGGGAGCCAATGGTTACTTTACTTTTGACCCAGGTTTTCTTGCCACTGCATCTTGTGAATCATCAATCACGTACATCGATGGCGGCAAAGGTATTCTTTTGCACCGCGGTTTCCCGATTGATCAATTAGCCAATAACGCAGATTACTTAGAAGTATGTTACATCCTTCTTTATGGTGAAGCCCCTACCCGAGAACAATACGAGCAATTCAAAACGACCGTTACTCGTCACACAATGGTACACGAGCAAATCGCAAGCTTTTTCCATGGCTTCCGACGCGATGCACACCCAATGGCGGTAATGTGTGGTGTAGTTGGAGCACTTGCAGCCTTCTATCACGACTCTCTTGACATTAACAACGACGAACACCGCGAAATTGCAGCGTACCGTCTGCTGTCAAAAATGCCAACACTGGCGGCGATGTGTTACAAATACTCTATCGGTCAGCCATTTATTTACCCTCGTAACGACCTTAGCTACGCTGAGAACTTCTTGCATATGATGTTCGCAAATCCTTGCGAAGAATATGAAGTAAATCCTGTGGTTGCCCGTGCGATGGATAAGATTTTCACTCTACACGCGGATCATGAACAGAATGCGTCGACATCAACTGTACGCCTAGCTGGCTCTTCTGGTGCGAACCCATTTGCATGTATTGCCGCTGGTATTGCATCCCTTTGGGGACCTGCTCACGGTGGTGCAAACGAAGCCTGCTTGAGAATGCTAGAAGAGATTGGCAGCGTCGATAACATCCCTGAATATGTAGACCGCGCGAAAGACAAAGATGACCAATTCCGCTTAATGGGCTTTGGTCACCGCGTTTACAAGAACTACGACCCACGTGCGACAGTAATGCGCGAAACGTGTCATGAAGTTCTCAAAGAGCTAAACATTCAAGACCCTCTGCTAGACGTTGCAATGGAACTTGAGCGCATTGCGCTTTCTGATGAGTACTTCGTGTCTAAGAAGCTGTACCCGAACGTAGACTTCTACTCAGGTATCATTCTTAAAGCGATTGGTATTCCAGTTTCTATGTTTACGGTTATCTTCGCGATTTCTCGTACCATCGGCTGGATTGCTCACTGGAACGAAATGCATAGCGATCCACTGAACCGCATTGGTCGTCCTCGTCAGCTATACACTGGCGAAACACAACGTGAGTTTTCTCCACTTCACGAACGTGAATGATCTTTTAGTACGAAGATAGACAAACAAAAGGGTTGAGATTTTCGTCTCAACCCTTTTTCTTTTCAGCACTTAACGTTACGAATAGCGAACGTTAAACCGGATTATCTATATCGATAAACTCCACATGTAGGCCGTATTCATCCGCTAGCCATTTGCCTAAGGCCTGAACACCATAACGCTCAGTAGCATGATGACCTGCAGCAAAGTAATGAATGTCCATTTCACGAGCGGTATAAGTGGTGCGCTCTGAAATTTCTCCAGAGATAAATGCATCCAGCCCGTGCTGTACAGCAAGTTCAATGAAATCCTGCCCTCCACCAGTGCACCAGCCGACTGTCTCAATCATCTTATCGGTATTCTCTGGAGCGATATGCAGAGGCTCTCTATCAAGAACTTGGTTGATCTTACTCGCAAATTCAACACCAGACATCGGCTTTTTCAAGCGCCCAAACATAGCAACTGACTGAGGGTGCCCTTCAAGCCCACCTTCTACTTCGATTTCAAGTAAGCGAGCTAATTCAGCGTTGTTGCCTAGCTCTGGATGAATATCTAGAGGAAGGTGATAACCATATAAGTTGATATCATTTTTGATCAGGCTACGAATTCGTTTACCTTTCATGCCACGAATTGGCTCAGGCTCACCTTTCCAAAAATAGCCATGATGAACAAGTAATGCGTCTGCATTAAGCTCAATCGCTTTATCGATTAAGGCTTGGGAGGCAGTTACGCCAGTGATAACACGCTTTACCGCTGATTTCCCTTCTACCTGTAACCCATTTGGTGCGTAATCTTTAATTAACTGCGGTGACAGTTTGTCATTAAGAATCTGTTCTAGCTTTAAGTTATTCATTATTACTTCCAATTTCTAGCGCATGTAAACCTAAATAACCTCTCGATGGAATCAGACGAAAGAGTGCAACCTAGTTGATACAACAACGTTTTGACATCTGGCACCTTGATATCATTTAGGTCTTTGAAGTGTATCTCGAACCCTAATATCGATGCTAGCCACCCTACCCTCAAAAGCAAATTTAGTTACAATAACAAAGCTTGTCGCCTCACCATAAATTTAGGGATACGGATGAACCAACTGCAACGCTTTTACCAATGGATCGCCACTTCACCTCCGCTTTTCAAGTTACGCCCTCCGTTTGCAACCTTAGAAGATGTCTCGGTCAAACCTTTGAATAGCTCAGAACAATACAATGGTAATCCGAGACTGGGTTTTTTATATCAGCACCTATGCACTGCGGCTCTTTCTAATTCAGAACGATATCAGATTATTGCCGAAGAAATTCAGTTAAACGACGCTGAAGGTAAGACCATTGGTGCTGTCGATTTGGTGTTGAGGAATACAGAATCAAATCAAATAGAACACTGGGAAGTGGCGATTAAGTTTTATCTTCTTTACAACGGCGTTTGGTATGGCCCGAATGCTCACGACCAGTTACATGCAAAATTGGATAGAATGCTCACGCATCAGCTGAAAATGAGCGATCGCCCGGAATTTCAAAAAATAATTCCTTTAAACGACTCTCCAGAAGAGCGCCTAATGATGCAAGGACGACTCTATATTAATCCGTTTACTCCAGAGCCAACTCCTAAGGAGTGCTTGGGTTATGAATTAAATCCAAGTCAGATTAGTGGTTACTGGTGCTATCAAAGTCAATGGGATTTAATTGGTAAACCACTTTATCATTTACATAAACCATGCTGGGCGATCGGTACAGACGATTTCTCTCAACCTATTGAAAAGCCTTTAGATCGATTCATACACGCACAAACGGAAGACGGTCAATTCTGGTTTGTGGTACCAGATTCATGGCCCGGAGATAAAGCGGTTCGGGGCACTTAAACATGAAAGGGTTGATGTTTTCACATCAACCCTTTGCTAGATACATTGACCATTGGATGTTTTACAAACCAGCGGCTGCAAATACTTGATTAACTATTTCTTGTGCTTCAGCTTCGATTTGTTTCAGATGTTCTTCACCTTTGAAGCTTTCACAGTAAATCTTGTAGATATCTTCTGTACCTGATGGACGAGCAGCGAACCAACCGTTAGCTGTCGTTACTTTAAGGCCACCAATCGCAGCACCATTGCCTGGTGCATGCGTTAGACGAGCAGTGATCGCATCACCTGCTAGAGTTTCAGCCGCAACCATTTCTGGTGACAACTTCTTCAATACGTCTTTTTGTGGGCCATTTGCTACAGCTTGAATACGGTTGTACTTCGACTCACCGTGCTTCGCCGCTAGCTCTTCATAGTAATCTTGAGGGTTCTTACCCGTTACCGCAGTGATCTCTGCTGCTAGAAGGCATAGCAAGATGCCATCTTTGTCTGTTGACCAAGGCGTGCCATCTTTACGAAGGAATGACGCACCAGCACTTTCTTCGCCGCCGAAACCAAACTTACCAGTGTACAGACCGTCTACAAACCATTTGAAACCAACAGGCACTTCACATAGCTCACGACCTAGATCCGCAACAACACGGTCAATCAGCGCACTTGAAACTAGTGTTTTACCAACAGCGACGTCTTTACCCCACGCGTCACGATGACGGTACAAGTAGTCAATACAAACGGCTAAGAAGTGGTTCGGGTTCATCAAACCTTTTGGCGTAACGATACCGTGACGGTCGTAGTCAGGATCGTTACCAAATGCTAAATCGTATTCGTCTTTCAGTGCCAATAGACCCGCCATTGCGTAAGGAGAAGAACAGTCCATACGCACAACGCCGTCTTTATCTAGCGACATGAATTGGAAAGAAGGATCGATCGATTCACTTACTAGCGTTAGGTCTAGGTTGTATGCCTGACCAATTTGACGCCAGTAATCGATACCGCTGCCACCCAATGGATCTACACCAATCTTCAGGTTCGCTTTTTGGATTGCTTCCATATCGATAACGTTCACCAGGTCATCAATGTATGGCTTCACCAAGTCCATCTCTACAAACAGATCCGATGCTTTTGCTTCTGCTAGTGGTAGGCGTTTAACACCTTGTAAACCTTCAGCAATCAATTCGTTCGCACGATCTTCGATAGCTTGAGTCAACTCAGCTTCTGCAGGACCACCATGTGTCGGATTGTATTTGATTCCGCCGTCTTGTGGTGGGTTATGTGATGGGGTAATAACGATACCGTCTGCTTTTTCATCGTGTTTGATGTTGTAAGTCAGAATCGCGTGTGAAATACCCGGTGTTGGCGTGTAACCGTTGTCTTGCTGGACAATCACTTTCACACCATTTGCAATCAATACTTCAATCACACTTGAAAAAGCAGGCTCAGATAGCGCATGCGTGTCTTTACCCACAAACAACGGGCCAGTTGTGCCTTGCTCAGCACGAACTTCTGCTACCGCTTGAGCGATCGCTAAAATGTGGTTTTCGTTAAAAGTGTGCTTGTCTGCAGTACCGCGGTGGCCAGAAGTACCAAATTGAACTTTGTGTTCTGCGTTTGCCGCGTCTGGTTGAAGTAAGAAGTAGTTAGCAACGAGTGCTGGGATATTGTGAAGATCTTCCTGCTGCGCTTTTTGCCCAGCACGAGGGTGCATAGCCATGTTTGACATCCTTTCTTTCAATACAAATAAAATTAAAAAAGCCTCATAATATCCGCTCACTGCGACGCATTATGAGGCTTCTATCAGGTTTCTTAGATTGAACCTGTTACTTTTTCTATTAAGTCAGGTTGGAACCCCATGTGTGCCATCACTTGTTCAACCATCTGTCTTTTACGACTTGTATTGTTATTCGTGATAACCCAAAACGGTGTGCCAGGAATGGCTTTTGGCTTGGTCGTATTACCGTTTGCTAGCAAGGTTTCTTCATTATCTGCAAAGTACACGCGTTTGCGTCCTTTTACATTCGTAGCCTGGGCGAAACCTTCTGGATTCAATTTATGTAAGGTCGATAATACCAACATAAAGCGATCAATCGCTTTTTTTAGACCGGCAAACTCATCAGAAATAAGCAGCGAACGCATTTCTTTCACTACATCAACAGATTCCGTTTTACCCGCATCTTTACTTACTACAATCCCTTGTGGCTTCTCTACTACAGGCGCGGCTTTAGCTTCCTGCAACTGACCATCAAGGTTTAAAAGGCGTCGCAAAATATCCGAGGCGCTTTCACCGATATGCTTAGTTTGACTAGCTATATAACGGTATAGATCCTCATCAACCTCAATTGTTTTCATTCGCTTTTCACATTCTCAATGTTTAAACTCTGGGGGATTATAACGAGATCCACGCGGATACTCCACGTTAAACCCATCACGAATAAGATAAAATGTCAGCATTACTCAACTATAAGCAGGAAGGCCAAGGCCAAACAGTTGTTTTGATTCACGGATTGTTTGGTAGTTTAAGTAATCTGGGTCTACTCGCCCGCGATCTTATTAAAGATCACACGGTGATCAGTATTGATCTGAGAAATCACGGCCTCTCTTTCCACTCCGAAGTCCATAACTATACCGATATGGCAAAAGATGTGGCTCAGCTCCTTCAGCACTTAAACGTTGAGCCATCTATTGTTATTGGTCACTCCATGGGCGGAAAAGTCGCGATGGCTCTTGTGGACATTGCTCCAAATGTAGTCAAGCAGTTAGTCGTTCTCGACATGGCGCCTGTAGCCTACACTACGAACCGTCACGATAATGTTTTTAACGGCTTACATGCTGTTATTAATGAAAAACCAGCAAATCGACAGCAAGCCATGGATATCCTAGCTCAACATATTGAACTCGATGGTGTAAGACAATTTCTCTCTAAATCACTGTACAAAAATGGCGATAAGATGGATTGGCGGTTTAACGTACCGAGCCTTTTTGAGAATTATGACCAAATTATTGGCTGGCAAGAAATCACACCAACAGATATCCCAACTTTATTTATCAAAGGCGGCGACTCTGACTACTTAATGCCAGAACATCAGCCGGCAGTGAAGCGACAATTTAACCATGCTAAAGCACACATTATCGCTGGCACTGGTCACTGGTTACACGCCGAGAAACCGACAGAAGTAATGAGAGTCATTCGAAAATACATTTCCAGTTAACAAATTCGAAAAGCAACACTAGATTATTGAAATAACCCTTCTTGTAGTGCATTAACTTTACCGTTTAACAGTGGTATAGTGCGCCCAAGATTTTTCGGCATGAAGGGCTAAAATGCTTTACGACTATATGGATATGCTCGAGTCTATTGGGCTCGATCTTCTTTTTGCTGCTATCTTTTTTTTCATCGGGATGGCGATAAAAGATGTGCTAAAGCAAGGCAATGTACCTGTTTTTGGTCGTCGTATTGTGTGGTTAGTCCTTTTCCTAGGCTGTGCTGGCTTTATTGCAAAAGGTGTAATTCAGCTAACTTGGGAAGGCTCAGGGTTAGGTTAAACCCTTAGTAGCATCGCCAATAACAAACAATGTAAAGGTATAGACTCTATGGCAAGTGTAGGTATCTTCTTCGGTAGCGACACAGGTAATACTGAAGCCGTTGCAAAGATGATTCAAAAGCAACTAGGTAAACATCTAGTTCACGTTCAAGACATCGCGAAAAGCAGCAAAGAAGACATTGATAACTTCGATCTTCTTCTTCTAGGTATCCCAACTTGGTACTACGGCGAAGCACAATGTGATTGGGATGACTTCTTCCCTGAACTTGAGCAAATCGACTTCTCTACTAAGCTAGTGGCTATCTTTGGCTGTGGCGACCAAGAAGACTACGCAGAATACTTCTGTGACGCGATGGGCACAGTCCGTGATATCGTTGAATCTAAAGGCGGCACAATTCTTGGCCATACCTCGACAGAAGGCTACGAATTTGAAGCGTCTAAAGCACTTGTTGAAGGTGACGAAAGCCAATTCGTAGGTCTATGTATTGATGAAGACCGCCAACCAGAATTGACTGACGAGCGTGTTGAAAGCTGGGTTAAACAGATCTATGAAGAGATGTGTTTAGCTGAGCTAGAAGGCTAATCAAATTGAATGATGCAAAGACCTCCACTTGGAGGTCTTTTTGTATGTATTGTCACACAGCATCGGTAAGTACTTCCTCTTCGCGATACTGAGGTTTCTTTCTTACATAAAGCTTGCGTTGAACCTCTGAAACCACATTCCCCTGTTTATCTTTTACATGAGTAATAAACTCAGGAAAGCACTTTTCTCCATTCCGTGTCATTTGATAAATGTTTTCCAGCATCCCTTCAGTGACCTCAAATTCTGCAAACAAATCACTTTGCCCCGGCTTAATAAAGTTAATGCTTGCCTCTTTATCCCACACATAATATTCCTCTCGTAGAATCCCCATCAGCATCAACGAGTAAATAGGATCAGTTAAAGAGAAAATACTGCCGCCATATTGGGTGCGATTGGCATTTTTATTCCACCAGCGAAGCTTTAAACGTACCTTTACAGTACGGAAGTCTTGAGAAATATGTAAGATTTTAATACCCGCCCCCCAAAAAGGAGGCCAAATATTGAGTGCGAACTTTACAATTCCTGGTTTGTATATCTTCGCTAGTCGCCTATTCATCGCTATCCCTGCCCTCTCCAAGCTTAATGTTACACAATTGTAACTGGTCAGAGCTGTAATATAATGGACCTGTTTCTAATTTACAAAAAGATTCTATTAACCCTTTGAAGTTCGTGGTTTAATGTTCCGAACGCTTATCCTATAATGGTAGGAAGATTGAATTCTGTTAAATCGCTGCAGATGATCCAACGGGAAAGTATATGTCAGATAATAATCAGGCGCTGAAGGATGCGGGTTTAAAAGTAACCCTTCCGAGGCTAAAAATTCTAGAAGTACTTCAGCAGCCAGACTGCCAGCACATCAGTGCTGAAGATTTGTACAAAAAGTTGATTGATCTAGGTGAAGAAATTGGCCTAGCAACTGTTTACCGAGTTCTAAACCAGTTCGACGATGCTGGTATTGTAACTCGTCACCACTTTGAAGGTGGAAAGTCAGTCTTCGAATTATCGACTCAACATCACCACGACCACCTAGTGTGCCTAGACTGTGGTGAGGTAATTGAATTTTCTGACGATCTTATTGAAGAACGTCAAAAAGAGATTGCAGCTAAGTACAATGTCACACTAACAAACCACAGCTTATACTTGTACGGCAAGTGTAGCGATGGTGGTTGTAAAGACAATCCAGATGCACACAAACCGAAAAAATAAGGGTTTGTTAATTTAAAAAGTAAACGTCAGCACATGCTGGCGTTTTTTGTTTCTAGAAGTCAGTACCTTAGACGTCAGTACTTTGGTTACAGAACAAAAGCTACTAAACACCCATCTTTTTTCTCCACAGTTTTGCACATCTATATAGCACTCTGTGGGATTAGGTATAAAAAATGCCAGCGTTTGCTGGCATTTTTTCATCGTTCTCAGCATTAATTGAGATTATTGATTCTCAATTTTTGCCCAGGTATCACGTAGACCAACCGTGCGGTTGAATACTAGATTATCTGCTGAAGAGTCTTTCGAGTCTGCACAGAAGTAACCCATACGTTCAAACTGGTAACCTTTTTCTGCTTCTGCAGAAGCTAGGCTAGGCTCGACGAAGCCATTGATCACAACTAATGATTCAGGGTTGATAGTAGAAGCAAAATCTTCCGCTGCGCCTGGGTTTGGCACCGTAAATAAACGATCGTACAGACGAATTTCCGCTGGAAGAGCTTTATCAGCTGACACCCAATGAATAACGCCTTTCACTTTACGACCATCTGCTGGGTTTTTACCTAGCGTATCTGCATCGTAAGAACAGAAGATCGTTGTGATGTTGCCTTCGGCATCTTTTTCAACGCGCTCAGCTTTGATCACGTAAGCACCACGTAAACGAACTTCTTTACCTAGCACTAAACGCTTGTACTTTTTGTTCGCTTCTTCACGGAAGTCTTCACGCTCAATCCACAATTCACGCGTGAATGGCACTTCACGCACGCCCATTTCAGGTTTATTTGGGTGGTTGGCAACTGTCAAGTTTTCTACTGCGCCTGCTTCAAAGTTTTCGATAACAACTTTAACAGGATCCAGTACAGCCATTGCACGCGGAGCGTTCTCGTTTAGGTCATCACGAATACAAGATTCTAATGAACTAAACTCGATCATATTTTCTTGCTTCGTTACACCAATACGCTTACAAAACTCACGAATAGATGCAGGTGTGAAGCCACGACGACGCAGACCTGAGACAGTCGGCATACGTGGATCATCCCAACCATTAACCAGTTTTTCAGTAACTAGCTGGTTAAGCTTACGCTTAGACATCACTGTGTATTCAAGGTTTAAACGACTGAACTCGTATTGATGTGGACGGCTTTCGATCGTGATGTTGTCTAGAACCCAATCGTACAGACGACGGTTATCCATGAATTCAAGCGTACAAATAGAGTGCGTAATGCCTTCTAATGCATCAGAAATACAGTGCGTAAAGTCGTACATTGGGTAAATGCACCACTTATCACCAGTTTGGTGGTGCGTAGCAAAACGCACACGGTATAAAACTGGATCGCGCATGACCATGAATGAAGAACCCATGTCGATTTTAGCACGAAGACACGCTTTACCTTCTTCAAATTCACCAGCGCGCATTTTTTCAAACAACGCCAAGTTCTCTTCAACAGAACGGTCACGGTATGGACTTGGTTTACCTGGCGCCTTTAGTGTGCCGCGGTATTCACGAATTTGCTCTGGACTTAGCTCATCTACGTACGCTAAGCCTTTGTTAATCAATTCAATTGCATATTCGTAAAGCTTATCGAAGTAGTTTGATGAGTAACATACTTCACCACTCCACTCAAAGCCCAACCAGTTTACATCTTTCTTGATAGACTCAACGTATTCGATGTCTTCTTTTTCAGGGTTTGTATCGTCGAAACGCAGATTACATTGACCCTGGTAGTCCTGAGCAATACCGAAGTTCAAACAGATAGACTTAGCATGACCGATATGCAGGTAGCCATTTGGCTCCGGCGGGAATCGAGTATGCACGCTAGTGTGTTTACCATCCGCTAGATCTTTATCAATGATCTGGCGAATAAAGTTTGATGGACGAGCATCAGCTTCACTCATCTATAGCACCTCAAAAATATTAGTATTGTCAGAGAAAACGGAACCCTGTATCCAAGTATGGTTTCACAGAGTACATTGTTCCTAATGATCCACAATTCTAAGCAATTAGACAACAAGAACTCGCTCTAAAACGACAATATTTATTGAGTTGGCGTGAAAGCAAAGCAGATTCAAAGGGCCTAAACGAAAAAAGGCCTCCTGCGGAGGCCTTTTGCGATGTTGTAGTATCAATTGTTTGCAATACCAATAACAAACAATCGCACCACTATTAAACAGTTAAGCTGGTAACTGAACACCACTTAAGTCTTCATCTTTAGATACATTCTTCATCTCACCAGCAACAATCTCTGCTAGTGGACCAAGGATAACTTGTAGGTTGTTTGTACCTAGCTTCACAACTCCCATAGCTCCAAGATCTTTCAGAGTTTTCTCATTGATAACGCTCATATCTTTCACAGAAAGGCGCAAACGAGTAATACAGGCATCGATAGAACTTAGGTTGTCATGACCGCCAAGTGCTTTCAAGTACTGACGAGCAAGCTCTGAAGAATTGCTTGATCCAGCCACGTTAGATGAAGCTTCTTCATCATCTTCACGTCCCGGTGTTTTAAGGCCAAACTTAACAATCACGGTACGGAACACGAAGTAGTAAACCGCAAAGAAACCAAGACCTTGTACAATGAGCATGTACCAGTTTACCGCTAGCGGGTTACGAGTCGACAATACTAAGTCGACTAAACCAGCAGAGAAACCGAAACCTGCAATCCACTGCATTGATGCCGCGATATAAACTGATAGACCAGTCAGCGCTGCGTGAAGAACGTACAGTCCTGGAGCAAGGAACATGAATGCAAATTCAAGTGGTTCTGTTACACCTGTAAAGAATGAAGCAAACGCAGCCGCAATCATGATAGATGCCACTTTCTCTTTATTCTTTGATTTCGCAGTATGGTACATCGCTAGAGCAGCGCCTGGTAAACCAAACATCATGATTGGGAAGAAGCCCGCTTGGTACATCCCCGTAACACCTACCGTTGCCGTGCCTTCAGCTAATGATTTCGCACCGCCAAGGAAGTTTGGAATGTCATTAATACCAGCAACATCAAACCAGAACACTGAGTTTAGTGCATGGTGCAGACCAACAGGAATTAGAAGACGGTTGAAGAATGCATAAACACCTGCACCTGCTTCACCCATACCTTGAATGCTTTCGCCAAAACTGACCAGACCGCCGTAAACTGATGGCCAAACGTACATCAGGATGAACGCAATAACGATACCAGCAAAAGACGTTAGGATAGGTACAAGACGCTTACCAGAGAAAAACGCCAGTGCTTTGTGCAGCTCTACGTGAGAAAAACGGTTGTACAACTCAGCAGAAACAATACCAACCAAGATACCTACGAACTGGTTATTGATTTTACCAAATGCAGCAGGTACTTCACTTGGGTCAATGCCTTGAATTTGTGATACTGCACCAGGGGCCAAAAGCGTTGTGACAACTAAGAAGCCCACGAAGCCTGAAAGTGCAGCGGCGCCATCTTTGTCTTTAGACATTCCGTAAGCAACACCAACAGCGAACAATACTGACATGTTGTCAATGATCGCTGCACCAGCTTTAATAAGAAATGCAGCAAGTGCACTGTTTGCGCCCCAGCCATTTGGGTCGATCCAGTAGCCAATACCCATGAGTATTGCTGCTGCAGGAAGTGTGGCAACCGGCACCATAAGCGCCTTACCCACCTTCTGGAAGTATCCGAGAATGTTCACCTTAAGTTCCCCCTATAGGATTAGATGTTATGTTGAATGACTTATTTCAGCCGTCCAATTTAGTCATCCTAAGTTTATGATATTAATTTTGCTCCGCAAATTAAAAGCTCACCGTTTGTGATCATAATCACCACAATTTACCCTTTCGGAAGGTTTTTGCTAGCGAGATCATAAAACTTATTTTATTATACGAAAAAATGGCGTTTTAAAGATAATATTCTCGCACTTTATGCAAGGCAGAATCAGTGTTATTTTGGTATCTAGGCGGGTAAATCACTGTAACTTTGCTCTGAAAAAGAATCATAAAAAACCATACAATTATTACTTTTCAGTTAGTTACTATGACAATAACATCGATAAAACGCGACTTGCTGTATGTGACTCGTTATCTAATTCAGTGATACAAACTAAGTACCCATATGACTGAAGCAGTCTCTACTTAGATAACGATATAGAAATTGAATTCTCATCTATAAGGACTAGCTGACTATGTACGCGCTAAGTAACTGTAAAATTTATACCGGTAGTGATGTTCTTACCGATCATGCGGTCATCATCGAAAACGATCTTATTCAATCTATTGTGCCGGTTTCTGAGCTACCTCAAAGCATCGAAGTAAAAGACCTTGCAGGCGCTAATCTAAGTCCAGGCTTTATCGATCTGCAGTTGAACGGTTGTGGCGGTGTAATGCTAAACGATGCAATTACCCCTGAAACCATGCAAATCATGCACCAGGCAAACCTCAAATCTGGCTGTACTAGCTTCCTGCCAACACTCATTACATCATCTGATGAAGATATGCGAACTGCAATTGCCGCAGCTCGTGAGTACCACAACAAATATCAAAATCAATCGCTTGGTTTACACCTCGAAGGTCCTTACCTTAACGTCGCGAAAAAAGGCATCCATAACGTCGATTTTATTCGCCCATCAGACGAAAGCATGATCGACCTTATCTGCGCAAACGCCGATATCGTAGCGAAAGTAACACTAGCACCTGAGCATAACGACCCAGAGCATATTGCGCGATTAAAGGCTGCTGGCATCGTGGTTTCAATTGGCCACACAAATGCAACCTACGCCGAAGCACGTAAAAGCTTTGAAGCAGGCATTACTTTTGCTACACACCTCTTTAATGCAATGACACCAATGGTTGGTCGTGAACCAGGAGTTGTTGGTGCAATTTACGATACTCCTGACGTTTATGCTGGCATTATTGCTGATGGTTTTCACGTCGACTACGCAAACATCCGAATTGCTCATAAAATCAAAGGTGAAAAGCTTGTTTTGGTGACGGATGCCACAGCTCCAGCAGGTGCTAACATTGATCACTTTATTTTTGTCGGTAAGAAAGTATATTACCGAGATGGTAAGTGTGTTGATGAAAATGGCACGCTAGGCGGCTCAGCTTTGACAATGATTGAAGCAGTTCAGAATTCAGTTGAGCACGCGGGGATCGCTTTAGACGAAGCTCTACGAATGGCCACGTTATACCCAGCAACAGCAATTGGTGTTGAGGATCGCCTTGGCCGAGTTCGAAAAGGGATGGTTGCAAACCTGACTATTTTCGATCGTGACTTTAAAGTAAAAGCGACGGTTGTTAACGGACAATACGAGCAAAATTAAGCATGAATGGCGGACAGATTGGTAATGTAGATTTAGTAAAACAGCTTAACAGCGCTGCGGTATATAGGCTGATTGATCAGCAAGGTCCTATCTCCCGTATTCAAGTCGCGGACGTGAGTCAGCTCGCGCCTGCTAGTGTTACCAAAATAACCCGCCAACTTTTAGAGCGCGGCCTTATTAAGGAGGTCGCCCAACAAGCTTCAACTGGTGGTCGTCGTGCGATCTCTTTGACTACTGAAGTCAAACCTTTTCACTCGATTGCCGTTCGCTTAGGTCGAGATTACGTACAGTTCAGTTTATACGATTTAGGTGGCACCGCGCTGGCAGAAGATCAGCATGAACTGCACTACACTAACCAAGCAGACTTAATCGCAGGACTTATCGATTTATTAAAAGATTTCGTAAGCCGTTGCGAAGACAAAATTGATCAACTCATCGCTATCGGCATCACTTTACCGGGCCTTGTTAACCCAACAACTGGCGTGGTCGAATACATGCCTAATACCGATATCGATAATCTTGCTCTCGGTGAAATTGTTGGAGAGAAGTTTAATACAGCATGCTTTGTTGGCAACGACGTACGTGGCATGGCGTTGGCTGAGCACTACTTTGGAGCAAGCCAAGACTGCCAGGATTCTATTTTGGTTAGTGTCCACCGCGGTACTGGCGCAGGTATTATCGTTAACGGCCAGGTTTTTCTTGGTTTTAACCGCAACGTCGGTGAAATTGGTCATATCCAAATTGACCCGCTTGGTGAGCAATGCCAATGTGGAAACTTTGGCTGTTTAGAAACCGTAGCTGCAAACCCAGCGATTATTCAACGAGTGAAGCAACTGATTACTCAAGGATACGAATCAAGCTTAACCGACCTTGAAAACATCACAATTGAAGCGGTATGTCAGCACGCAATGAATGGTGATGAACTTGCGAAACAGAGTTTAGTGCGAGTAGGCAACCAGCTAGGTAAAGCGATTGCGATTACGGTTAACTTATTTAATCCACAGAAAATTGTAATTGCTGGCGATATTACTGCAGCACAAGATATTGTTTTCCCTGCAATTCAACGCAACGTAGAGAATCAATCTCTTAAAACTTTCCATAACGACCTCCCTATCGTGGCTTCTCACATTGATAAGCAGCCAACGATGGGCGCATTTGCGATGATTAAACGCGCTATGCTGAACGGAGTTTTGTTACAAAAGTTACTGGAAGACTAAGTTTATACAACCAATTGAGTTACAATCTCGGGCTGTGTTTTCACAGCCCGTTTTTGTATATCAGGAATACAGCTCAACAGTATGGAAATTATTCTAATTACAGCCGCTTTTTTAGCTGGTTTTATTGCGCTTAAATGCAGCCTCCCTCCCCTCGTTGGTTTTCTACTAGCTGGATTTGGCTTGCATGCATTTGGTTACCAAAGCAATGACGTTATTGTCACTCTCGCAGATCTTGGTGTTACTCTTCTTCTGTTTACTATTGGACTCAAACTCGATGTAAAAACCCTGCTGTCCAAAGAAATATGGGGAGGTGCAACCGCCCACAACATACTCTCTACCGCTTTTTTTGCCCTAGCGTTATCCGGCTTAAAACTACTGGGCTTGACTTCGCTAGCCAGTATGGACGGCAGCCAAATCCTGCTCTTAGCTTTTGCACTATCGTTCTCTAGTACCGTTTTTGCCGTAAAAGCATTGCAAGAAAAAGGCGAAATGAACGCGACCTACGGCACACTCGCGATCGGTATCTTAGTTATGCAAGATATTTTTGCCGTAGTATTCCTGACTGCTTCAACCGGAAAAGTCCCAGAATGGTATGCCATCGGTTTGTTCGCACTGCCTTTCCTTCGTCCCCTATTCTATAAGCTGCTCGATAAAGTTGGCCACGGCGAAATGCTGGTGCTATTCGGTATTTTCTTCGCGCTTGTTGTCGGTGCTGGGCTATTCGAGTTGGTCGGGATGAAACCAGACTTGGGCGCGCTAATTTTAGGCATGCTACTCGCAGGTCACCCAAAAGCCTCAGAACTATCCAAGTCATTATTCAATATGAAGGAGCTCTTTTTAGTCTGCTTCTTTTTGAACATTGGCTTATCCGCCTCATTGAGCGTGAATGGCGTCGTTCTCGCCCTGCTATTTATCTTACTGCTACCAATCAAAGGACTCTTGTACTTCGTCACTATTAATCATTTTAAGTTTCGAGTACGTACCTCTTTGCTCGCCTCTTTATCACTATTTAACTACAGTGAGTTTGGTCTTATTGTTGCTGGGTTGGCCTATAAAATGGGCTGGATGCCAAGTGATATGCTTGCTGCGATTGCGGTTGCGGTGTCGGTATCCTTTGTAATTTCCGCGCCACTTAACCGCCTTAGCCATAAAATTTATCAACATTCAGGTAAGTGGCTGCAAGAGACAGCGGTAGAAAAGCTCAATCAACGCGACCAACTCATCAACCCAGGTCATGCCCAAGTATTGATCTTAGGTATGGGGCGTATTGGAACGGGCGCTTATGATGAGCTACGTTCACGCTATGGCAAAATTTCATTGGGTATAGAAATTCGTGAAGACGCTGCACATCATCATCGTTCAGAAGGAAGAAATGTGATTTCTGGTGATGCCACCGACCCGGATTTCTGGGAGCGAATTTTAGATACAGGTCATGTAAAACTGGTTCTGCTTGCAATGCCACATCATCAAGGTAACCAAACAGCACTTGAGCAGCTTAAACGCAGAAAATATAAGGGGCAAATTGCCGCTATCGCCGAATACCCAGATCAATTGGAAGGCTTACTTGAAAATGGCGTTGACGCAGCATTCAATATTTATAGTGAAGCTGGTAGCGGTTTTGCTCGACACGTCTGTAAACAACTTCAACCTAAATTCACACCAATTAAATAAGCAACAGCACTGATATTTTTCGGAAGGCTTTCTATTGATAGAAAGCCTTTTTTGTATAGTTTTTATACCAAACCTTGATCTCATTCACCAAAACAACGGTTGAGTTAAATGTTTTCCATATATCAAGGCCTTTTATCATTTTTTTAATCACAAAACGTTGCTTTTTTTATTAGTAATGGCAAATTTAAACCATACCGATTAGAAATTGTTTAGTTTAGTAAGGATGTAGTATGTGTTCAGTATTTGGCATTTTAGACATTAAAAGCGATGCAGCCGCATTGCGCCCTATCGCATTAGAGATGTCGAAAAAACTTCGTCACCGTGGCCCAGACTGGTCTGGGATTTACTCTTCAGAGCGTGCTATTTTAGCGCACGAGCGCTTGGCGATTGTTGGTCTAAATAGTGGTGCACAGCCGCTATACAGCCCTGATAAGAAGCTCATCCTTGCCGTCAATGGTGAAATCTACAACCATAAAGAAATTCGTGCTCGTTACGAAGGAAAGTACGAATTTCAAACCGATTCAGACTGTGAAGTCATTCTTGCACTTTACCAAGATATGGGTGCAGATCTCCTTGAAGAACTAAACGGTATTTTCGCTTTTGTTCTCTACGACGAAGAAAAAGATGAGTATTTAGTCGGCCGTGACCATATTGGTATTATCCCTCTTTATCAAGGTCACGATGAGCATGGTAACTACTATGTGGCATCAGAGATGAAGGCTCTTGTTCCAGTATGTAAAACAGTAAGTGAATTCCCTCCTGGTAGCTACTACAGCTCTAAAGATACTGAGCCAACACGTTACTATGTTCGTGACTGGAACGAGTACGCAGCAGTACAAGGTAACAGCACTAGCAAAGAAGAATTGACTGAAGCGCTAGAAGCGGCTGTTAAACGCCAACTAATGACTGACGTGCCTTACGGTGTACTTCTTTCAGGCGGTCTAGATTCTTCTATTACATCTGCGGTAGCAAAACGCTTTGCAGCGATGCGTATTGAAGATGATGAAAAGTCTGAAGCTTGGTGGCCTCAACTGCACTCTTTTGCTGTTGGCCTAGAAGGCGCGCCTGACCTGAAAGCAGCTCGCGAAGTTGCCGACCAAATTGGTACCGTTCACCACGAAATGACGTACACGATTCAAGAAGGTTTGGACGCGATTCGTGACGTGATTTACCACATTGAAACGTATGACGTGACGACTATCCGCGCATCAACACCTATGTTCTTAATGGGTCGTAAGATCAAAGCGATGGGTATCAAGATGGTATTGTCTGGTGAGGGCGCTGACGAAATCTTTGGTGGCTACCTTTACTTCCACAAGGCGCCAAACGCGAAAGAGTTCCACGAGGAGACAGTGCGTAAGCTGCTTGCTCTGAACATGTTCGACTGTGCTCGTGCTAACAAGTCGCTGGCAGCATGGGGAGTTGAAGGACGCGTACCTTTCCTAGATAAAGAGTTCATAGATGTAGCAATGCGCTTGAACCCAGCAGACAAGATGTGTGGCAACGGTAAAATGGAGAAACACATCCTTCGTGAGTGCTTCGAGCACTACCTGCCAGAATCGATCGCATGGCGTCAAAAAGAGCAATTCTCTGATGGCGTTGGCTACAGCTGGATCGATACGCTGAAAGAAGTCGCGGAACAGAAAGTGACAGACCAGCAGATGGAAACAGCTCAATATCGATTCCCATACAACACGCCAACGACAAAAGAAGGCTACGTGTACCGTGAAATCTTTGAAGAGTTATTCCCACTTCCATCAGCAGCAGAGTGTGTACCAGGAGGCCCTTCAGTAGCGTGTTCTTCAGCGAAGGCGATTGAATGGGATGAATCGTTCCAAAACTGTGTTGACCCATCAGGTCGTGCAGTACAGACCGTTCACAACGATTCATACTAATTCTCTACGATAAAGATAAGGGTCGGTTCGTCCAACCCTTTTAAAACAGACAGAAAATTAGATACGATCAAAAAGAGGTGCTTTTGCACCTCTTTTTATGTTTGATGGAATTAGGCTATTTTAAGTCTAAATCACTATTGTCTATGCTGACAGGCACACGCTTGGTGATCATCTGAACTAGCATAATTGAGCGTTTCTCACCATCTTGTTCTTGGAAGATGGCATCTATGCCCGCAAATTGACCGCTTTTAACTCTAATTTGATCGCCTGGTTTTGGCATGCATTCAGAAACGGTATTGTCATTACAACACTTTTCTAGCTGCATCAATTCGAAGACCAAGTCACCTTGAACTTCTTTCGGTTGAGCACCAAAACGCACAAAGTCAACAACACCTCGAGTAGAGCGGACTGAGGTGAAGTTTGGCCCTTGCTCATAATCAAAGTAAGCGAATACGTAACAAGGAAACAGCGGTTCCTCGACTTTTTGTCTTTTACCGCGCAAAATCTTCTCAACTTCTACAGTTGGATAAAAGCACTCCACACCTTGGTTTTCAAGGTGTTGTTTCGCCCTAACCTGCTCCCCACGTTTACAATAAAGTAGATACCAACGTTTCATCTTTTTACTAGCCAATTCTATTTTGTTTTTATCCTAGCATTAAGCCAAAGTTGAGTCATTGATATTCAGTTTATCTATAAAAGTATGATTATACATCGCTCGCATTAACGAAATTTTTCAGCAACTTACGATAAAGAAGTCCATAGTCAAAAATGGAAATTAAGTTTGTAACACAACCAATACACCATCATATAATCTGCAAATCCAATCAAAAACAGCCACTTAACAAACAAAAATAGTTGAATGGCAAAATTTTATTATTTGTCACTCGTTGAATTGCATTGTATACGTAGAAGTCGTTAAAAAATGTAATAACTATTATTAGAAGAGCTTATGTCAAACCAACATCAATATTTTGGTCATCCACGTGGCCTGTTCTTATTGTTCGGTACTGAACTGTGGGAACGCTTTTCTTACTACGCAATGCGTGCCATTCTCGTGCTTTACCTCACCGATACAACAATGAACGGCGGCCTTGGCTGGTCAACCAAAGACGCATTAGACCTATACGGCATATACACAGGGCTTGTGTATATCACGCCTCTTATCGGTGGTTACCTAGCAGATAACTATTTAGGTCAACGTCGCTCAATTTTGCTTGGTGGCGCGTTAATGGCCATCGGCCAGTTTACTCTTGCACTTCCTGCTGATGCTTTAGGTATTGGTTCGCTACACAGTTTCTATTTAGGTCTTGGCCTACTTATCACTGGTAACGGTCTCTTTAAGCCAAATATCTCAACCATGGTTGGCGACCTTTATCAAGAAGGTGACAACCGTCGTGACGGCGCATTCACTATCTTTTATATGGGTATCAACTTAGGTGCATTACTTGCCGGCGTCGTTTCTGGCTCTGTGACAACCTCTTACGGTTGGAAAGCAGGCTTTGTTGCCGCTGGTGTGGGTATGCTGGTTAGCCTAGTGATGCAAATGGTACTGGCTCAATCATGGCTTGGTGATATTGGTCGCGAACCAGCGGCGAAACGAGATCTAAACAACAAAAACGCCACCACGAAGCAGCCACTCACCAAAGAAGAAGTGAATCGACTAAAAGTAATTCTGGTCATGAGCTTATTCACTATTGTCTTCTGGGCAGGCTTTGAACAAGCTGGTGGTCTGATGAACATCTACACTCAACAATATACTGATCGCATGATTGGTGGTTTCGAAGTTCCTGCTGCGTGGTTCCAATCACTAAACCCATTTTTCATTATTACTCTAGCGCCAGTTCTGGCTGTCCTTTGGGTAAAATTGGGTAAACGTGAACCTACTTCGCCAGTGAAATTTGCGATGGCACTATTTTTCTTGGCGATTGGTTTCCTTTGTATGGTTGGCGCAGTGCTAGAACAAGGTGGAGATACAACAGTAAAAACATCGATGTTATGGTTGGTCGGCGCTTTCTTCTTCCACACATTAGGCGAGCTGTGTTTATCACCAATTGGTCTTTCATTGGTGACTAAATTAGCACCGCTTCGCTTAGCTTCACTTATGATGGGTGCATGGTTTGGCTGTAATGCGATTGCTAACTATGTTGCGGGCTATGTGGGCTCTCACGTAGGCGAGTTAGGCGCTATGGCTATCTTTAGTGGTATTGCGGTCAGCGCAACCGTAAGTGGCGTAATTTTGCTCCTATTCTCTAATACACTCGTTCGCTGGATGCATGGCGCTGAAAATACGCACAGCACGGCAGAGCAAGTAGAAGAGCAGCAAGTACAAGTTGCTTGATCGCTCAACTAAACGTAGAAAGGGTCGCTATTGCGACCCTTTTTTGTATCTAAAGTTTAGATTGAACTAACTCAACCATCATCTCGATATGAAGTTCACTATCGTTCAAACAAGGGATGTAGGTAAAGTTTTCGCCACCAGCTTCAAGGAAAATCTCTTTACACTCTTCCGAGATCTCTTCCAACGTCTCTAAACAATCTGACGAAAATGCAGGGGTCACAACATTAATATTTTTCACACCCTTTGCAGGAAGTGCTTCTAGGGTCTTATCGGTATAAGGTTGAAGCCACTCTTCTCTCCCAAATCGGGACTGATACGTCATGCCAATTTGTTGTTCGCTTAAACCTAACGCTTCCCCAAGCAAGCGAGTCGTCTCTTCACAATGCTGTGGGTAAACATCACCATTGTCAGCATAGCGTTTTGGAATACCATGATAAGAACACAGCAGGTAATCTCCTTGACCATTCTTTTGCCAATGTTCACGAACTGAATGCGCTAACGCTTCAATATATTTCGGGTGATTGTAATAATCACGAATAAAGCTAAAGCCTGGCATCACCGGCAGGTTTTTAAATGCTTTAGTGATTCCGTCAGAAACCGCTGCCGTTGTTGTGCCCGAGTATTGCGGATACAAAGGTAAAACAATGACCTCATCAACGCCTTGCGCCAATAGGGCTTCAAAGCCTGATTGCAAACTTGGGTTACCATACGTCATACCAAGCTCTACAGGTATATCAAGCTTTTGTGCTAACTTTTCCGTTTGGCGTTGAGAGTACACCATCAACGGCGAGCCCTCTTCCATCCATACTGATTGATAGAGTTTGGCAACTTTAGGAGCTCGGATAGGAAGGATAACGCCGTGCAATAGTGGACACCAAAGCCATCGAGTCATGTCTACCACTCGGTGATCATGAAGAAACTGACTTAAAAAGCGCTTTACGGCAGGAGCGGTTGGTGCGTCAGGAGTTCCCAGGTTAACTAGGAGTACACCCTGTTTATTATTCTCTTTCATAACATCCTATTCATGGTAAACGGCTTGGTTCATATATTTAAGTAACCTCAAAGTAACGAATAGCCGAGCTGAAGTTAATTAGATATATGTTTACGAGTAAACTAAAAAAAGCGACCACTTGGGCCGCTTTCAATATATCAAAATATTAAATTTTTGACTTCAGCAAATTAAGATAGTGCTTTCTCGATATCCGCACTAACTTCAGCTACTTGCTTAGTACCATCAAACTTAAGGTACTTAGTCTTTCCTGCTTCAGCTTCTTTGCCGTAGTAGTTGATTAGCGGTGCAGTTTGCTCGTGGTAAACACCTAGACGAGCACGTACTGTTTCTTCTTTGTCGTCATCACGAACAACAAGATCTTCACCAGTTACATCATCTTTACCTTCCACTTTAGGCGGGTTGTAAACCACGTGGTAAGTACGACCAGAAGGAAGGTGAGCACGACGACCAGCCATACGCTCAACAATCACATCGTCTGCAACGTCAAATTCGATAACGTAGTCTACGTCTACGCCCATTTCTTTTAGGCCGTCAGCTTGAGGGATAGTACGTGGGAAACCATCTAGTAGGAAACCGTTTGCACAGTCTTCTTGAGCGATGCGCTCTTTGATAAGACCAAGGATGATTTCATCAGAAACTAGCTGACCAGCGTCAATAACAGCTTTAGCTTGTTTACCAAGCTCTGTACCTGCTTTGATAGCAGCACGAAGCATATCACCAGTAGAGATTTGTGGAATACCGTATTTTTCCATGATGAAGTTTGCTTGTGTGCCTTTACCTGCACCTGGAGCACCTAGAAGAATGATGCGCATGATTTATCCTCTTTAATATTTAAGATTTATACCGAAGCTCACAATAGCTGACCTCTTAGACATCAAACCTGAGAAGCACCTGCAACGATAAGTTTCGGTATAACGTATATAGGCGAGCAAAAATACACGCCTTATTACTCACATTCAAGTCGCAGATTCTATCACAGGTTCTCTGAGCAAAGAGTGTATTAAGACTAAAGAATGTTAACAGTACCCTCTTTCACGCCCTATTGATTATTAACTCAGCACTTGAGATGCAAAATTTTGCGACAACAAACAAAAAGCTCGCGAAATGCGAGCTTTTTGATTTGCAGAGGTTATTACACCTTAGTCAAAAGTTGATTAACGGCTCCTAAGAACTCTGTTGGATCCTCAATAGAGCCTCGCTCCGCGAGCATTGCTTGACCAAGCAGAACTTCAACCCAGCGACCAAACGCTTCTTCATCGGCTTCGTCAGCCATACGCTTAACCAATTCGTGCTCAGGGTTTAGCTCAAAGATGTATTTCACTTCCGGCACAGCTTGACCAGCTGCCGCAAGAAGCTTCGCCATTTGAGTGCCCATTTCGTAATCGTCCGTTACCACAACAGCAGGCGTAGATGCGAGTTTGAAGGTCGTACGAACTTCTTTCACACGATCGCCTAGGTAAGACTTCGTGCGCTCTACAACCGACTTGAACTCTTCTTCGGTTTCTTTTTGCTTCTCTTTTTCTGCTTCATCTTCAAACTGACTTAGATCAAGCCCAGCCTTAGTGATTGACTGGAACTGTTTACCATCAAACTCAGTTAAGTAGTTCATCAGCCACTCATCAATGCGGTCGTACATCAAGATAACTTCAATGCCTTTCGCTTTGAACTGTTCTAAGTGAGGGCTGTTTTTCGCAGCTGCATAGCTGTCTGCCGTCAAGTAGTAGATCTTATCTTGACCTTCTTTCATGCGCTCAACGTAAGACGCCAAGCCCACAGTTTGCTCAGAAGAGTCCACTTCAGTTGAAGCAAAGCGCAATAAACCTGCAACTTTCTCTTTGTTTGCAAAGTCCTCCGCAGGGCCCTCTTTCATCACAAGACCAAACTCTTTCCAGAATGATTGGTATTTCTCTTCGTCATTCTTGGCCATACGCTCGAGCATCGTTAGCACGCGCTTAGTACAAGCATTACGTAGAGACTGAGTCACTTTATTGTCTTGTAAGATCTCACGCGATACGTTTAGCGGTAAATCGTTTGAGTCTATTAAACCACGTACGAAGCGTAAGTATGACGGCATAAATTGCTCTGCATCGTCCATAATGAATACGCGCTGTACGTACAGTTTCAAGCCTGATTTGTGGTCGCGGTTCATCATATCCCAAGGTGCTTTCGATGGGATGTATAGTAAGCTCGTGTAGTCGTTTTTACCTTCTACACGGTTATGACTCCAGACCAATGGATCGGCAAAGTCATGTGATACGTGCTTGTAGAACTCTTGATACTCTTCTTCTGAAATATCAGATTTGTTACGCGTCCACAGTGCTTGGGCTTTGTTGATTTGCTCCCACTTCTTCTCATCCGTTTCCTTGCCTTCGTCATCACGAACAACAGTTTGGATTGAAACAGGAATGCCGATGTGATCAGAGTACTTACTGATAACGTCACGTAGACGCCACTCATTCAAAAACTCTTTACCCTCTTCACGCATATGAAGAATGATGTCGGTACCACGTGACTCTTTGGTAATGTTTTCGATGGTGTACTCACCTTCACCCGCTGAGTGCCATTGTACCGCTTCATTAGCGGCTAGACCCGCAGCGCGAGTGCGCACGGTAACGGCGTCAGCAACGATAAATGCCGAGTAGAAACCAACACCAAACTGACCAATAAGCTGAGAGTCTTTGCTCTGCTCTTCAGATAGCTTTGAGAAAAACTCGGCTGTTCCAGATTTTGCGATTGTTCCTAAGTGCTCAATCACATCATCACGGCTCATACCGATACCGTTATCAGAAATGGTTAAGGTATTTGCGCTTTCATCAAACGACAGTTTCACGCAAAGGTCTGCATGACCTTCGTATAGATCTGGGTTAGATAACGCCTGAAAGCGCAGTTTGTCTGATGCATCTGATGCGTTAGAGATCAGCTCGCGCAAAAAGATCTCTTTATTTGAATAAAGAGAATGGATCATTAAATGCAGTAGTTGTTTTACTTCTGATTGAAAACCACGAGTTTCTTTATTTTGAGATACGGTTTCGCTCATGTGTGCTCCATAACATCTAAACTAATTGGCTTTTTCATAGGGACAAGTTTGTGACTTTCCCCTTGAAATCACCTTACCGAGATGTCATTTAACATGTGGCTGACAAATGTAAATTCAAGGTCAATATTGCTAAAAACGGTGTTTTTTTAGAAAATTTTAATTATCCTACCCGTCTAAAAGCATCTAAAATGTCGTGCGCACTCCAAGCGCCCCGGTAATTTTGTGACATAAATCACCATAATTACAACATCATCCATCTAAGAAGAACTAAATGACTAACATTGGCACCAAATTTCTACTTGCTCAAAGGTTCACCTTTGATCCAAATAGTAATTCGCTCGCTGACCAACAAAACGGCAACGACGTTGTACGATTAGGAAGCAACGAAAGCCGTATACTTCTGATGTTGGCAGAGAGACCAAACGAAGTTTTAACCCGTAACGAGCTTCACGAGTTTGTTTGGCGTGAGCAAGGTTTTGAGGTGGATGACTCAAGCCTGACTCAAGCGATTTCTACTCTGCGTAAGATGTTGAAGGATTCAACAAAATCTCCAGAGTTTGTTAAAACGGTACCTAAACGTGGCTACCAACTCATTTGTTCAGTGGAACGCTTGAGCCCATTTTCTACTGACTCTAACACTGACGTTGAAGAAACCGCTTCTGAACAAGAAGCGCCAGCAGTGGAGTTAGAAGCGAGCGATACACCACCAACAGAGATAGTGACCGATACTACTGCTGATCTTGAGCCTCAAGTAGAGCCGACTAAAACTCAGCCGAAGCCAGCATCTAACACGATTAACTGGCTACCGCGTGTCATTATCTTTTTCTCTCTGCTGCTTCCTGTTTGCGTATTGTTATTCACGAACCCTGCGGAATCCCAATTCCGTCAAATTGGTGAGTATCAAAATGTACCAGTGATGACACCTGTAAATCACCCTCAAATCAACAACTGGTTGCCTTCAATAGAGCAATGCATTGAGCGCTACGTGAAGCACCATGCAGAAGACTCGTTACCAGTGGAAGTGATTGCCACTGGTGGACAAAATAACCAGCTGATTCTGAACTACATTCATGACAGTAACCACTCTTACGAGAACGTAACACTGCGTATTTTCGCAGGTCAAAACGATCCAACAGACATCTGCAAATAAAGGAGGCCAATATGAAGATTAAATTAGCATCTGCGGTTTTGGCCGTATCCGTTCTTTTCAGTAGTTGGTTGTATTGGGGAAGTGACCTAAAAGTGGAGCAGCTCCTCACAGCAAACGAATGGCAGTCGACCATGGTGACAGTCATTACAGACAGCTTGCCTGACGATACTGTCGGCCCACTACGCCGAGTTAATGTTGAATCAAACGTGAAATATCTCCCTAATGGTGACTATATTCGCGTAGCAAATATAAAACTATTCGCTCAAGGTTCAACCGCAGAATCAACGATAAATATCTCGGAAAAAGGCCGCTGGGAAGTAAGTGACAACTATTTGTTGGTCTCGCCTTCGGAGTTTAAAGATATTTCATCTTCTCAATCAAAAGACTTTTCCGAAGCACAGCTACGTTTGATTACTCAAATTTTTAAGCTAGATGCGGAGCAAAGTCGTCGTATTGACGTCGTAAACGAAAAAACACTATTGCTCACTAGCTTGAACCACGGTTCTTCGGTACTGTTTAAAAACTAATTTTGATTGGATGATAAGGGGGCAAGACGCCCCCTTTGTTTTGCTTATGGATTGGCTAGATACCCTTACCCTTTTTTTCGGTTCACTAATCGCCAACACGCTGGCTTCACTTTCCGGTGGCGGAGCAGGCTTGCTTCAATTCCCTTTACTCATCTTTCTCGGCTTACCGTTCTCCGTTGCGCTGGGCACACATAAGGTGGCTTCGGTCGCTTTAGGCTTAGGCGCAGCAAGCACGCATTTAAGATCAGGCACTATTAAATGGAAAGTCGCGCTCTACCTTATCTTGTCCGGTAGTACTGGCGTGATTTTAGGGGCTAACTTAATTGTACAGATCCCTGATGGTATCGCGGAAAAGATGCTCGGCACGATGATCCTAGCGCTGGGTATCTACTCGCGACTTAAGACATCGCTAGGCCAAGCTGAAGTAATACGCAACCGTCATCCTATTGGTTGGGTTATTGGTGGAATTGGCTTACTGTTTATCGGCATCATTAACGGATCTCTTACCGCAGGTTCTGGTTTGCTCGTGACACTATTTTTGGTGCGCTGGTTTGGTTACGACTACAAACAAGCCGTTGCTTACACCATGATTTGTGTCGGCCTGTTTTGGAATGGCATTGGAGGCATTGCCGTCGTACAGGCAGGGGCCCCTATTCACTGGGCTTGGCTGCCTGTTTTATTGTTAAGCTCATTTCTAGGCGGCAGTTTAGGCGCATGGGCCGCGACTCGATACAGTAACAGAGTGATTAAAGTTGCATTCGAAATTCTCACGTTTGCCGTGGGCATCAAGTTGCTGGTTTAAAAAGATTAAAAGGAAAGTTTCATGGATAAAGCAATCATTGATATTTATTACTGCCGCCAGTGCAACTGGATGTTGCGTTCAACTTGGCTATCGCAAGAATTACTGCATACTTTTAGTGAAGAAATAGAAACAATCAGCTTACACCCAGACACAGGTGGTCGCTTCGAAATTTTCTGTAATGGCCAGCAAATTTGGGAACGGAAAAAAGACAGCGGCTTTCCTGAAGCCAAGGTGCTAAAACAGCGCGTTAGAGACATTATCGACCCAGAACGCGATTTAGGACATTCAGACACAAAATAGGGAGCAATTCGCTCCCTATTTTTTTACTTAGTAAAACCGTTAAATCATGGTTTGTGCTAATACTTCGCCTTCTGGCGTTTTTACCGTTAGCTTATTGTCTTCTAGAGTACCAAAGCTTCTCGGTAAGCCATTACGTGGGAATGTCATCGAGCCTGGGTTGAATATAATGGCTCCATCTTGCATCTCTGCGACGGGAACATGTGTATGCCCGTGGGCGATGATATCACCTTCGCGCAGTGGCGGCCGTTTTTCAGAGTTGTACAAGTGACCATGAGTCAAAAAGATTCTCTTGCCAGATTCAAGTAGCACCCATGAGTAATCCATCATCATTGGAAACTTCAATAGCATTTGGTCTACTTCACTATCACAGTTGCCACGTACAGAAATAATTTGATCACTGTATTGGTTCAATAAGTCTGCTACCTGTGGAGGGTTGTAGCCTTCCGGAATAGGGTTTCGCGGCCCATGGTTTAGCGTATCTCCTAGCAAAATCAGGTGGTGCGCACCAGAGGCCAGAAATAGCTCAATGGTTTCTTTAGTTGCTGGCAAAGAGCCATGCAGGTCTGAGGCAAAAAATAGTTTCACGACATCGTCTCCTCAAAAAGTATGAGGTCATTCTACGGCATTTTTTTAGCAGCTCAACCTACGACGGTTTGAATACTACTGATAGCGCAATGATTCAATGACCATAGGCAAAACATAGAACCATGCTGCATACGCTGTTCCAACCAACACCAGTATCCAAAACACCATCGACATAAATTTTGATTTGGCTAGATGGTGCAGCGGATCGGGCTCTCCGCATCCTGGACATGCATGAGCGCGTTTTGAGATTTGTTTCTCACACACGGGGCAAGAGACTAAAGGCATGATACAGATTCCTCGACATTAGGCTTAGGGCGCAAAGAATAATGGTGAATTAACACATATGCAACCTAACATATATTAAATATTTTAGTTCTTTGTAACAGTCGCTGACTTGAGAAAAAATTCGTTGATTTTTCATTTATATCAACCGATTACACTTCTTCTCGCACCATACCATTGATGACAATATTGTTATAACTCACCATCCCAATGACCTCGCCACTTTCAATGACCGGCGCTCTGCTTATGCCAAATCGCTCAAACAAACGGGCACAATATTTTACGTTCATATCTGGTTCGACACACAAAGCGGGCTTGGTCATGATTTCATAAATATTTGTGCGCTGAGGAGAACGATTATTCGCCAGCACCTTTTTGGCGATATCATTCATCAACACGATGCCATATTCATCATTATCATCTCGCTTTTTCACCACCAGCGCTTTGACTTGGTATTTTTTCGCTAGCGTTATGCCTTCGTATACGGTCATCAGTCCATCAACCATCACATACGTTGCCGCCATAACATCTCGAACTCTAATTATCGTTTGATCACTCATAATTCATCCTCGACTACTTTGGTCAATGTCTCGACTTGATGCGCGACACCGACTGCATCTTCAATATCGATCTGAATAGCAATCCCCTGTCCCGACTCTCTGTCAAATTCACCAACCTCATTAATGGTCTCTAATATGTGTCGAGATAGATGTTCCTCGACCACAAACAGCAGCACATCTTTTTGCACTTCTAGCGTTAAACCAAAAAACGTTCGCTTTTGATTTAAACCTTGCCCGCGAGCATTGTTAATCACTGTTGCACCGGTCGCACCAGCATCGCGTGCAGCGTCCAACACCTTGTCTGTTTTGCTGTCTTCCACAAACGCAAGTATCAATTTAAAGCGCATTTTCTTCTTCCTCCGAGACGTTTTTATTCAGCCACTGGGTTATTTGCGCATAGCCCATCACAGAGATCATAGGAAATAGACTGGCAAACGCGATCAAGCCAAAGCCATCAATCATTGGGTTTCTTCCAGGGACGGTCGAAGCAAGCCCTAACCCTAATGCAGTTACAAGTGGGACAGTGACGGTAGAAGTTGTTACGCCTCCAGAATCGTAGGCGAGTGGAACAATAAGCTTAGGAGCGTAAAACGTTTGAATCACAACGACGATGTAACCCGCGATGATGTAATAATGAATGGGATCGCCCACGACAATCCGGTAACTCCCTAATGCAATACCAATTGCCACCCCAAACGCAACGGCTACGCGCAAGCCGTTAATACTGATACTGCCTCCAGAGACTTGGTTTGCTTTTATCGCTACAGCGATTAAAGAAGGCTCTGCAATCGTGGTACTAAAGCCTATAAAAAAGGCGAAGGTGTAAACCCAATAATAGTCGACCCACATTAAGGCTTTCCCTACCGATACTTTGAACTCTTGTAAAAACTCCGGCGCCGTTAATTGCACAGCCATCGTCTCCCCAAGTGGAAACAACGCCATTTCTAATCCAAGTAAAAAAAGAGCTAACCCGAAAATCACATAAACGAACCCAAGCAAAACTTTCTTAAGGTTGCTAACAGGACGCCTTAACACCGCTAACTGAAAACCAAAAATAATGCTGGCGATGGGAACGACGTCTCGAACGGTCGATAACAAAGTGTCTAGGAAATGATCAATTGAAATCATGTTACGACCATTCCGTAAACCATCACAAACATCATCGGTAACAGCGAGGCAAAAGCAATTAAACCAAAGCCATCCACCATAGGGTTACGCCCTTTAATAGAAGACGCTAAACCGACACCCAGTGCAGTGACCAAAGGTACTGTTATGGTGGACGTTGTTACACCTCCGGAATCGTAAGCAACGCCAATAATGGCTTCAGGTGCAAACCACGTCAGTATTACAACGCCGACGTAGCCACCAATGATCATGTAATGAATCGGCCACCCTTTTAAGATACGCAAAACGCCGATAACGATAGCTATCCCCACAGAGAGAGCTACTGTTACTCGAAGTCCTTCTCCGTAATCCTGCATGGACTGCTCTGAGTTAGCGATCATTCCGCCCTCAGCCGCAACTTCTGAGGCTTCTTCCGCTACCGCGGTTAATGCAGGTTCAGCTATCGTGGTGCCAAACCCCAAACAAAACGCAAAGACTAATAACCAAAACACGCTGCCTTTTTTTGCAAAGGCTTGAGCCATACTCTCTCCGATAGGAAAAAGACCAAGTTCTAGGCCAAAGATAAAAAAGGTTAATCCTAAAACGACAAGCAACAAGCCAAAAAGAATGGAGACCAGGTTGGGCAGCGGCTCTTGCAAAACGACTAATTGAAAAAAAGTGATAACAATGATGATGGGTAATAAGTCACGAGCACTATTGAGGAGCGCTCGAAAAAGCGCAACAAATGCTTCCATGCCTATCCTCCTTGATTATGCAAACTGATTACGCTCGTTCCAATGAGTGATAACTTTTAGTCTGGCATAGATTTCACTCTTCTACCGTGAATGCACTAGCGCCATCTATAACATTTAGTTACATATTTTCTAATATGTGAAGTTAATAGCCTCTCTGTCAGCTTGTCACTATCCCAGAAATAATGGTGTTGATATGATCAAGCTAAGCACAAAACGACTATAATGTTCTAATACGTGTACATTCAAAGAGATAACATGAAGATATTACTCACAGGTGGCACTGGGTTTATTGGCTCGGAGTTGCTCAAGCTGCTATCAACTCACCAGGTTATGCTACTTACACGCTCTCCAGAGCGAGCAAAACAACGCCTACAGCATGCTGATCTGGGTAATATCGAATACCTTGACTCGCTCGAGTCGTTCGCCGATCTCAATCACGTTGATGCCGTCATTAATCTTGCAGGTGAGCCTATTGCGGATAAAAGGTGGACCAGCGAGCAAAAAGAAAAAATCTGCAAAAGTCGTTGGAAAATTACCGAGCAAATTGTTGAGCTGATCCACGCAAGTACCGAACCTCCCTCTGTTTTTATTAGTGGCTCGGCAGTTGGCTACTATGGTGATCAACAAGACCATCCGTTTGATGAGTGCTTACATGTTAATAGCGACGACTTTCCTCATGAGGTTTGTGCAAAGTGGGAGCAAATAGCCAAGCGCGCAGAGTCGGAACAAACACGGGTTTGTCTACTGAGAACTGGCGTGGTACTCGGCCTTAATGGTGGTGCGTTGGCAAAAATGCTATTACCTTACAAGCTTGGCGTAGGCGGCCCACTTGGGAACGGTAATCAGTACATGCCTTGGATTCACATCCTAGATATGGTCCGCGCCATCATGTACTTGCTTGAAACACCACATGCCCACGGTGCATTCAATATGTGCGCCCCCCATCCTGTGACTAATCGTATATTCAGCGGCACACTAGCTAAAACGCTAAAACGTCCGCATATCTTGTTCACGCCTAAATGGGCGATGGAACTCCTAATGGGAGAATCTTCCTGCTTATTGTTTGATAGCATGAGAGCCAAACCCAAAAAACTCACCGAACTGGGCTTTAAATTTAGCTACTCCAGAATAGAGCCAGCACTCAAGCACTTGCTTCATGACCGGAGCTGATGAATGATGGCTCTAATCAAGGTTTCTGAGTCTTAAATTAAATTATGAAAAAGTCGATTCTTATTACGGGTTGTTCAACCGGCATCGGTTACGTGTGCGCTCACGCCCTACAAAACAAGGGATTTAATGTCATTGCATCTTGTAGGAAAGAACAAGATGTCCAGCGCCTAATTAATGAAGGGCTAACCTGCATCAATCTAGACCTAAATAGCCCAGAAAGCATTTCTTCGGGCGTGAAGCAAGCGCTAGAGTTAGCAGAAGGTAAGCTTTACGCAGTGTTCAATAATGGTGCCTATGGTCAGCCCGGAGCACTGGAAGACTTACCCACCGAGGCTCTTCAAGATCAATTTCAGACCAACTTTTTTGGTTGGCACCAGTTGGTCAGAGAGGTGCTTCCTCATATGCGCCAGCAAGGCGAAGGACGCATCATACAAAACAGCTCTGTTCTTGGTTTTGCCGCAATGAAATACCGTGGTGCCTATAATGCATCAAAATTTGCCTTAGAAGGCTGGACAGATACGCTCAGGCTAGAGCTTGCGGATACGAATATCAAAGTGGCATTGATAGAACCAGGACCGATCGAAACTCAATTTAGAAACAATGCATTACGAGCCTTTGAGAAGTGGGTTGATATTGAATCTAGCCCCCATCGTCATGCTTATGAAGGACAAAGAGAGCGACTCAACAACGACAAGTCTAATAATCGATTTGTTTTGCCTGCAGAGTCTTGCATCGCACCAGTTCTTCATGCATTAACTAGCGTTTCACCGAAAATTCGTTATCGAATTACTACACCGACTAAATTATTCGCAGTCTTGAAAAGACTATTACCAACCCGTGTACTTGATAAAATTTTGCGACAGGCTGCATAAAAAAGTTTTGTCGAAATGTAATTTCACCGTAACAATGTGATGTCATTATGAACATGTAGGTTAAAAAAACCTCAACTAAACGAATCAATTTCTACGCAATTCAGCGGGGATTCTTTCGCCCAAAGTGATTGAGTTGCTTAGATTTGGTATCGCCACCCATTACGTTTTGTAGCAATGTTTATACTACTGCGAGGCAACAATGACATTAAATCAGCTTAACTGGCTTAGTGTGGGTGTAGTGTTGACCATGTTCATCCTATTTTGATACCGCACTAACAAATAGCATTAGAATTGCGCTGCTTCGGCAGCGTTTTCTTTTTATCTAACACCTGAGCAGCAATAACCTCACTCTATTACCTCACGTTTTCTCAAAATAGAATGATTCATTATTGATGGTGAATGTCGCTTGAATTTCACCTAAATCAACTCCATATCTAATATCAACGACAAGACACAAGGCAAGGATACTCTGATGCAATCCCCATTTATCGTTGAGATAACAGAACAGAACTTTCGCGAAACGCTTGAAGGATCAATGAACACGCCCGTTTTGATCCACTTTTGGGCCAACGCTCAGCCAGAAAGCGCACAGATACTCCCTGAGTTGCAATCTCTTGCTCAACAGTACAACGGTGCATTTACGCTTGCTCTACTAAATTGTGAAGATCAGCCCGCTTTAGCGTCTCAATTTGGCGTGCAAGTATTGCCAACTATCGCGCTGTTTATAAATGGTCAAGCCGTCGATGGTCTGGGAGGCCCCCAGCCAATTGATGCCATTGCCACCATGCTACAAAAGCATTTGCCAAGCCCAGATGAACAACTATTAAAACAAGTCAGTGAACTTCTTCAGCAAGGTGAGCATGCTCAGGCTTTGAGCATCATCCACACTTTGCCGCCAGAGCTGCAAGAGCGTGGTGATGTGAAACTCGCGATGGCTGATTGTTTGCTAGAAACCAAACAATTTGATATTGCCCAAGAACTACTGAACGCTATCCCTCTCGAGTATCAAGATAACTACTACAAGAGCCTAATAGCCAAGCTCGAGCTGCATTTGCAAGCTGCAGATAGCCCTGAGTTACAGCGACTAGAACAAGCATACGCAGCAGACATGGCAAACTTCGAACTCGCTTGTGAATTGGCGGTACAATACAACCAAGTTGGTCGGGATGAAGAAGCGTTGGAACTGCTGTGGAATATTCTTAAAAAAGACTTGGGCGCCCAAGACGGTGACGTGAAGAAGACTTTTATGGATATTCTCAGTGCGCTAGGTCAAGGTAACGCATTAGCAAGCAAATATCGTCGCCAGCTTTACTCAATTTTGTACTAAGCGTCGCATTCTTCTAGGAATAAGACAACAAAGGCCGGGATTTCCGGCCTTTGTTTTTTGTTAGAAGTCGCTATACAACGTTGGTGCTGCTGGCGGATACTCTATTGGTTGCCAGCGATCATTAAAGGTGTACTTGGCATAAAGCATGAAATGGTTTGGTGTATAAAACTCAGAACGTTGTACATCGACTAACGCACCAAGATACCAACGTTTGCTGACTCGCTTTTCCACCGCCGCTTGCAACGACGTACCAAAACCACCACCTTTGTCTGACTCCGCTACTGTCGATAAGTATGGCGCGTCTTCCTTAGTCCAAGAGTTAGAGACGGATGCACTCAATTGATATGACCAAGAACTGTTGTATCGGCCATAAAGGTTGATAGGTAAAGACACCGAGAAGTAACTTTGCGGGCTGTAGTAGCCACCGTGACCTAGCGTGTACTCACCCAGATTTTTGTCGTAATCAAGGTACATTAAGTTCGTACCTATACTTAAACGCTGGTCATCCGTTGCAATTAACTTGTAGTACGCTCCACCTAGCACGCCTAAACGAGTGTTGTCCTCAACCTTTTCACCAGTCAAAACATGATACTGCAAGCTACTCCAAAAACCGTAAGGGCCACCAATGTCCCAACTTGAGCTCAACTTCACACCAGTACGAGCAACTCCGCCCCATTTAGTCCCTTGAGGGTCAGTCGTGCCGCTAGGGACAGACATTCCAGCATAAGAAAGCGTGCTACTGGTCTCTGGGCGACGCGAAGCTTCTGCCGTCCAACCAAACTCACCCAGGTCCCCATTGATGCGCACACCACCAACCCATGTGGTATGGTCGAAACCAATTGGTGTCGTGCCGATATCGACCAACCAATCTTCAGCCTGCCAGCCCACTCCAAATGCCATACCTGATGCGTCATTTTGGAACGAAGTGCTGTCAGAATCGGTAGTTTTTTCATAATAGTCCAACTGACCTGAATCGATAGAAACATAATCGGCTTTTAGCAACAGGTGCCCATCCCAGTTCTCTATCGGGATTCGGGCTTCTATGGGCACTTGATTCGAAGTATTACGGCCATCTCGTTCACTGTAATCCCAGCCAATCATGACATGCCCATCACTCCGATCATGCAGTTTATCGATGTCCGATTTGACGTTACGAGTCAACCAGTAGTCGTCAGCAGTATCATATAGCTCGCGTAAGCTTAGGGGTTCTTTTTTCGCCTCTTCAGTTTCACGATTTTTATCCATTCGGTCACGATTTAAGGCTTGATAGGCGCGTGTTTCAGCTAACGCCCACTGTTGATTTTCCATTGCTATAGACATGCTATTGCGAAATGCTAATGCGTCAGCATCAGGCATCGCATCCAACAACTGATTTAGCGCATTAGCGTCATTTCGATAGCCTTGTTGATTAAACACCGCGGCCACTGTCATCAACTGTGCCGCAGTTAAGCTATCGCGCTTTTTATTCAAAATGAGGTGCATGTCGTGATACGTCGCTTCATATCCAGTCAAAGCACTAGCTTGCAACATGCCAATTTCTGCTTGAGTTTTAAATGGCTCAGGCTTTAAAGAAACTTGTTCATACAAATCCAACGCAAGCTTAGGCTGTTGATTAACCAGCATCAGATCCGCTTGACTCAACAGTCGACGGGTTTTGAGTTCATCAAGCTGTAATGCTTCCGAAGCACTTAAATCTTGTGTTGCGGAATTCAATGCTAAGTCCGCGTACCAACGATCAAAATCTTCAAAGTGACTCAAGCTTACCATCATGCTGCCGTAAGCCAGTTTGTCATCGGTTGACCAATCTTCTGAAAGCGAAATGTTTTGGAAAATCCTCTCAGCTTCCTTAACTTCATCAATGTCTAACCACGCACTCACTAGACGAGCGAGCGGTTGAATTTGACCTTGATAATCCGACTCTAGCGCACGTAATGTCGCCTTTACTGATTCGGGAGAAGCTAAGTAACGCGTTTGAATGTCTCTCAACTGAGCATCAAGCTTCAAGCGGGTTAAATTGCGCTGCATTGCGTCTGTCATGTCATGTTGTGCGATACTCTCTAGCTCAGCGATGGCCTCATTCACGTTGAAGTCCTGCGCGAGATAAAGCGCGTAAGCAAATTTCATTTCAGGGTCATTACTAGATGTAGCCCAATCGGACATCAGCGTATCCGCGCGTACTTTGTCGCCCATTGAATGAACCACGTCAGCAATATCAAGCCTTAACCATGGGGAGGTTGGCTGTAGCGCAATCAATTCCTCTACGGACGCTTTCATCGTTACCTGATCATTTTGAGCGATTGCGATCCGCAGACGAGTCAAAATAACTTCCGACTTGATGCTCGCTATTTTTTCAGCGACCACTTTCTGCTGTGGGGCTGAGTAACTGCGCGCGAGCGCTTCCGCGCCAGACCAATCTTGCTGCTGAATACGAACATCTAAGCGACCACGCAATGCAGAGCTATTGCTGCTATCCAGTTGCAAAGCTTGTTTGAAAACCTTCTCTGCCGCGGCATAATTTTCTTGTACCAGATACAAAGAGCCTAATGATGAATAAGCATAAGGTTGGGATTTATCTACTTGAATCGCTTTTTGATAAGCGCTTTCTGCTTGCTTAAACTGGCCTTTTTCGACCAAGGCATCACCTTGATCAAGATACGCCCAATATTGAGAAGTCTCGATTAGCGCTGCCCATTTTGAGGCCGAGTCAGGATTATGATCTAAGTGCTGAGCCTGTTTAAAGTATCCGAGCGCTTTTTGTTGCTGCCCTCTACGTAGATAAACCTTACCCATAGCACCAAGCAATTCAGGATCTTGCGGACGAGTCGTCAACGCATAACGCAGCTGAGCTTCTGCTTGGTCGGTTTTATCTTCCTCGAGCAACGCTAACCCTTTGAGCTTGGCGAGATAAGTGGGGTCTTTGCGTAGTTCCTTTTCCTTTTTCCAGCGATCTTTCGCGCTTTGATTCGCTCTTTGTATCTCCATGTCAGACGGGTAGTAGCTAGCTAAGATGGCATATTGCTGAACAACTTGATCTGAAATAGGCAATTGATCCAATGCACGCAACCACGACGTTGCCGCATTTGTTCCAACCGAAGGAGCAAGCGCTAACTTTTTATAGGTATCGAGAATCCATGGATCAGCAGGATTCTCTTTGCGAATGTGGTTGGCTAACGCGAGTTGAAAAGACGGAACACTAGGATAATTTGCATTTAAACGTTCCAGTCCCTGTTTTACCGAGCTCCAACTGCCTGGCAAATTACTTTGCAACTGTAGGAATTCCAGTTGTAACGCTGGTGATGGCATTCCATTTGGGAAAAGGGCTTTGTAAGCTTGAATCGCTTCATCGTAACGACCAGATTTTGCAAGCAACTGAGCGCGCTGATAATCCGCTCTTTTCTCTCCCTGAATAGCCATAATCGATGACAAGTTTTTCGCTTGAGGCGAATGAGGCGCCTGTCTGATTAAGCGCTCAAATACCGGTTTTGCTAATTCTGGCTGCTTACGTTTCAGATAAATATTCGCTTGATAGAAAAGCCCCGTTGGATTGCTTTCTTCAATCGCGAACAGCCTCTCCAGAGTACTCTCGACAATATCATCTCGGCCAATCGCGTCCGCCAGTTTTAGCTGCTCAACCAACCACTCAACCGAGTCAACTCGTGCTAATGATGTGGGAAATTGAACCAGCTCGATAGGCTTGTAGACCTGTGCGAGCTGCGACTTTGTCAGAGGTTTTGAACTAAAGCTTTCTGCATGCACAGTGCCGACGCCACCAGTCGCCAGAGCAACCAGTGGAATCCACCATAACGCGCGTCCTGTTACTGACATCTCTCGCTCCATGCAGGAAGCAATTCACCTTGCACACCAAAACGGTAACGTTCTTCATGCCAACCAAGCCCAAATAGACTTAATACGTTGTCGTAATAATGATCGTTTTTGTCCGCCACAAGTTCATTTTGAGCACGACGAAACTGCGTCTCCAACAGCGTAGGTTCACCAGAAGCCGCGAGTAACGGAAGAGCCGCAGCAGAAAAACCTGCGCTTCCTGCTTGGGTATATTTACCCGTTTCAGTATTTACTTCTCTCGCTGGCGCACCAACGGCTTTGGTTGCCGCGACAAACGGCTGCATTTTTTGCACTAATACTGCTTTTTCTGAAACTTGGTCATTTAGCATACCCGCCCAAAGATAAGTGCGGATCGCGTTGTAACTGCCCATCGGCCCTGTAACCACATCTGAGCTATAACGACCATTTCTCAATGTTGCCCAGTCTGGGCTAAAGCCTGCTGGCATCGTTTTCTCTAGCATGTGAACACTTGCCTTATACATTGAGTCCCAGTTGTATTGCGGGTACAGCGACTGCATACGAGCAATCAGTTGTAACGGAACATAACTCGGATTCACACGGTACTGGCCGTCGGCATCAAAGCCCGTTGGAGCTGGCAACAATACCGTTCCAACTCCCGCTATGTTGACGGTTTCTTCACGTAAAATACGACTCGCGATCAGATGTCCAAGGGTCTGATAGTAGTAGTTATTCCATAATCTCCCCGCCTCAACAAGGGAGTAAGCTATCCACAAATCAGAATCTGACGCTGGGTTAGAATCCAAGACTCCGAACTGACCATTTTCTTTTCTTCCCCACAACCAAGCAGGAAGCCTTGCCGTCAAATCCCCACCAGCCAAATGTGATTGAGTCCATTTTAAAACCTGATCGAAGGTTTTAGGGTCATTGGCAACCAAGGCAAAGAACAATGCGTAAGATTGGCCTTCCGAGGTTGTAATCATACGCTCGTCACTGCCATCAACGACTCGGCCTTGCTCCATGTATACCGACTTAAATGTTTCCCATTGTGGCCACTCGCAGGTGTTAGCCCACAAGTAAGGAGACACGAACAACATAAGGAACGAGATGAGTTTTTTCATTATTCCTCTTCCTCAGTTTTTTCTAAACGTCTAGACGCGACTTGACGTAATACGCGCCAAAGCACAATGGTTACGATCACCACTAGCAAGGCGGCAAAGCACGCAACGATGACTGGGTGATTAGAGAAGTGATACCAAACGAGCTGCCACACAGGAAGCTTACCGACATAGTAGTGCGAACCCACGTTGTAGCTTGCTACTTCGTTATTTCTCAACGTCACCACCGAGCCAAACATGTGCTCCACTTTACCGGAGTCAGCCAACGAGCGATCAACCGACGAAAAATCTGACGGGTGAGCCGCCATAATAGAAATGACGCTGCGTTTTTTCGTAAATGGCGATTCTGCACCATAAATAGCAGCAAAAGAGCCTTCTGCCTCGACAGAAACATAATCTGCGGCGGCTTGACGAGCATCACTTGGACTCATCCAGTTCATTCCGAGCTGCTTTTCATTTTTGCTTGGTAGGCGAATTTGTCTCTGACCCTCTTTAACCACTAAGTTAACTTGGTCAGGGTTATTAGCGGCTTGTTCTAGTGCATCCACAACACCAATCGTCAGGATGTCTTTATTTTTTAGTTGCTCAGCATTCCATTTATCTGTCAAAAGCACCTGAATACCTGGGTACCCAGAATCACTTCCTAACGAGCCCATGACGTTTAAGAAGGTCTGCAACACTTCTTTTGGAGCTCTCTCTGGAACAACAATCGCAGTTTCTGACAAATCGGCCATGCGTGTGTAAGGGAAGCCAGAAGTAGCAAAAGCGCGCATATTTGGCATTTCGATGTAGTGAGGGAAACCACTAAAATCAACCGTAGAGTCACCATCAATGACCGCGTATTGCTTACTTGGCTGCGTCACCTGACATTGCCCATCAGTCACCGACGCAAAACCAAACTCAAACTCGATTCGGTTTTGACTACCCACCTTAAAAGCCGGAATGCGAACAAACGTATCACCACTTAGAATGCCATCATCTAACAAAGGAACACGTATACGGTTAGATTCTCCACCTTGACCTTTTGTGGTTAGGTTGAACGCCTCAATGAATTGGTCATTAATACTCAAAGTCAGACGAGAGCCGGAATGATCCGCAGCAGGCGGTGAATAACGATAGTTAAGATCCATCGGTATACCACGGCTTTGCCAAGTAAAGAGATCGGGTGGTAAACGCAAACTTACGTTGATTGGTGGAGGCGTTCGGCCTTCCACTTGCAGCATGCTTTTTTGTTCGACTAACTCAGACAATGCAACAGGACGAGCCGTACTCACCCAGTTTGGCGCATCGTACGGGACTCGTGGTTTGATTTGTTTGACTTCATTAATCTTCGCGATTGGTCCAGTAAGAAGTTGGTTTCCCAACGCCAAACCTTGCACCGCAATGTTAAGATCCTTACTGTCACGGCCTGTCACCAGAAGAAGCTTCACGTACGGGTCTGTTGGATGAGTGATGACTTGAAGACGAGGGCCATCCGTGTCTGGAAAATCTCTCAGAAACTCAGGTTTGTTGTCATTGGTAACAAAGACAATGGCGTTGCGCTTAGGTAACGTGTCGACACTAAAAGGGAATTGAGCACCACGCCAACCCGCAAGAGCACCAAAGTAAGAGCTCAAGACACCGGCAACCTTGACATCATCTAAATCGTATTTGCTACCCATCACGACAGGCAGATTTAACTGGCTGAAATCACGGACATCAAAAAAAGGAGCCGGTAACAAACTCAAGTCACTTTCCAGCACTGTCTTTTGAGCAAGCATCTCAATTCGACTACTTTGGCTAATCTCAGCCCAAATGCTCGAGTCATTGGGGTTAGCACAGTCTTTCTGAGTATTCCCTATTAACTCAAAGCGAATTTGGTTGTAATTACTAAAGTAACGAGTGTCCAGCGGCATAGATAAGCTCAACTTTTTGCCTTGCTGGCCATCGACGATTGACGCTACTCCCATAAGTTCGTTGTTCAAATACACTTTGACGTGAGAAACCAAAGAGAGCAACGCTGGCGAAGGTGTGATATCAAAGTGCAACTTTGCTTTAGATACCACCTCATCGAGTCGCGAACCGAAACCAATATAAGCACTGGCCTCACTACCTTGGATAGCAATTGAACCACTGTAACCTAATTGACTAAATGGGATGACGCGCTTAAACACGGTCGAATCTTCAGCATCTTGCTGTGCCAAAGGCGTTGCTTGCTGCTGACTTACTTCTTGTGCCGCGAGACTGCACGACATACACATGAGAGTGATAGCCGTTGTCAACGCTGTTAGTTTTTTATTATTTAGCATGACTTGAGGTCCTGATTGGGACATAACGAGGTCTTAGTGACCAAATAAATTCGATACAAAATAAAAGTGCATCCACACTGACCTGAACAAACTTAGGACAATGTTGCAGCAAGCGTTTGTATCCATTAAAGCCGACTTGCAGTACAGCCTGCATACTCGATAGAGGTTTATCTGATTGATAACCTTGTTGCCATTTCGCCCATGTATCTGCACGTGCAAATGTACATTGGACGTATTGGATTCGTTGTTGATGAGACAGTTCGTTGAGTTGTAAACCAAATATCCCCTTATGAGCATAGGCAACCGTCATAGGGAACACGAATTCTTGGCCACCTCGATTGAGGATCACTTCTAAGGTTTGACCGAGTAAGTAAGCACAGGTTGGTTCATCGACCCCGTCAATTTCTATGCGCACGCCCCCCAAAGAGAAATCCTTCATCTGCGCTTGTATTAAATGCCCAGAATTAAGCCTAACCGCGACAGGAATCGCCACCTCTACTCGGTGATCTTTTCGCACTTGTTTAGCTTCTACTGCAACCGCAACGGCAGCACCTAAAATCAACAGGTTGTACATCGTCCATACGAGATTCACGATAACTGTACCGATTTCATTTTGAGGCCCCCACCCCATTCGGTAAATCCCTACAGCGAAGCCCAAAATGTTGAGTGCAACCAAAACCAAATATGGTCGAGAGATCACCCAATCGTAGTGAGACTTTTCAACCAAACCGCCTTTTGCCGTTACGTTGAATGTCCCTTTATGGGGCGCAAACAAAGCCACCGTTGTTGGCCTTGCGATATACCAAGCAAGCACGGTTTCGTATACCTCACCCCAAAACGAATAACGGTAGTCACCCTGCATACGAGAGTTGGTCATGCTGGCGTGAATCATGTGGGGTAATACGTACAAAATGATCGCCAGCGCTGGTGCATAAATCACGTAGGAATGCAGCAACAAATAAGCCAAGGGTGCGATCAGGAATACAATCCTCGGGATACCAGATAGAAAGTGCAGCATGGCATTGACGTAACAAAGCCGTTGAGAGAGCTTAAGCCCCTTTCCAGTCAATGGATTATCTACCCTAAATATCTGCGCCATCCCGCGAGCCCAACGAATGCGTTGCCCAACATGTGCAGACAATGTTTCTGTCGCCAAACCAGCAGAAATCGGCTGCTTAAGATATGCAGAACGATAGCCTAAACGGTGCATGCGCAGAGACGTGTGCGCATCTTCCGTCACGGTTTCGACTGCAATACCACCGACTTCCTCTAAAGGCTCTCGACGTAAAATAGCGCACGAGCCACAGAAGAAAGTCGCATCCCATAAGTCGTTACCATCTTGAATCAGGCCGTAAAACAAGTTGCCTTCGTTTGGCACGTTACGAAAGTTCGATAAGTTACGCTCAAAAGGATCCGGTGAGAAAAAATGGTGCGGCGTCTGAATAAGCGCCAACTTTGGATCTTTCAGGAACATCCCCATTGTGAGCTGAAAAAATGCTCGTGTAGGAATATGGTCACAGTCAAAAATCGCAACAAACTCACCGCTGGTCTGCTTCAACGCATAGTTAATGTTACCGGCTTTCGCATGTTCATTCGTTGGGCGGCGGATGTAGTTCACCCCTACACTTTTGGCGAAATCTCGGAAGCTATCACGCTTGCCGTCATCCAGAATGTGGATGTTAAGTTTGTCTTTCGGCCAATCGACACCTAACGAGGCATAAACCGTCGCTTTCACAACATCGAGATCTTCGTTGTAAGTAGGGATCATCAAGTCAATGGTTGGCCAAGTTGACTGATCCGGTGGCATCGATACTGGTTTGCGATTCAATGGCCAGATATTTTGGAAATAGCCAAGCATTAGCACAATCCAAGAATACGTCTCAGCTAGAAGTAAAACGCCCCCTAGAAACAAAGCAACAGGATCGTCCCAGTTCAGGGTAGACGAATAACGCCACCACAAGTATCGACATGAGGCCGTAACCGACAAGATGATCAAAAGCATGGTAGGAAAACGACCCGGCATGCGACGGACCATCATCGCTAATGCCCAGAGTAACAGCACAAAGACAGTCTGAGCCTGATAACCAAATGGCACCGTAAAACAAAGCAAAGCGATTAACACCACGAAAAACAGCAAAGTGTAGTTCAACGCCATCGCGGACTTACTTGCTTTAATACGCTCTCGAACTTGTGGATCTTTGATGTTGTTCGCTGTCTGTTCTAACCAGCGGACGCCTTTTGCAACCAATTCAAATGGCAAGTAGAACGCATTGCGAATTTGCTCGGCTAAAGTCATCGCTAAGCCGCTGGTTTTTTTGGACCATGCTGTATTTACGTTTTGCCTGAAGCAAAGCAACCACACGCTTTGGATAATAAAACGTACAGGATCAAACCATCTTGGCGCAGCAAAATTAACGTTTGGATAGTAAACCAAAGGCAGTTTCCATGAGGGAACACCCGAAATAACCGGCTTTAAAAATACAAAACTCAATGAAAACCAAAAAGACAAAGCACACTCACCAACCCAGTTTGTTTTACAATTCCAGGCTTGCTCGTAAGCGTTCTTCTGCAGTCTGAATTGATCCACTACCCAACGTTGGAAAATCAGATTAAGACTTCGCATAAATTAGCTTTGGTCCTGAGCGCTTGATAACGCTGATACACACCAAAAAGCAAAAGACTGAAAATCTTTTGCGGCTTGGCTCGATGGCGAATAGTGTTGAACGGTCGTCAGGTTTGCCACACATTCAAGCAATGCCGTATCTCGATGAATCGAAACAGGAATCAAGGATTCGCTAAGTTCCTTTTTCAGCACCAACATGAAATCACGACCAATTTCGGTTTCTGGCTGATACTTATTCACCAAAAAACGTAATTTGTCAGAGCGAAGCAATCTCGATAGCTCTTCATGTTGTAGCCAAGATTGAAGAGTGAGATAACTCAGGGCGTCTGCCGTTACCACCACCACAATCATATCCATTGAGTCGACAAAAGATCGCACTTCAGGATCAGTAAGCTCTGCTAAGTCGGCGTGAAAAAGCAGCCACTGCTCACCACGGTTTTCGCTCACTTGCAACGTCATTTCACCTAGCATTGATAGATAGTGAGAACGCTCATTAAAAAACGCTTTTAACTGCTCAGAATTCAGATGGCCAAACGGTAAAAAAAGTGCACCTTGTGGGCTTTCATAACCAGCCTGGGTCCAAGGCTTATCTAAAAGAAGTTGTTTCGCCCAGCCTCCTTGCTCTTCCCTCGGCAAGCCAAGATGAGCTTGCAGTAAACTATTAGGCACCACCTCAATGGCCAGTACCTGTTTATTTATCTTAACTAACGCTTGTGCCAAATTCGCAGCGACGGTCGTTGAGCCACAGCCGCCTTTTAAACTAACAAATAGAAGGCGCTTCATATCGCTTCCGTTTCGGAATTTTTCTGCGTATTACGTACCAAAGATAGAACATTACGAGCACCGTTGGCTTTGAAGACTTGCCACTTATTTTTAACTTGTACGTAAGACTCGTTTTCTGTTGTTTCAATATACGTGTATTGAGTTAAGTTATAAGAAGAGTAGATCGAATTAATATCTTTTGCAGACTCAGTCATAGAATTTTTCACAATGTAACGGAGCTTAAACTGAGATAACAGCAATCCCGCCACTATCATTTTCAGTATAAATTCCATTGTTAAAAAATTGACGCATCGACCTATGCGTCTCATATTTATAGAACGATGATGAATGTGAATAAGTTTATTTATAGCCCATATAAATAACAAAGGCCTAAATAATATTTAACTTCAGAAAAAAGGATTACAATAATGAATTGTTACCATCCATTTAATACATATAAGAAATTTAAATATTTTAAATGAGAATCATAGACTTAGAGACTATTGATTTTAAACTCATAAACATCATGTGAAGCACATGCTATAACTATTTTAATTTCTGATCAATTTCGTTTAATATCTTAGCGTCATTTTCTTGTCACTAAGAAAATCAAAATTGTAACGATTAGCATACAACGGATTGTGAGCTTCACAAAACACATTAAGTTATTGATTTAAGGCTCTTTATGTCATCACTCTCTGAATCATCTGCTATTAAAAACGAACGAGAGATAAACTCTGTTTATGTAAACTTATTTACTCATAAACAGATGCTTATTGATTATTTGTTCAGTACACTACCGGAAAATGACAACACTTCACTTACAAGCTTTACAGACAAAGAAACTTTTTTGTCCACATTGAATGATGAAGCCTTAATGAAATTCAATGACTTATCTAAAACCTACTTTGAACAGTGTTTTTTTCTTAGTCATAAATTCACAAAAAAAACGCCCAAAGCTATAAATCTTGCTAAAGACATTCACCAAACGAACATAAAGAAGTTTTCTACATGTCTATTAGTTGTTCCAGACTCGCTACTATCATCAACTAATGATGATTTTATAAGTGTCTTTCTACAAAGCTTAAATGAGCTGGCAAATAATAAAAAAATCACTATTAGTGTTTGTATATATGGGCATCTGACGACTTCACTATTAAAGCCCATTCTTATTTCTCACAATAGACACATTGCAGGTTTGGCGACCATGACATCATTAGATGACGCTCGCTACTGCTATCTTGTGGATTTTTGGTCCAATAAACACGGTGTAATTACCCAACACGAATACATTCTCACTAAAACTAAAGATAAAACACTAAAAGCAACGTCTTACGAAACGCATCAATCTCATGTCATGCCAGAAGACAAATCGGATAGCGATAGAATCTATGTCAGCAGAAGAGCTTTCAGAGAAAGCGTGAAAGCCCCAAAAGGGATGCGTGTGGCAGAGAGCAATCAAGAACTCATAGCGATGCTAGACAACCCTCGCTCTTCAACGATTATTTTCAGCTGCGATAACCAAAGCGAAGTTCAACAGATCGCGTTAGATTGCTACCGTTTAAGGTCCGCATATGGCCGTCGACTAAAGATTATTGTCAGGGAGACCCAACAATGTCTGAGATATGCAGATGAAAAGTTCTTGCTTCGCGCGGGGGCAAACTTCATTTCTCACGCGCAAATCCCCCACATGCGCTTTATGACTCAGGTTGAAGCAATTCAAGGCCAAAGGCTTACACGCCCAATTCCTGAAAGTTTAGAGGCGCTCTTAAAATATGACTTTGAGTTTGGTAGCAAAGGCTACTTACAAAACCAGGATTTTAGTCAATACTGTATTGACGTCATTTCCCACTCAACACACTCAAGTGTGAACTTTGCACTTATAAAGCTGAACTTATTGCCAGGTATGACTGCAGAGGAATGTTTACGTCTTTGTCATATTCGAAGAGATGGCGACGTTGTGACAGCCTGCAACAAAGCTCTATATGTCGTGTTCAGTGCTATTCGACAAAGCGATATTGATATTGCGCTAAACAATATATTTGAGTTTCCAGTGAGAGACCTATTTCACTCGACCCACACGTTTGATACCCAATTAGATATCGAAACAGAGTTAAAATTCATCGTTCAAGATGCCGCTGTCATATCCGACGACGTTTCAGCTCTGGCGACAAAGAGGAAAATATTCCATACCGCCACTAACTCCATTACTGATGTTCCTCCTTTGTTTGCTGTGAAAAAAACAATTGAGCTCAAGGAGCGTTCATGAATATTAACGATTTTTTACTGACCGTGAGTATCAGCTCAGGTATTGGCCTACTCCTAGGATACTTTATCCGTGACCTCGTAAACGCTACCCGACGCTTTTACCACAAGCACTTAAAACGCTCGCGCTATTTTGAGCTAGATACATCAGCCACTAACACTAAGAAGCTTAAGTAATGATATCGCATTCTCATGACTCTACCCCCTCCACTATAGGATTGGGCTGGTGGAATATTTACTTTATCGCAAAAACAGCGCTCTATTTTCAAGGAATCATCGATTTCCATCCAATGGAAAACTTTGCGCTGTTGATCTTCATCCTGCTTCCTATCTCGATGAAAAGCCTAAATGCGGTACGTCATATTGTTATATTTGTCGCCGCAGCGTGGCTCTTGCATTATGATTCTTATCTTCCTCCTCTAGACCGTCTTTGGGCTCAAGCGGGACAGTTAATGCAGTTTGAATTGAGTTATCTGGTCGAGCTTTTGGGACGATTTTTATCATTCCGAGCAATACTCGGATTGCTCGCTTTGTGTGGTGCGTACTTTATTTTGAGCAAGTTTGTTAGGGTTTCAGTCTTTGTGGTTATTGCGATGGTCTATATAAGTATGCCAATGACGACTGAACCTCAGACAACAGTGGCTGCAGAAGTAACTCAACAACAGCCGACAACCGAGGTTACTGCTGGCAAACAACCTCAAATAACGGAAATTAATGATGCCAGTCTCAACACGTTAACTGCAGATTTCTTTGCTAAAGAAGCTTCTCGACGTGTGGCATTCGATACAAACAGCGCAATGGATGCTCCTTTTGATTTGCTGTTCTTGAGTATTTGTTCGGTCGCGTGGGATGACATCGAAATTGCAGGACTGGCCGATCATCCTCTGTTCAAAGAGTTTGACATCATGTTCGACAATTTTAGCTCCGCTACGTCATACAGTGGGCCAGCTGTCATTCGTCTGTTACGAGCCAATTGTGGTCAACAGGAACACAGTCAACTGTTCCAGCCAGCACCATCAAAGCAGTGCTACTTGTTCGAAAGTTTGAAAGAGCTAGGCTTCACAGAAAATTTACTGATGAACCACAATGGTGTCTTTGATAGCTTCCTTGAATTGATCAAAAAAGACGGCGACTTACAAGCGGCTCTTATGTCTCAAGAAGACTTAACTCCTTACCAAAAATCTTTTGATGGCTCTTCGATCTTCCGCGATAAGCAAGTATTGGATAACTGGTGGCAGCAAAGACTTAACAGTAGTGACGACAAAGTCGTGGCACTCTACAACTCAATTTCACTACATGATGGCAACAGGATCATCAATGCGAATTCAAGCACATCTATTGCTAGCTACAAAATGCGCCTTAAGAATTTGCTTGATGATCTCCACGCGTTCTTTAAAACCTTAGAGTCCTCAAAACGCAACATCGTTGTCGCTTTGGTACCAGAACATGGTGGTGGTATGCGAGGAGACCGCATGCAAATTTCAGGTATGCGAGAAATTCCTGCACCGACAATCATTCATACACCGGTAGGAATTAAAATCTTCGGAGAAGGAATTCAGCGTCAGGGCGACACCGAACACGTAAGCGAGCCATCTAGCTATCTGGCATTGTCGCAGCTCGTTTCGAATATCCTGGATAAAAACATTTATCAAAGTAAGACGTTTAGCCCTTCAATATTGACAGAGAACCTACCAGAAACACGAGTTGTCGCGCAGAACTCAGGCTCTACTGTGATTGAAGTACAAGGGAAGTATTATGTTTCTCTTGATGGTTCAAGTTGGATTGAATACCCCGCGAAATAGCGAGAGTAAAACCATGCAATGACAAAGGCCGGTGTTTCCGGCCTTTGTCATATAAAAAACCAATAACCTCTCAAAGGTCTCAGAACTTCAATTGTCTATTGTCTATAAATAGGTAAAAATGGATCGAACATTATGCACTTAAGGGAATAACTCATGCCAATTGATTCACTGATCACCATCGGTATTTTCGTCGTTCTTGCTGTCGTTATCTTATCTTCAGCCATTAAAACGGTTCCGCAAGGAAACAACTGGACAGTTGAACGCTTCGGACGCTACACCCACACATTAAAGCCGGGTTTAAACTTAATCATTCCATTCGTTGATAAAGTTGGTCAAAAAGTAAATATGATGGAGCGCGTTCTCGATATTCCTGCGCAAGAGGTCATTTCAAAAGATAACGCTAACGTGGTTATTGACGCTGTCGGATTTGTTCAAGTGATCGATGCTGCCAAAGCGGCTTATGAAGTCAACGATTTAGAACACGCTATTAGAAACTTGACCCTTACCAACATTCGTACCGTTTTAGGTTCAATGGAACTGGACGAAATGCTGAGCCAACGCGACATGATCAACTCTAAGCTGTTGGCGATCGTTGACCAAGCAACAAACCCTTGGGGCGTAAAAGTCACACGAATTGAGATTAAAGATGTCCAGCCACCAGCCGATCTGACCGCTGCAATGAATGCGCAAATGAAAGCCGAGCGTAATAAGCGTGCGGAAATTCTTGAAGCAGAAGGGGTTCGCCAAGCTGAGATATTAAAGGCCGAAGGTCATAAACAATCAGAGATATTAAAAGCTGAAGGCGAAAAGCAGTCTGCTATTCTCCATGCAGAAGCACGTGAGCGTGCCGCGCAAGCAGAAGCAAAAGCGACTTACATGGTTTCCGAAGCCATTGCAAAAGGTGACATGCAAGCCGTCAATTACTTCATTGCACAGGGTTATACCGAAGCGATCAAGAGCATTGGTCAAGCCGAAAATGGTAAAATCATTATGCTTCCATTAGAAGCAACCGGACTAATGGGCTCGGTTGCAGGGATAGCAGAAATGTTTAAACAGCAAGATAAAGAATAATTTATGGACTTTTTTAGTTTGTTGGAAGGTATCTCTTTCTGGCATTGGCTAGCGTTTGGCTTTGCTCTTTTAGCAGTTGAGCTACTTGGTACCGCAGGGTATTTTCTCTGGCTCGGGATGTCTGCACTTATCGTTGGAGCCATCATGACCGTTTTGCCAATGAGCTGGCAATTGCAATGGCTTTGCTTTGCAAGCTTCAGCTTAATCACCACCTGGCTTTGGTGGCGACGACAATGGTCTAAAGACAAGCAAGAAGACCAAGAAAGAGATCTGAACCAAAAGTACAAGCAGTTAATTGGGCGTACTCTTATCCTTGAAGAAGACTTTTCCGTCGGACTCAATCGCATCAAGGTAGCCGATACCACATGGTCCGCACAATCGGATCAAGCACTTCCAGCCGGTACCCGCGTAAGAATCACCGATGTTGAAGGTATTATTTTAATCATTGAGCCTGATTCTAATTAATTTATGCCAAAGTAATGGGGCAAATCATGCTCCATTACTTTAATCTAAACAACTGCTTTCATTTCATTACCTTAATTAAAATCGAGAAAAAAATAAGTATTAGTAATATTATTAATACCCTACCTACCATTTCCTATTATTTAATTATTTAACACACGACAATCAATAAGATAGAAATATATCTAGGTAAATTATCGATCTAAATTTATTTTAAAAAATAAAACTTTATTGAATTATTTTTTGATCTTTTTATCCTCGGATACATACTTAACGCATGAGCATTTAAGTTGAGTGCTTTTTATTTGGTAAGTAAGAGGATGTACTATGAATAAGCTTCTCTTTTTAATGTTGTGCGGTATTTTTTCTTTTTCTTCCTTTGCCTACAACAACGGAAACGGCGGTACAACTAATTTGGGACCTATAGTCGAATGTAAGATGCCAAGTGGCGACGTTACGAATATTCCAAGTGAAATGTGTCGATTTAGAGGTGGGGAATGGGAATAGTAAAGAAGTAAGAGCTTAGTTTGATATAAGAGCCCTATTCAACCTTGCCTTTCTGCGTAGTCACGGTTTATACAAGCACGTAGATATTTAAAGTTTATATTAAGGTGATTATTATGAGATTTTTATCTGGTCTATTAGTAATATCTTTTGCCATAATTCCGTTAACCACTCATGCTAATGGTGCATCCGGTGGTCGTACGTTAGGCCCAGAGATAAAGTGTGAGTTGCCAAACGGTAATGTACATATGTTGCCACCGTTATATTGCAAAATATACGACGGCCGAGAAGTGAAATAGAAAAGGAGCCTAGCGGCTCCTTTTATTATCTAATTAAGTATTAGTGGAAGCTGTAAGGGATAAGAACTTGTAGACGTAAGTCTGTTTCATCCGCATCGCCAGCACCTGCGTACTCATCACGTTCTAGGATTGTACCGTGTAAACGAATGGTAGAACCTTTAAGCGCGCCACTTTGTAGTGAGTAAGATACTGTTGCGTTAACTGCGTATTCGCTTTCGTAATCCCAGTCACCTGATGCTCCGCTTGCTGCAGAGTCAGCGCCAGTACCGTAACCAAAGCCTAGGTAATAGTTCCAGCCGTTACCTTGGTTGTAAGATAGACGGTTGTACCATGCTAGCTCACCCGCTTTGTTCCAGTCAGACAGCGCGTCCCACCACTGAGACCAAGTACCATTGTTCATACCATATGTATGAATAGTACGAGGAACGAAGTCCGCACGGTTATCTGTGTCTGTGTAGCGCAACTCAGACATCCAAGCTAGCTTGCCGAAAGATTGATTCAAAGACAGACCAGTGTGGAAACCTAGACCATCGTATTTCACATCATCGTCAACACCGTAGAAATCAAATGCTAGAGTTGTACGGTCACTAACAGTGTACTTCAAGTAAGCCTTGTAAGAAGTGTTGTCAGTTTCGTTGTGGTAGCTAGTCACTTGACCTGCACCCCAGTCAACACCATTTGCATATTGAACGCCAGTTGCTTGGCCTAGGCCAAGTTGCATAAACAGGCTGTCAGTTAGGTTACCATTTAGACCTAGAGAGTGTAGGTAGCTCCATGACGTGTCAGACCAAAGCGCTGGTGCGTAATCATCTTCGTGAAGCAGCCAAGGTGCTGTAAATTGGTCTGCGCCAAAGTAGCTTAGGTTGAAATCACCAAGTTTAGCGTTCAGTTCGAAACCACGGTAAGTACCAGGTACAAAGCTCCAAACGTTACCGATTGTACCGTTACCACCAGCCTGTAACATACCGAAACGAGCATTAAAGTTTTCGTTTGCTTTGAATTTCAGCGCTGCTTTGTAAACTTTAAGCTGCTGACCATCACCTGCACCCCAGTCTAGGTTGTTACAAGTTGAGATTTCGTTACATAGGTAGCCTTCGTTTGAATTGTAAAGACTATCGTTGTAAAGATCGCCAGAGTAGTAAGCCGCAACATCTGCGCCCACCCAACCATCGTGGTAGCCAGAAGTGAAGTCTAAAATTGCGTTGTAAGAAGAGTAGTTTAGACGACTCCAACGGTCACCATTTTCACCGCCGGGCTTACCTGTTGTACGAGTTCGTGAACGAGTATCAACTATGAATAATGCATTCAGACTTGAGTCTTGCATAAATTCGTTCACTTTCTCTACGTACTCGCCACCTGCTGCACTTTCAGTAGACGCTGTAGCTGGAGCGACAGCAACAACACCAAACATTGCTGCGGTTAACGCTGAAACCTTAAAAAATTTGTCCATGGAAAAACTCCTAAAAATGGATATAGCTGTATTTTTCTATCTCACCTTTAGTTGGCCGCCGAAGGAGAGAAGTAAATTCCTGATCAAACCTCATTATTTCTAATTTGGCTTTTTTTAGTTCCTGCATACACACCGTGTATCCACGTGATTAAGACTAACTTCGCAGCTAAAAACATCCAAATGGAACTTATTTTTTTTCTAAAAAAATATGAGCCACTCCAAAGTTCCATATAACTTATTGATCCAGATCTTATTTTTAACAACATCAACACAACACAACAAATTATTATTTAAAATCAAACATTTAAATTGAACTTAAAAGTATCAACTTGAAGTCACTCGCAGACTAAAAAAGCCAAAAAAACCAATAACCCAAGGTTCGATCTTGATCACTGAAAAGAACAAAGGCATCAATTACTCAATAAAAAAACACTTAATTATGAACAAGAAAAAGCCCCGCATGCTTAGCATACGGGGCTTTTAGTTACTTTTTAGCTTTTTTGAGAAGACTTAATTCATCAGTTCGAGTAAGTCTTGTTCTGTTTTAATTTCGATACCCAGTTCTTGTGCCTTTGCGAGCTTCGAACCTGCATTTTCACCAGCAAACAAAATATCGGTTTTCTTAGAAACACTACCCGTCACTTTAGCCCCCAGTGCTTGGAGGGCTTCTTTGGCTTCTGTACGCCCCAGTTGAGAAAGTGTTCCCGTTAATACTACTGTTTTACCTTCTAATGGTAATTCCCCCACCTGCTCAGTAGTATTAATCTCTGGCCAATGAATTCCTTGTTCAAGCAAATCTTTAACCACCGCTTGGTTCTGTTCTTCACTAAAGAAAGTCGTAATATGTTGAGCAACCACAGCACCGATGTCTTGCACTTCAATCAACTGCTCTTCGGTAGCATTTTGGATCGCTCCCAACGTTTTAAAGTGCATTGCTAAGTTTGCTGCGGTTGCCTCGCCAACTTCACGGATCCCCAGTGAATACAAAAACCGAGGTAAAGTTGTTTCTTTGGATTTTTCTAACGCATTCACAATATTCTGCGCAGACTTTGGCCCCATGCGATCTAGTACGGTTAAAATCCCCGCTGATAACTTAAATAAGTCAGCAGGAGTTTTCACCATCTCACGATCAACAAGCTGCTCGATCACTTTATCGCCTAAACCGTCAACGTCTAACGCTTTACGAGAAACAAAGTGTTTTAGCGCTTGTTTGCGTTGGGCTTGGCAAACTAAGCCCCCCATACAACGTGTTACCGCTTCTCCTTCGATCCGCTCAACATGCGAACCACAAACAGGACACTGAGTTGGGAAAACAATATCTCGAGCTGTTTCTGGTCGACGCTCTTTGATGACAGATACGACTTGCGGAATAACATCGCCAGCACGGCGGATCACAACGTGATCACCAATCTTGACCTGCAGACGTTCTATCTCATCTGCGTTATGAAGCGTCGCATTACTTACCGTTACCCCGCCAACAAATACAGGCTCTAGTTTAGCAACAGGTGTAATCGAACCAGTGCGACCGACTTGGAACTCCACTTCATTCAGTGTCGTCATTTCTTCCTGTGCTGGGAATTTGTAGGCAATCGCCCAACGTGGAGCGCGAGCAACAAACCCCAGACGCTCTTGCACGGCAATATCGTCAATTTTAATAACGACACCATCGATCTCATAAGGGAGGGCATCACGACGCTGCAATATATCTTGGTAGTAAGCTTTTACATCCGCCAAGCTTTCAACTCGCTTAGTTTCCGGGCACATTGGCAGTCCCCAAGATTTGATTTGCAAAAAGCGTTCGTAATGACTTGCTGCCAATTCTGCGCCTTGCACCACGCCTACACTGTATGCATAGAAGCTAAGCGGACGAGAAGCCGTAATACGTGAATCCAATTGTCGTAAGCTACCTGCCGCAGCGTTACGTGGATTAACAAAGATTTTCTCGCCTTTCTTCCTTGCTAATTCATTGAGCTTTTCAAACCCAGCTTTCGGCATAAAGACTTCACCACGAACTTCAAGACGATTTGGCCAGTCATTACCCCTGAGTTTTAAAGGAATGGCTTTAATCGTACGCACATTCTCTGTGATGTTTTCACCCGTAGTACCATCGCCTCGAGTGGCCGCCTGAACTAACACGCCATTCTCATATAACAAACTTACGGCGAGTCCATCCAATTTAGGCTCACAACAGTATTCTTTCACACTCTGGCTGCCCACGCGCTCTTGTGCGCGCTTGTGGAAACTATCAAGTTCACTATCATCAAACGCGTTATCAAGCGAAAGCATCGGTACTTCATGTGTCACTTGGCTAAACGCAGAAAGAGGTTGTCCACCGACACGTTGGCTTGGCGAGTCTACGGTTATTAAGTCAGGGTTCTCAGCTTCAATATCCAGTAACTCTCGCATTAAACGGTCGTACTCGGCATCAGGGATCTCTGGGTTATCTTCCACGTAGTAACGCACAGCGTGGTAATGCAACGACTCTTTTAGTTCTTCTAGTCGCTGAAGTACTGATTCAGACATAGTAAAGCCCCGTGTATTTTCAATCGGTGAGGTTGGGAAATTCAAGAAAAAGGGCTCCATCCGGAGCCCTATTATTATTTGCTGTTAAGATTATGCGTTAGCGGCATTAAACTCAACTATTTGACGTCGATAAGATGCTAAACGATCTGGCGTCATTAAGTTGCGCTGGTCATCAAGTACGTTACCACCTAAATCATCAGCAATTTGCTGCGCAGTTCGGAGCATTAAGTTGAAGTTCTGTTCAGCCTCGCCATAACAAGGCAATGTCATGAAGAATGAAATACCCTTCGTTGTAAACTCAGCAGGATCAGCATGCTCAAACGTACCAGGGTGCATCATATTAGCGACGCTAAACAGCACTTTGCCGTTACCGGACAAGTCGACATGACGGTGGAAAATATCCATCTCGCCATAAATTAGACCGTTTTGTTGCATACTTTCAAATAAAGCAGTACCAACAAATGGCTCTTCACCAGCACAGTGCACATTTAATACAATCACTTGCATTTCAGGTTCTGGCTTTGGCTCTTCCTTAGGCTCTGCAACGACAGGCTCACTAACCGTTTCGACTTGCTGTTCTTTCTCCGTAATATCAAACGCGGCGGGAATAGCGTCTTCTTCCACAGCGGGCTGGAATGGCTCTTCAGCTACTGTTGCTTGAACAACAGGCTCAACGTCCTCTTCTTTATCTTTTTCTGCAACAAATGAAGGGATGTCATCCGGCTCCTGCTGCGTCTGTTTGACTTCAGATGGGCCACCGAATAACGGGTCAGATTCAAACTTGTTGTCGAAAGAATTCGCCATCCCAAAATCTGGCTCTTTGCGATCTTTGCGAATGATCTCAAAGTCATCTTCAGGAGCGGGAGCGAAGTCTCGTTCTTTCTCAACAAGATCATTTTTGTCTTCTTGGTCAACATCCAGCTTACCAAGTGGCTTGTTACCAAACTTTGCTTTGCCTTCTTTTTTACTGCTCCATAAACCATGAAACAGTAATGCCGCGATGGCTAATGCGCCAACAACAATGAGTACGAATCGCAATTCCTGCATTATTTACTCTCAATATACTTGTTTTTACTACTCGCAGTTCCTTGAGCAGCAACCCAAGTGCAATAAATCTGAATGATACGTTTACTTTACCAAAACTATATGTAGATTTAGAACAACTTAATGCAAGAAGTTCCGTTTTTTGTTGTGATTCTTGCCACGATTCCACTTAACAAGACGTCATTTGTCAGGGCATTGAAAGAAAAGTCCTCACAGGTACAATGAGTTTTCATTTACACGAAGCCAAAATAGACATGAAGCAAAACAATCAGCAGAGAACCGGGTTCGGTTATTTTCTATACGGGATACAATTGGCACTTGCCCCTAAAATCAGGCGCTTTGTCATCTTACCTCTACTTGCAAATATCTTGCTTGTAGGTGGTGCCATCTTCTATCTATTTTCAAACCTTAATATATGGATAGAAGGCTGGATTGGGCAGCTGCCTGAGTTTTTATCCTGGTTAACTTACATTCTTTGGCCTTTACTCGCTCTGACGATACTCGCTACCTTCTCCTATTTTTTCAGCACGCTCGCGAACTTTATCGCCGCGCCATTCAATGGCCTCTTGGCTGAAAAAGTGGAAGAGTACTTAACGGGACAAAAAGTAAATGATGATGGTTTCACTGCCGTCCTGAAAGATGTTCCTCGCGTTTTAGCTCGTGAGTGGAGAAAGCTCCTTTACATTTTACCTAAAGCAATAGGCCTATTCCTATTATTGCTCATCCCTGCCCTTGGACAAACAGTAGGCCCATTTTTATGGTTTATCTTTACCGCCTGGATGCTCGCGATTCAATATTGTGACTACCCGTTTGATAACCATAAAATCCCATTTAACGACATGCGTTACAAATTGAAACAAAAGCAAGGTAAGGCCTATGGCTTTGGGGTATTGGTGTCTGTGTTTACGACGATCCCAATTTTGAACCTCATTGTCATGCCTGTAGCAATATGTGGTGCAACCGCTATGTGGGTCGCGGAGTTTAAGCACCAACGATAGTCGATTAGAGATTAAGGAAAGGGATCAGCGCCAGCTTTTCCCTTTTCTTTTATCAAGTTCTGGGCCAACCTAATAAGATATAACTTTTTAATCCTTTTCCCTTTTTTTCATACCGCATATTCTTCTATCCATATTCACACAACGTGTAATGAAGGAACATCACTATGAGCAAAATCTACGAAGATAACTCTCTTACTATTGGTAATACACCTCTCGTTCGTCTAAACAAAGTAAGTAAAGGCAAAGTTCTCGCAAAAATTGAAGCGCGTAACCCTAGCTTCAGTGTTAAGTGCCGTATCGGTGCAAACATGATTTGGGAAGCAGAGAAAGCGGGCCTTCTTAAGCCAGGTGTAGAGCTTGTAGAACCTACCAGTGGTAACACTGGTGTTGCTCTAGCATTCGTAGCGGCTGCTCGCGGTTACAAGCTAACATTGACCATGCCTGAATCAATGAGCCTAGAACGCCGTAAGCTACTAAAAGCACTAGGCGCGAACCTTGAGCTGACTGAAGCGGCGAAAGGCATGAAAGGGGCGATTGCTAAAGCAGAAGAAATCGTAGCAAGCAACCCTGAGAAGTACCTACTTCTTCAACAATTTGACAACCCAGCGAACCCAGAAATCCACGAAAAGACTACGGGCCCTGAGATTTGGGAAGCGACAGACGGTGAAATCGACGTATTCGTTGCTGGTGTTGGTACGGGCGGTACTATTACAGGTACAAGCCGTTACATCAAAGGTGAAAAAGGCAAAGCCATCACTTCTGTTGCAGTTGAGCCAGCAGAGTCTCCGGTTATTGCACAAGCACTTGCTGGCGAAGAAATCCAACCTGCCCCGCACAAAATTCAAGGTATCGGTGCTGGTTTCATCCCTGGTAACCTCGATTTAGACATTATTGACCGTGTTGAGCAAGTTACCTCAGAAGAAGCGATTGAGATGGCTCGTCGCCTAATGGAAGAGGAAGGTATCCTAGCTGGTATCTCATCTGGCGCAGCGGTTGTTGCAGCGAACCGACTTGCGGAACTACCTGAATTTGAAGGAAAAACAATTGTAACTGTCTTGCCAAGTTCCGGTGAGCGTTACCTAAGTACAGCACTCTTTGCAGGTATCTTTACCGAAAAAGAGAACCAACAATAATATGTGTTCAAATCAATTTTTAGTTTAAAAAAGCCCCGTTTAGGGGCTTTTTTGTTGATCCCTGCCCTACCTTTGGTAATATCAGGGTGTTTTATTTCTAGCTTCAAAATAAAGAAGCAGAACACAAAAAGGTTTCAAAGTGATTACGCACGCAAACAGTTGCGTAGTTACCAAACTTTTGACTAGTATCAGAACTGACGCGCTTTGAACTCTTCCCGTGCTAGCGCACAAGATGTAAAGCAGTTAAGCTAAAATCTGGTCACAAACTAACAAAAAAATACATTTATTGGGGTATATCACATGTACGAGAAGCAAGTAGAAATCACAGCAGAAAACGGCCTTCACACTCGTCCAGCTGCACAGTTTGTTAAAGAAGCGAAAGCATTCGACGCAGACATCACTGTGACTTCTAACGGTAAAAGCGCTAGCGCTAAGAGCCTGTTCAAACTACAAACACTAGGCCTAGTAAAAGGTACTCAAGTTACTATTTCTGCTGAAGGCCCACAAGCTCAGCAAGCAGTTGACCACCTAGTTGCTCTAATGGACCAACTACACTAATCCGGTCTCCTACTCCAGAAGCCATTTTGTGAAAGCAAAATGGCTTCGTTGGAAATAGGCTCAAAACTAAGCTAAAACTATTCGTTAGCGCACCCATTATTCTCCCGTTTTATAAAGTTGACCAAACTTAAGGTAAGGCTATGATTTCAGGCATCCTAGCATCTCCTGGTATTGCAATCGGTAAAGCACTACTACTTCAAGAAGATGAAATTGTCCTAAACACAAACACTATTTCTGACGATCAAGTAGAAGCTGAAGTTCAGCGTTTCTTTGACGCTCGTAACAAATCTGCAGCTCAGCTAGAAACTATCAAGCAAAAAGCGCTTGAAACGTTTGGCGAAGAAAAAGAAGCGATCTTTGAAGGTCACATCATGCTTCTTGAAGACGAAGAGCTAGAAGAGGAAATCCTAGCACTTATCAAAAACGACAAGATGACTGCTGATCACGCTATCCACTCAGTGATCGAAGAGCAAGCATGTGCTCTTGAGTCTCTAGATGACGAATACTTAAAAGAGCGTGCAACTGACATCCGCGATATCGGTTCTCGTTTTGTTAAGAACGCACTAGGCATCAACATTGTTTCGCTTAGCGATATCAGCGAAGAAGTAATTCTTGTTGCTTACGACCTAACGCCATCTGAAACTGCGCAAATTAACCTAGACTACGTGCTTGGTTTTGCTTGTGATATCGGCGGTCGTACATCTCACACTTCAATCATGGCTCGCTCACTTGAGCTTCCAGCTATCGTTGGTACTAACGACATCACGAAGAAAGTTAAGAATGGCGACATGCTGATTCTTGACGCAATGAACAACAAGATTGTTGTTAACCCATCAGAAGCTGAGCTAGAAGAAGCGAAAGCGGTTAAAGCAGCATTCCTAGCTGAAAAAGAAGAGCTAGCGAAACTGAAAGACCTACACGCAGAAACGACTGACGGTCACCGTGTAGAAGTTTGCGGTAACATCGGTACAGTGAAAGACTGTGACGGTATCCTTCGTAACGGCGGTGAAGGTGTTGGTCTGTACCGTACTGAATTCCTATTTATGGACCGTACTGCGCTACCAACTGAAGAAGAACAGTACCAAGCGTACAAAGAAGTTGCGGAAGCAATGAACGGTCAAGCTGTGATCATCCGTACTATGGATATCGGCGGCGATAAAGATCTCCCATACATGGATCTTCCAAAAGAGATGAACCCATTCCTAGGTTGGCGTGCTGTACGTATCAGTCTGGATCGTCGTGAAATCCTTCGTGATCAGCTACGTGGCATCCTACGTGCTTCTGCACACGGCAAACTGCGTATCATGTTCCCAATGATCATCTCTGTCGAAGAAATCCGTGAGCTTAAGAAAGCGATCGAAGAGTACAAAGAAGAGCTACGCGCTGAAGGCCACGCGTTCGACGAAAACATCGAAATCGGTGTTATGGTTGAAACTCCTGCTGCTGCTGCGATCGCACACCACTTAGCGAAGGAAGTGTCTTTCTTCTCTATCGGTACAAACGACCTAACTCAGTACACGCTAGCGGTTGACCGTGGTAACGAGATGATTTCTCACCTATACAACCCACTATCACCAGCTGTACTTACAGTGATCAAGCAAGTTATCGACGCTTCTCACGCAGAAGGTAAATGGACTGGTATGTGTGGTGAACTTGCAGGTGACGAGCGTGCAACACTTCTACTTCTAGGTATGGGTCTGGACGAGTTCTCAATGAGCGGCATTTCAATCCCTAAAGTGAAGAAAGTAGTTCGTAACTCTAACTTCGCAGAAGTGAAAGCAATGGCTGAAGAAGCCCTTTCTCTACCAACAGCAGAAGAAATCGAAGCCGTGGTAGAAAAGTTTATTGCTGAGAAAGCTCAGTAATCGGTAGTACCAAGTAATTCAATACTTAATGGCCATTAGACGGCGAAAAAAGTCGTCTAATGAGCTATATTGGTATACTATAATTCGACAGAATAAAACCAAACCTTAGGAGCATGACACAATGGGTCTGTTTGACAAACTTAAGAAGCTTGTATCTGATGACAGCGCTGACGCTGGTGCTATCGAAATCATCGCGCCACTTTCTGGTGAGATTGTAAACATCGAAGACGTGCCAGATGTTGTTTTCGCTGAGAAAATCGTTGGTGACGGTATTGCTATCAAGCCAGCAGGCAACAAAATGGTAGCTCCTGTAAACGGTACTATCGGTAAGATCTTCGAAACTAACCATGCGTTCTCTATCGAGTCTGACGACGGTGTTGAGCTTTTCGTTCACTTCGGTATCGACACAGTTGAACTAAAAGGCGAAGGCTTCACGCGTATCGCTGAAGAAGGTCAAACTGTTAAAGCTGGCGACACTGTAATTGAATTCGATCTAGCTCTTCTAGAAGAGAAAGCGAAGTCAACGCTAACTCCAGTTGTTATCTCTAACATGGACGAAATCAAAGAGCTAAACAAGCTTTCTGGTTCTGTAACTGTTGGTGAAACTCCAGTTCTACGTGTAACTAAGTAATTTTTACTTA
>NZ_JAWPOM010000248.1:0-1017 GCF_033344285.1 Vibrio sp. 779(2023)
TCTTCTAGTTCATCGTTGCAGGGTAACGATGTATTAAGCCTTAGGTAGTTCTCATAATCTGGTCCGACAGAAAACAACTTACCGAATGCAACGGTGATGTTGTCTGCCAATAACTTCTGATAAATCGCTTTTCCACATTTTGATTCCGGCAGTTCAACCCATAAAAAATAGCCGCCCTCTGGCTGTGTGTAGTGAATCGATTTCGGAAAGTACTTATCGAGAAGCTCAATGAACGCAGATTGTCGCTGCTCAAGATTCTTTCGAAGTTTTCTAAGGTGATTATCATAGCTGTCATTTTGCAAATAATGCGCAATACCTTGTTGGATAGGTGCACTACCTGACAAAGTCGAGATAAGTTGCAGTTTTTGCAGATGCTCATTAAAGCGCTTGTTGACCACCCACCCCAGCCGATAACCCGGGCAAAGACTTTTTGAAAATGACCCGCAATGCAACACACGATCTTGGGTATCAAAAGTTCTCAGCGAACTTGGTTTCTTGTTAGAAAAATAGAGCTCTGAATACACATCGTCTTCAATCAAATACACATCGTGTTTATCAGCAAGCTCGACGATGCGCTGCTTCTGCTCATCGTTTAATGACATTCCGGTTGGGTTGTGAAAGTTCGTCATCAACCAACACGCGCGAACATCATGGTCAGTAAAAGCCGCTTCAATTTGTTGCAATGAGTGCCCGGTGCGCGGGTCTACTGAGATTTCTATCGCCTTTAAGCCCAAACGTTCTATCGCTTGAAGCGCTCCGTAAAATGTTGGCGATTCAACCACGATAGTATCTCCCGGTTGTGTCACGGCCTGAAGGCTCAAATTCAACGCTTCTAACGCCCCTGAAGTAATGACAATGTCATCATGGGTTAACACCATACCTTGTTGAATGTAACGTTGAGCAATCAAACGACGCAGTGATTCAGAGCCCGGCGGTAAGTTATCCAATAACGTCTCTGGCCCCATCTTCCTACCAGAACTGGCCAGATTGCGATTCAACGCATCCAATGGAAACAAC
>NZ_JAWPOM010000249.1:0-1014 GCF_033344285.1 Vibrio sp. 779(2023)
CCGTAAACTATAAACAGACCAATTAAGCCAATGATGAGTCCGACTTTCGCCATGTCTTTGCTTTCTATCAAGCCCGTTGAATAAGCTAATGAGTTTGGTGGGGTGGAGACAGGTAAAATCATGCCCAGTGAAGCCGAGAATGCGACCACAACCAGTAAGCCTTGTAAGCCACCGACAGCGGCCAAACTCGGCATGGAAACCCCGATAGCTGCGGCAATTGGCATCAACAAGTTCGCGGTCGCGGTGTTCGACATAAAATTGGCCATCAACCAACACACGATGGAGAGTGCAACCACCACCGCAAATGGAGACAGTGCCTCATAATCAATTGCGTGGGCCAGCGCTTCTGCCAAGCCCGTTTTATCGAGTGCAATACCAATCGCAATACCACCGGCAACCAACCACAATACGTCCCAGTTGATCAGTTTGAGCTCTTCTTTGCCCATGATGCCCGTTAAGGTAAAGACTGCCAGAGGAATAATCGCGACGACGTACGTATTCATGCCATGAGCTTTGGTGGTCATCCACAAGACGATGGTGAGGGCGAAGGTCACGTAAACCACCATTGCGCGCCAGCTCTTTTTGAAAGTGCCATCCAACTTGAGTTTCATTTCTGGCTCGCTCGATGGGAACAGCTTTTGCAGTAAGAACCAAGCGATGGTCAATTGCACTAAGACAAAAGGTAAGCCCATCATCATCCATGAGAGGAAGTCGATGGTGTTTTCTCCAGTGAGATATTGCAGTGCGATGGCGTTCGGTGGCGTACCTATTGGTGTAGCAATACCACCCGTATTGGCGGCTATTGGAATACACAAAACCAGTGCTTTAATGCCTAAGTCACCTTTCGGTGCTGACGCCACAATAGGGCCAAGTAGCGCTAACATCATGACCGTTGTTGCGGTATTGGACATGAACATGGAAAACACCGCGGTGATCAACATCAGCCCGAGCATGATGAATTTGGGCTGGTTGCCAAACGGTTTAAGCAACACGCGAGCGAGGTTGTTGTCGAGC
>NZ_JAWPOM010000250.1:0-1013 GCF_033344285.1 Vibrio sp. 779(2023)
GTCATTTTTGACGTTTGAGAATTAGATGGGGTTTGTATTAAATCCCAAGTCGGTCGTCACCCTGACTCTCAGTACAATTAAGAAGCCTCGCTAGAAATAGCGAGGCTTTTTTATTTCAGCGCAAGCTGGAAATGAGAGGGGGTTGCCCCAATCTGGAAAACTAACTGGTCAGGTCTATCCATCTTCTCGAAGACATTTTGGTGACTCTTTTGGAGCTATCCAAAAAACGATTCCATGCATCACAGACTTTGGAGATGATGCTGTCGTAATCAGTAAAAGATTGGTGGCTAAATAGCGTTGTCTCAACCCACTCCAGACTTGTTCGATAGAGTTTAGCTCTGGAGAATAGGGCGGAAGTTTGATGACACTGACAGTTTTAAAGTCATTGGCTTTATCTTTTATGTATTGGCTCAACAGCTCTCTTTGCTCAGAAGTTAAGAATGGTGGTCTTCCTATTCTTGGCTTTTCTTACCGTCCTTCCAGCCCTTCTTCAAGAAAGGTTTAAACCTACTTATTGACACTGGTTCGGCTTACCTTGAGAAACTTGGCGATTTGTGTGCGTGAGTGTCCATCTTTGAAATGAGCAAGGGCCAGTGGTCTCATTTTCATCTGAATGGATTTTTGCTGACTTGCGAGTTTTTTAAAGTCGATATTATTGAGGCTGTCCATAGCGAATCAGTTCTGTTGTTGGACAGCCTCAATTGGATCATGTTTTTACTTAGATTGGTATTACTTGTCTGTTGAGTGGTGCTCATTGGCGTGGGTGGAGAAAAGCCAAAAAAACGATAAGGGTCAAACTGTAGCGAGTGGTTTAAGAGAGAGGGACTGGGTTTGTAGTTAATGTAATACGTGTTGATGGTTATGGATAAACGGCAGGCAATAAAAAGCCGACAGTAAACTGTCGGCTTGATAATGTTGTTACTGGTTAGTCGTGCTGAACCAGCATCAGAGCTTTACGAGAGACTTCGTGAGCAGCTTTGGTTAGATTTTGCTTCTCTAGTGTATCTGCTAGG
>NZ_JAWPOM010000251.1:0-1010 GCF_033344285.1 Vibrio sp. 779(2023)
TTGGAGTTATGAGTTTGAACATATCAATCCTTTGAAAGTGCAAATCAGTAAGAATCTTGGGGAGAAAATACCCAAGTAAAATCAAACCACTTGGGTATATAGCTTAGACCATGGGTGTATCCACGCCAGATTAGACCTGTAGCCAAAAAGTCACTGGGCCGTCATTAATTAATGACACTTTCATATCGGCCGCGAAGCGACCACGCTCGGTTGGCAATTCCTGCTCACACAAGTCAGAAAAGTAGTCATACAGACGTTCAGCGTCGGCTGGATGCGCTCCACGAGAAAAGCCTGCACGTGTGCCTTTCTTGGTATCTGCCGGTAACGTAAATTGAGACACCACCAAAACCTTACCGTTCACTTGTTTGACGTTGAGGTTCATTTTTCCTTCGTCGTCTTCAAAGACTCGGTAGGTGGTCACACGTTCCATCAAACGTTTTGCTTTGGCTTCATCGTCGTCCTTCTCAACACCAAGTAGGACAAGAAGGCCTGTATTGATTTCCCCAACTACTTCACCGTCTACACGAACGGCTGCTTCACTGACTCGTTGAATTAGCGCTATCACTACTCTCGCTTCCTTCATTTGCTAACTGAGATTCAGCCGACGAGTGTATCATGTCTAGATCTTCACTCCAGTGCTCTTGCTCACCCAATGCTGCGGTGACTTCTGCCCCCAGCAAGACGATCATCCAGCACAAGTAAACCCAGACAAACAAGATAGGAATTGCGGCTAAAGCGCCGTAAATCAGCTGGTAAGACGGGAACTGAGTGATATAGAGGGCAAAGCCTTTCTTACTTAATTCAAACAGTATCGCCGCAACGGCGGCGCCTACAGCGCCATGCGCTAAATGCACTTTTTTGTTTGGCACCAGAATGTACAAACCTAAAAATGCAAAAAATGACAGCAAGAGCGGCAACCAGCGTAAGAACAAATTGAAGGCGCCAGACAGCGTTTCATTTTCTAAGATTTGTAACGACGTGACATAAGACGTTGCTGCAATACTCGCGCC
>NZ_JAWPOM010000252.1:0-1009 GCF_033344285.1 Vibrio sp. 779(2023)
GTTCAAAAGCACTGGGATGACAACAAAACCTTTGTTGTAAGTGAAGACCCAAATAAAGAAAAATTCTACTGTCTATCTATGTTCCCATACCCAAGTGGTCGACTGCACATGGGTCACGTGCGCAACTACACCATCGGTGACGTAGTATCTCGCTTCCAACGCCTACAAGGCAAAAATGTAATGCAACCAATTGGTTGGGATGCGTTCGGTCTACCAGCAGAAAACGCAGCGGTGAAAAACAACACAGCACCTGCGCCATGGACTTACGAAAACATCGAATACATGAAAAACCAGCTTAAATTGCTAGGTTTTGGCTACGACTGGAATCGTGAATTCGCAACTTGTACGCCTGAGTACTACCGTTGGGAACAAGAGTTCTTCACTAAGCTTTACGAAAAAGGCCTAGTTTACAAGAAAACGTCTTCTGTTAACTGGTGTCCAAATGACCAAACCGTTCTTGCAAACGAACAGGTTGAAGACGGCTGCTGCTGGCGTTGTGATACTCCAGTAGAGCAAAAAGAGATCCCTCAGTGGTTCATCAAGATCACAGAATACGCGCAAGAGCTACTTGACGATCTAGACAAACTTGAAGGTTGGCCAGAAATGGTTAAGACCATGCAACGCAACTGGATTGGTCGCTCTGAAGGTGTGGAACTGAAGTTTGAAGTAAAAGGTCAACAAGACCTAGAAGTTTACACAACGCGTCCAGACACACTGATGGGTGTGACTTACGTAGGTATCGCAGCGGGTCACCCTCTAGCAACGCTAGCTGCAGAGAACAACCCAGAGCTTGCTGCATTCATCGAAGAATGTAAGAACACCAAAGTTGCTGAAGCTGAACTGGCGACAATGGAGAAGAAAGGTATGGCAACTGGCCTTACTGCTATTCATCCATTGAACGGTCGTGAAGTACCAGTTTACGTCGCAAACTTCGTATTGATGGACTACGGTACAGGCGCGGTAATGGCAGTACCTGCACACGACCAACGCGACTTCGAATTCGCAACTA
>NZ_JAWPOM010000253.1:0-1008 GCF_033344285.1 Vibrio sp. 779(2023)
ACCAACTGCCAACTTTCATTGATGCCATGCCAGACAATCAACTAGATGCTAACACTTAATGATTGTTAATCAGGCACAACGTACAAGAGCCAATCCCTAGAAAGATTGGCTTGTTTTTGCTTATCCTCCGCGAACTTTTCTTCATTGCTTATGTCATCGCACCTCAAAATTGATAGGTTTTGTTGCTCTGTATAGCATTTCCATTTACGCTTTGAGCAACGAGTTGTTTTGGGTGCACTTTATCTATGACCAACATCTTTATCATTGTTGTTCTTCTGGTTGTATTCTTCTTTATTATTCAAAAGTACGTGATTAAGCACGACGACACGCGTGACTATCCATATCGTGCGAAAGGTCCGTTACTAAGAGGGCAAGAAGGTGCTTTTTTCAATGCGCTAAGAGCCGCAGTCGGAGAGCATGCTGTCGTGTTTGCCAAGGTGAACATGTCTACTTTGGTTGCTCCGAAAGACATCAAGAATAAAAAGCAGTTTTTCGTGGCCAATAATCGCATCTCGCGCAGTTATTTCGACTACGTAATTTGTGATCCCAGAACGTTAGAACCGCGCGTGATTATCGAGTTTGATAACGGGCAGCAATTGAATAAAGGTAAGGTGGAGCGTCAGAAGTTGCTGATGCACGTATGTAAATCTGCCAACTTGCCTCTGATCGGGACTTCTGTAAAACACAGTTATCAAGTGGGGCGTTTACGTCGTTTGTTGGCGGCGCATATTGATTTGATCGAGCCTGAGAAAGAAGTGCGTTTTTGTAAAAAATGCGGCAGTCCGATGATCATCAAAACTGCCAGCCAAGGTGAATTTAAAGGACGACGATTTTTCACCTGCAGTCGTCAACCTAATTGTACTTATACTGAAAACTACAATGTGGTGTTTGAGTCTGACGACTAATACAACCAATCAAACGATAAACTTAAAGGCTTTGATTTGTGTAGATCGAAGCCTTTTTTGTATCGCCCAATACGCCAAGACCTATACTTTGAGAAAGAAAGCT
>NZ_JAWPOM010000254.1:0-1007 GCF_033344285.1 Vibrio sp. 779(2023)
CCTAGACCTTACAACGCAGTGAATGCATCTTCGACATAGTATTCGTTACCTATTTGTAACGCAAGCCATCTACAGCACATGGTTGCATTTTCGGCTTATCATTATCAATTATGTTATTAAAGTGTGATCGATATAGTGCATTCCCCTGTAGGACTAAGAATAATCCGTAGAACCTTTGTTCTCATCGGGTAATTCGTTGTTCTGAGAAACAAAAAAGGTGAGGCATCCTAGCCTCACCTTTATCCATTTAATGCTCGAGAGTTATTACTTGCTAGCTAAGCTGTCGTTGATAGATTTCAATACGGCAGCAGGGTCCGTCGCCTGAGTGATCGGACGGCCAATAACAAGGTAGTCAGAACCCGCTTGAATAGCATCAACTGGCGTCATAATACGACGTTGGTCGCCTTGCTCAAAACCAGCAGGACGAATTCCTGGAGTGATAAGTTTAAACTCTTTACCTAGCTCATTTTTAAGTAGTGAAGATTCTTGCGCAGAGCACACTACACCATCGAGACCTGAGTTCTTAGTCAATGTCGCTAGACGAATCACTTGCTCTTGCGGTTCAACATTCAGACCAATACCTGCCAAGTCACTTTGTTCCATGCTAGTCAGTACCGTTACACCAATCAGAAGTGGACGGTCTTTACCATATGGCTCAAGAATCTCACGTGATGCTGTCATCATACGTTCACCACCGCTTGCATGAACGTTCACCATCCATACACCTAACTCAGCAGCAGCGCGTACCGCTTTTGAACAGGTGTTCGGGATATCATGAAATTTCAAATCCAGGAATACAGAAAAACCACGTTTGTGGAGTTCACGTACGAAATCAGGACCAAATAGCGTAAACATTTCCTTGCCGACTTTTAGGCGACATGACGCAGGATCAATTCTATCTACAAACGCTAGCGCATCAGCTTGGTTATCATAATCCAGTGCGACAATAACTTTTTGGTCGATCATTTCATCTCCTAATTATTTTTGGTTCTTTTACTTGTTAGACA
>NZ_JAWPOM010000255.1:0-1006 GCF_033344285.1 Vibrio sp. 779(2023)
CGAAGATCGTTTGCGATCTTCATGATCGCAACTGCTGCTGTTTTGAGCTGTCCAGACAGTGCGACGATCGCATCCTGGCTGCTGAGGTTGAAGAAGAAATTGTCGCTTGAAGTAAAGGTGACTCGAGTGGACTGAGTGAGGTTGTCTGCAAACAGAGAGGCAAAACGCGGATCGGCGTTGATCCCTGTGCCAACGGCAGTGCCGCCTTGAGCAAGGGCTTTCACCATCGGCAGTGTTTGTTCAATGGCTTGTTTAGCGTGTTCAATCTGGAATTGCCAGCCGCCCAGCTCTTGCGCGAAAGTGATTGGCCTGGCGTCCATCAAATGGGTTCGGCCTGTTTTTACCACACCTTGCAAAGCTTGCTTCTTGGTTTCTAGGCTTTGGCTAAGATGAGCCAGTGCAGGCAACAACTTGTGTTCAATAGCAAGTGCTGAGCTGACTTGAATCGCCGTCGGCACCACATCGTTACTGCTTTGACCCATGTTAACGTGGTCATTCGGGTTGACGTTGCCGCCAAGCAATTCAGACGCGAGCGTGGCAATCACTTCATTGGCGTTCATGTTGGAGCTTGTCCCAGAACCGGTTTGGAACAGGTCGATAGGGAACTGATCGAGATGTTGCCCATCAATAATGGCTTGCGCAGCGTCTGCAATCGCATTAGCAATATCACCTTCTAGTAACCCTAGTTGTGCGTTGGTCAGTGCTGCCGTCTGTTTGATGTGGGCTAAAGCTTGGATGAAACCGCTTGGCATGGTGTGCTGGCTGAATGCGAAGTTATCGATAGCGCGCTGAGTTTGCGCTTGATACAAGGCATTCGCCGGGACTTTTACTTCGCCCATGCTGTCGGTTTCAATACGAAATTCGGTGGTCATAGTAGGGTTCCTTTCGTTTAATCAAGAGAAGTCTGAATGAGGCGTAATTGTTGTTGTAATTGGAGAAACTTTACGTCGCCATGTTCAAACTGATAGTAGTAACGTTTGAGGCAGAATAAGGGCGTGTGAACCGA
>NZ_JAWPOM010000256.1:0-1006 GCF_033344285.1 Vibrio sp. 779(2023)
AGGATGCAAAACCGCTATCGCTTGAGTCAGTTGATCTCGTCGATAACGCGAAGCCACTTCCAATTGAGGCAATTCAAATACGTCCCGCATCTGCTTTGCTAAGCCTTGCGCTTCTTCCAACACACTGGCATCAACAATCACAGCAGGAAGCTGTTCTCCACGCACCAACCGAATCATTAGCGACGCGTCACACCCCAAAGGTTCTTCTCGCTCTAGTGCCTCTGCTGCCTCTCCCCTTTGCAGTTGATACAGCTGTGCAGGCACGGAGAGCGCTGCCGCTAAATCGATCATGGCTTCTTTTTCGGCTTTGGTCGGAATGCGAGTCACCAGATCGGCGAATAACGCGTCAATTGGCAGTGGATAAACTTTTTTGCCGTGCTCTGTTACGTCACCGTTGTCGTCTAATGCACCCATCGCTTGCAAACACAGAAGAGCTGCGTTCAATGACTTTTCTGGAACCGCATCAAGAAAGTGCAGCTCAGATAAACGATAGCCACAACACGCCGCCGCAAGCATGGGCTCTACCAGCTCTTCACGATGCAACTCCGGTGGCGTGACCAACTCTAATGGAGCATGTTCGCCAAATAAACGGATACAAGTGCCTTCTGCTACGCGCCCAGCACGCCCCATTCGCTGTGCTGCACTGGCTTTTGAAATGTTGGTTAATGTGAGAGCAGTACGTCCGTTGCGCTGAACCGTTCTTCGCTCCAAACCGCTATCAATCACAACGCGGATGTTAGGAATGGTAAGCGACGTTTCCGCGACATTGGTTGCCAGCACCACTTTGCGCTGCGCTTGAACAGTTAAAGCTCGATGTCGCTCTTCATCACTGACCGAGGCATGAAGCTTCACCACCAGCACATCATCCAAGTGCTGTAACATCTGCGCGCACTGAGTGATCTCTTTTCGACCCGGTAAAAACACCAAGATATCGCCTTCCTCATCTTCAAGGGCTTCTTTTACTGTTTTCACCACGTCATTTTCACACCCTTTTTTATTGGGCAGA
>NZ_JAWPOM010000257.1:0-1006 GCF_033344285.1 Vibrio sp. 779(2023)
AATACGTTGTCCGTATTTTGTTCCATGATGCTCATTGCTCCTGCTATGTAAATATTAAGAAATTAATATCACGTTTTTATGGCGATAAAAACAAGAAAAGAGGTCTTAAGACCTCTTTTAAACTGAAAACGTCAAATTAACGGAAAGCTCTAATCGTAATCGGCTTATTTCTGCATCAACGCGGGCATTAACAGACCAATCAATGGAAATTCATGACCATTTTCAAACTTAAGCTTGCCTTCACCGATTTGAGCTTTAAGTTCATAACCACCATCGACTTTTTCAATCAACTCCATGATCAAAAGCTCATCAATGCCTTCTTGGATAAATGGATAGTGTTCAACAAGTTCATCTGAGAAGTAAGTACTCAATTCGCCGTTTGTTGCGGTCATCAACTTCATTGGGTCTTGCGTGATATGGTCTGTACCTTGAGGGACAGATAACTGCCACTCGTTGCGGAATTGACCTTCACCAAACGCCAAAGAAAGCTCATTAACTGAAAGCTTAAAGCCCTTACTAAATAGCGTGTCGATGTGAGGCATTAATTCGGACACCTGTTGTTCATCAAGTACTGGTGAGCTTTGATAGATCGACATAATTTGATCGAACGAATTACTATCGACATCTGCAATAGCAAAATTCAACTTAAAGTTATCAACATCAGTGCCATCCGTTAGGCGCATTTTTTGAGCATTAATGTTCAATTGGCTGTTTAGCTTCTCACCGGTTTCGTCATTCGACGTGTTGCCGCTGTAGCTCGCCTTTTCAATCAAAAATACCTGTTTAAGCGATGAATCAACCACATCTAACTTTTCTAGAGAAAAGGTTTGTTCACCAAGCCAATAACCTTTCGCTTGCTTACCCTTACCTTGTCCACTCAGATCATTCAGGTGTAACTCGTCACCATTTTCAAAATCGACTTGAACTGAAGGAATCGATACTTGGTACTTCAAATCACCAAGCACGGTAACATCGCCAGTCACTTGCGCAGGACTTGTCGAAACCG
>NZ_JAWPOM010000025.1:0-62028 GCF_033344285.1 Vibrio sp. 779(2023)
CTATGCGTTGGTTTCGGGGTTTACGGTGGTATGCAGAGGTTTCAATGTTGCGTTACTCACACCTTAACGCGGCGTTATGCAGCCTCTCCAAATCAGATTATTATCAATAATAGATAATAAAATTAAGCAGTTATTCACAATCTTATCAACTCTATGGTCATTTACACTGAAAGCGAGTGTCATTTATAGTCGCTTTGAAATAATCTGTTTCAAGTTCAACTTTCTAAGGTTTCCCATGCCTGATACTGCTAAATACCAACACTTGAACGTGTTCTTAGTTCATGAAGATCATAAAGCTTCACCATTTCATAAGCTATTAAAAGCTAATGCCGACTACGAAACTTATGAGCTAAAACCCTCTTTAGATATATCCGGCGTTTTGTACGTTAAGACTCCGAAGGTTAGCCCTCCTAGTTGGGCTAAGTTTGCTGAATCTTTAACCACAACGTCTATTGATGAACTACAAAATAGGTCTAGCTCTGCGGTTCTTATGATCAAAGCAAGTGAAGCAACGATGGCGATCACTTTTGGTTATGGTAGACACTTACTAGACATGGAGTGTTTTGTTACAGACTTTGGTATTAAAACCGCTCTTAATACGTTAAATCACGATACGCTTCGCAGTATTGATGTTGTTACGCTTGATGAGCAAGGCGTTCAGAAAAAGTCTCAAGCTTCACGTTCGACTAGTGTCGATGTGTTTGGTATCGATATCTCTAAGGACTTACTAAGAGGTGTTACAGGCTCGCCTAAAGAAAATATTGGGCTATTTAATATATCCGGGAGTGGAACCACATTTTCTTTTGGCAAAGAAATTGAGATCAAAGACATGCCGTCTTTGGTAAATAAAATTTTTAATCATTATAAAAGCTCAGACTATAAAGACTCCTTTGCTTGGGTAGACAATATTAGGTGCTTGGAAGAGAAAAAAGATATTGATCCTTTGAACCAAAAGTTGCTCGATGAGTTAAAGAAACCTAGTCCAAACGTTGTAATTTCGATACCAGAAATGTTGGACTGGGACCTGATTAGTGGCTTTAGCTTTACTCGAAGTAAAGGTAATGTTAAGCCAACTATTGAAAGTAGTGACTATTTCACAAATTTAGACGCTGGAAACCTTTCTATCGACTCTCTAAAAAGAGACCGTTTGTTTGTCTTTGATTCGAAAGAAGAGGATACAGAATATAAGGTCTATGATTGTGTTTATTTTGAAATAAAAGATTCGAAGAAAACATATATATTGTTTTCTGGTGTATGGTACGAAATCGCAGATAGCTTTGTAGATAGTATTGATAAGAGTCTTTCAAAGATTAAAGTGACATCTCTTGATTTTCCCAAAGTTTATACTTGGGAAGAGACCCCTACAAAAGGAAAAAATAAAGGTAAAGTTGTTGAAAAAATTGAGACGGAGGGCGACTACAATGAGCGTGCTGCAAGTGAAAAAGGTTACTTTGTCTTAGATAAGAAATTGGTGAAAAGCGGCAGAACCACTACCTCGATTGAACTATGTGACTTACTAACGAAAGACAGTCAATTTATTCACGTAAAACACCGGAAAGGAGGTTCCGCAGGTTTAAGTCATTTATTTGCTCAAGGGAATGTAGCTGCAGAAATAATGTTAGGGGATCGAGAGTTCAGAAAGGCTGCCCGTTCAGTTATCCGTTATAAAGTTTCTCCAGAGATTGTTGAAACAGTGCCTTTGGAAAAGTTAGAAAGTACAGCTGTTGAGGTTGTTTTTTTAATCCTAGGAGAAGACTCAATAGGCTTGAAAGAAAATTTACCATTCTTTAGTAAGGTAAATCTCACTAAAACTTTCGAGAATCTAACTCAGAAAGGCTTTAAGGTCACCGTGGCTGGAGTAGATAAAGAGGCTAAGCCAACCTCGTAGCTGCATAACAATCTGTTTAAGAGTGATTCGCAACGCGTGGCATTTTTGCTATGCGCTGTGTTTGGTGTTTAAGGTGGTATGCAGTGGTTTCGGTATTGCGTTGCTCACACCTTAACAGGGCGTTATGTTTAATCAGGAATTCCGAGTGATATTTGAAGAAAGTAATTCTAACTACTTGGCTGAAAAGCTATGTATCAACGTTAGCGAATTTGAAGAAGACTTAAAAAGGCGGTTTGGTTCACAAGCTACTTGTTTTAATGTTTTAGTTAGTTTTTTGCTTCAAGATCAAGCGAGAAGCAGACTCCCCAACCTTGATGTGATGAATCAAAGCTTCGAAGGTTCCGATATGAAAGAAAGAGCGTTCAATCATATTAAAGCTTCATTTACTGTTGATGAAGCACTCGAAGATTATCTTTATAAAATCATGTGTTATTTCTTTTGGTATTTTTGTGGCGGTTTAGTTGAACTCTTCAAACATCGTCAAGCTGAAAATCGAGGACCACGGATTTACTTAACACAAAGAATAGTGAGTGATGAAGTGATAGATTCAAATTTACCCGCTGTAGTTACTGCATATCGAGGTATGAGTACAAGTGAATCTCAATCAGGGTCATTTGGTATGTCTTGGACTTTGAGCAAAAAGAAAGCATAAGAGTTTGCCTTTACTACGTACAATGACGAGCCTAGAGGTGTTGTTGTAAGCACTACTATTGAGCGAGACAATATCTTATATTTTGACCCATCTGATAACGAAGACGAGGTTGTAGTGGCAAATAATTCTTTGGTGCAAGGTATTGTCGTAGCAACTTAAACATAACAAACTGTTCAAGAGTGATTCGCAACGCGTGGCATTTTCACTATGCGTTGCGTTTAGCATTTAAGGTGGTATGCGGCGGCTTAGGTATTGCGTTGCTCACACCTTAACGGGGCGTTATGTTTTTTGGGAGAAAATGATGGAATTCAAGCTAGAAATCTATGCACCTGAAACAGAAGTTGTAGCTATCCGTGATGCACTTAAATCAGTTGGCGCAGGTGTTGTGGGTGACTATGACAGCGTTATTTCTATCGTAAACATTTCCGGGTTTTGGAGACCAAAGGAAGCCTCGGAACCTGTTACTGGCGAAAAGGGTGAAATTAATTTTGGTGAAGAAGTCAGAATTGACGTTAGATGCCAAGAGTCTTTAGTTCAAGCAGCACTTGATGCTATTCGAAGCATTCACCCTTACGAAGAACCAGTGATCAATATTTTACCTCTATACAACCATAAGTTTGCCTAGCTATGTCAGCACAAACATAGCAAACTGTTCAAGAGGGATTCGCAACGCGTGGCATTTTAACTGTGCGTTGGTTTAAGTGATTAAGGTGGTATGCGTCGGCCTCGGTATTGCGTTGCTCACCCCTTAGCAGGGCGTTAGCCCACAAGAGAGAAATAAAAAGTAGAGTTCGATGATCAAAGGTAAAGTTGTAGAGTGGAATGACTCAAAAGGTTATGGATTCATTTCGGCATTAAATGGTGAATTAAGAGTTTTTCTCCATATATCAACGGTTCAGAGTAAAGGTCGACGTCCTAAGGTCGATGATGAAGTTAAATTTGAAGTTAACGAAGACAAAAAAGGGCGTTACAACGCCACAAATGTAAAAATTCTAGGTTCCGGCTCGGTACCTTCAACAATCATGTTTAGCATCGTTTACTTAGTTTTAGCGAGTACAGCTGTGTTCATATTAGGTGGTGAGAAGCTGTTCATTGCAGCTTATATCCTGATGTCCATTGTAACCTACGTAATGTACGCAATAGATAAAAATGCCGCTCAAACCGGCAAATGGCGGACACCAGAAAATACGCTTCATCTTTTATCGTTACTCGGTGGTTGGATGGGGGCATTATGTGCTCAAAGTCAACTTCGTCATAAGTCGAAAAAACAGCCATTTAAATCGATTTTGTGGCTGACGATATTCGTAAATATTGGAGCATTTGTTTGGACATTCACTCCATCAGGTTCGGTGTTCGTTCAGAACTTTATTAGCAATTGGTTCTAGCACTAGCTGTGAGATGTGGGCTAACAAACTGTTCAAGAGTGATTCGCAACGCGTGGCATTTTTACTATACGTTGCGTTTAGTGTTTAAGGTGGTATGCGGTGACTTCGGCATTGCGTTGCTCACACCTTAACAGGGCGTTATAGCGCAGGAGTGTATGCAGTGAAAAAACTTTATGAAGCAATAGATGGATATGCTGATGCTTATTTAAAGCTTTGGAAAACTGTTCAACTGGAGTCCAATCATTTTCCATGTGGCGCGATAAGTAGTGGGTTAATCGCCGAATTTTATGCAAAGAAGTATTTAGAGCAGAAATATCCGAATGCTCAAATTGCATTTGGTGGTGCAAACGAAAAATCTTGGGACATTAAAGTTACTGAACAGGGGAAAGACATTCTTGTACAAGTAAAGTCGACATCGGATTACAGCAAGTCACGTAAACTCTCACCACTAAAAAAAGGTTTTGACCAGTTAATTGTCATAACATTAGCGTGTGATTTTTTCCCTTCTCAGGCTTTTCTGTTCGAAGACCCAAAAGTACTACTTAAAAACGGATATTTCCCATCGTTGACCGTACCAAATCCGAGCATTCCGAAACAAAAAGGGTCTGACGTTTTTGCAGATGCAGTTAATATTCACGAAGAGTTTTTTGAGCACTTATCAAATGCGCTATAACAAAGCGTTTAAGAGTGATTCACAACGCTTGGCATTTTTAGTTTGAATCAGCTTTAGTGTTTACGGCACAATGATTTAGGTTAGGTGGCGGCATTGTTCACACCTTAACGCGGCGTTAGCTGTCTTAACTAGGAGTATATATAATGATTGATGGTGTGCAGGAGACTCCTTTGTGGGTAGTTAGCATGTCTACAATTCTGGCTTTCTTACCGCTTATAAAACTTTTGCATCACATATTGCACTCTAATCGGTCTTACAAAGTCCAAAGTTTAGAAGCTCTTTCTAAAGTGTTAAGTGGCACTGAGAACATTAGCAACAGACTCGTTGCTGAGCAGTTGTTTATTAATCAATTCAAGGTACGTGTTGACTATGAAACCATAGTAGCTTTGCTTGCTTTCGAAGCACCAACAAAAGCAATAAACCTCTACCGAAACTCAAACAAGTATTTGAAAACAACTAAAGGTCGATTGGTCTACGAAGATAAATATCAATGCTCAAAGAAAAGGCGTTTAGAAAAGTATATAAGACCAATTCGAAATCATATTTTATATTGGTTCTTCGCAATGATAGCTGGTTTTATTGGTTTGTACGTATATCGCTCGTTTAACATAGATACAATATTTCACACCAATTATGTACTTTTTAATGGGGCAGTTTGGGCGCTCTGTTCGTTAGGTAGCCTTATTTGCGTAATAATAGCGGTAAGATGTCTTACTGATACTACAAGCATTAAAGATGCAGAGGCTTTGATGAGTCTAAGCAATCGATATAAAAGCACACCCAAATGGCTTTACTAAAATACAGCTAACAAACTGTTTAAGAGTGATTCGCAACGCGTAGCATTTTTACTATGCGTTGGTTTTGGTGTTTAAGGTAGTATGCAGAGACTTCGGTATAGCGTTGCTCACACCTTAACAGGGCGTTATAAGTTATAGGAAGTAGTAAAGCAGATGTCAAAAGAACCAGTATCTCATCATTATTTGCCACAGTTTTATCTTAAGTCGTTTGCTTTTGAGTTCTCAAAAAAGAAAAAGTTGTATCGTGTGTACTCCTACGATAAGGAGTTTCAGCGTGTTGTAATACCCAAAACAACTAAGGAGATATGTTGCGAAAAGCACAGAAATACTTTGGATATGCTTGGTGAAAAAGACTTTTTTATTGAAAAGTCTTTTTCAGAGCTAGAATCAATAATGTCGGAGTTCTTTAAAGTTACTACGGGTTATTGTAAAGAATTAGAGAAAATAAATAAAAGAAAGCTAGAGGTTTGGGATAGCGATAAATTTAGAGAGACAAGGTACTTACGTAGTTTAAATAAGTTAATGGATGAGCCTTATTATTTTAGGCTGTTTAACTACTTTATTACAGTTTTCTATTGGCGATTGACTATACATGACGAATATTTTGAACTAAACACTACAGAAAACTACTTGTCTGAATCTATTAATTCTTTATTGCAAAAGTCTAACCAGATTGAAATTATAGACTTTAATTCTTTCCCTGAGCTTTTGAATGAAATAAAGTATGACCTTTATCTTCCATTTGCATTTGGCGAACAAAAAAATGTCATGAAAGTCTATAAGAATCTCATTTTTCCAATGTCCGGTGTTTACATTAATCAAAAAGAACACTTCAAGTTATGCCAAGTTTACCTTCCAGAACAAAGAATTGTCAGTTCTGATGCTCCATTTATTACGAATGACCGTGGGGTAAGCTTAGAACAAGAATTTATTTTTACTTGGTCACCTAACTTAGCTTATATTAATGTAAATAACCAAGCAAAGTTGAAGATTACCAATGTAATCGATTGGGCATTTAAGTTATCAGTACTTAATTACTTACAAGCAAAAAGGTTTGTATTTAGCAACGATAAACTAACATTAGAAAATGTGATCAACTATGCGAATATGAGATATGGAAACCAAGGGGTTAGTGACTTAAAGAAAGAGTTATTGGCTTTGGTGCAGTAACTTATAACAAAGCATTTAAGAGTGATTCCCAACGCATGGCATTTTTCATTCTATCGTTGGGTTTAGTGTTTACGGTGTTATGGTTGGGTTTCGTGGTAGCGTTGCTCACACCTTAATGCGGCGTTATACGCTTATTGACCAAGGAGGGTCATGAAATGAAATTAGCACAGTTAAATATTGCGCTTGCCAAATATTCTTTGGATGCGCCTGAAATTAAAGAATTTGTAGACAATTTAGACCTGGTTAATGGCATAGCTGAAGAAAGTGAAGGTTTTATCTGGCGTTTAAAAGACGACTCTGGTGATGCTACAAGCATTAAGTTGTTTGATGATCCAAACATGATTGTAAATATGTCAGTTTGGGAAAATATTGACTCACTTAAAAATTTTATGTTTCGCACTGGCCATAGAGATTTCATGCGCCGCAAAAGCGAATGGTTTCATCGATTGGCAGAAGATACTTATGTTTTATGGTGGGTTGAAGACGGCCATATACCAACGCCACAAGAAGCGTTGTCCCGCCTTCAACATTTGCGAGACCATGGAGATACGCCATTTGCTTTCACATTTAAAACGAACTTTACTGAAACAGATCTTGTGTGAACTACGCGTATAACAAACTGTTTAAGAGTGATTCGCAACGCGTGGCATTTTTACGATGCGTTGTGTTTAGTGATTAAGGTGGTATGCGGTAGCTTCAGTATTACGTTGCTCACACCTTAACAGGGCGTTAGCTTTCTTTGGGAGAATGAAATGAGCCAATATTTGATCGAACCAGAAGTTCCAGGAAGCTTGGGTGAAAATACGCTGGTAAATTTCGATTTGCATCCACCGATAATAGAAAAGCTACATTTTCAGTTTGATGGTTGGTTAGGTGATGATTTATTGACTTCATTTCCATGCTTTTTAGTCTCTGAGCGTTTAGTAATGGCCTTACGCTCATCGCAGTTGTCAGGATACAATCTGGAAGTGGCTGAAATATCTACTTCTGACGTATTTGAAGAACTATATCCAGAGTGTACGTTACCTCGTTTTTCGTGGTTCCAAGTCTCTGGAACTATAGATCAAGACGATTTTAGCGTGACAGATACAGGGCTACTCTTAGTTTCTGAAAGGGCAATGGTTTTGTTACAAAGGTATCAACTAAAAAATGCTGAAGTCGTAGAGTACGAAAGCTAACAAAGCATTTAAGAGTGATTCCCAACGCTTGGCATTTTTCATTCCTTCGTGGGTTTTGTGTTTACGGTGGTATGGTTAGGTTTGGTGGTAGCGTTGCTCACACCTTAACAGGGCGTTATACGAATAGAGGGAAATTATGTACAAAAGTAATGATTTTAACTTGGATTCAAAAGAGTTCAGGTTTAAGAAAGACTCATATCCTTTGTCTAAGATAAACAATGTTAGGGTTAAAAAGTTAAGTTTTCTTGATAATTTAGGTCAAGTTTTATTCTGGGTATGTGTTTTTTCAGGGGCAGTTTGGTTAGTTATTCCAAGGTTGGAAGAGGTGCCACAATGGCTACTAGTTTTAGTTCTTAGTCTGACGGTTGTAGGTTTGGTTTTTGCTCTTTTTCGTTGTTCTAAATATGCACTTCAAGTCGAGTTTCGTCACATAGATGAAACGGGCGTTCAATGGGTTAATGTCGCCAAGTCATACTCAAAGTCAGATTGTGAGTTATTTGAACAGCAAGTGTTGGCACTGAAGAAATTCGTATAACAAATTGTTCAAGAGTGATTCGGCACGCGTGGCATTTTTACTATGCGTTAGCTTTAGTGGTTAAGGTGTTATACGGAACCTTCGGTATTGCGTGCCTCACACCTTAACAAGGCGTTAGCTGAATACATTGACCTACAGCGTGTGGAATAATAGAGGCAAATTAGAACGAGAATAACTCTATGAAATCAGACAATCTTTTTCCTATCAAAGACTTCAAAAATACAGTCTTTTTGAAACCTCTAATCGCCGAAAGCGAAGTGACTAATGTTCATGCTGGTGATTTTAGCTATTAAACTAGCAGGTGTTAATTGTTGGGGAAAGTTGTAATTGAATTAATGCCTACTACACTTCAACCAAAAGGTTGCAATGTTGCAATTTTGGGGTTGAAAGTGTATGCAGCGTATTCATGATAAATCACATAATGGTCATTGGATTTATCTTTACGATAATGATGTTCCTATTCTTCTACCTTGTTTATATTGTCGATACACTTATGTGACTGGTCTTTCGGTTGTTCATGAAAAAAAACGTATTGAAGGCAAAGGCGATTTCGAGTTCTTACTCAAAGAGGATGAGATTGGAGGTGATGCTCAATATGTACGTGGGCATCAACTTGGCCTGTTCTTAGAATGGATAGAAGATTATAACCACCCTTCAGTTACCCTTGCGTGGCATACCGCACTTCCTGCCGAGTTCATTAATGAATATATAAATGAATACCTCATTGTAGAAATGCAAAAAAGCGAAGTCGTTGTGAACAAAGCCATCACTTCCCTTTGTAGCTATTACCACTGGTTGACTTACTTTTTCGATACAAACTTTAAAAAGATATTTATTTTCTCAGAATACAGAGCATTAGCTAGAGGAAATAATAAGTCTAATCTCATTGTCAAATACCTTCTTCCTGCGACAAGGGAGCTCCTTTATCGACATACAGACAGTTTGCTAGAGGAAATTGTTCTTCGAAATGGTGGGGAGTTAGGATGCAGGACTTCTGAGAACCGAGGGTTTTATTTGGCTGATTTTAAAGCTGACGGCAAAATCCGTCTGGGTTTAAAGAGCTTATTTAAGCAATTGAAAGAATCACCTGAAAAGGAAGAGTTTGAGTACCACCTCTCTTCTTTGGATGCGAAATACGGCTCTGCCCGAACACTCTATATTCCTCGTACTCACCTAGAATTGATGGAGCGTTACTGCAATACGGAGCGCCCAGAGTCAGCGTCGAATCATTTGCTTGTTTCTAACTCTAGCAATTACACGAAAGGAGAAGAGGTTAGCAGAAGGTACGGAAGTGCTACTTTTTCTAAGACACTGAAGAAGCTGTTAAAGGTAATGAGTGAAAACCCAGAGGCTTATTCAGGTTATCAAACGTTAGATGAGGGCAATGTTTACCATCATTTAAGGCATTCGTTTGGAACAGATATTTTCCACGATTTATGTGTTACTGCTAAAAAAAATTACGAGTCAATCACAACGGAATCAAGAGTTTATATTGAAACCGCTCGGTGTCTTGGCCATAAGGTAGATGGTAAGCACGCTAACCAAACAACAAAAATCTACATTCATGCTTGTGGAGAGCGAGAAGCTCTATTAATGGAGGTGGTTAATGGATAAAGCACTTTCAAGTTCTGAGATAGAAGAGCGACTAAAGCATGACTTTAAAAAAGAACAACCAGTTACTGCATTTGAATTACCTTTTACAGCTACTTCAATAATAGTGCCTAAAACGGAACAATATGCTTCGCACATACTATTATTCGATGATATTAACACGTCTGATAAGGTAATTATATATAAAGCAATGATTGCTGTTTATAATTATGTGTTCTTTGATAAAAGTGCAGCTGTAACAGCTAAAGATGTTTTCTCATCAGCAGTAAAACCCTTCATTTCATGGTTAAACTCTTACAAAATTAATAATCGTTACGAAATTTTAAAGCGTTATGAATCTGATCGTATGGATGAGCTTGATAATCATGGTGGTTATAGCCCACTAAGAGCCCTCAATTGTATTATTGGATATGCAATTGAATCGGAAGCCCTTAGTAAAGAGTTGAGTAGCGAAGATTATACATTTCTTATTGAACTAAGAAAGACGAAACCTGCACCTAACTTAAACAAATCACAAAAATCCATAGCGAGTTATTTCGGTTCGTTAGACTGGTTGAGAAGAGAAGATATTGGCATTGGGGGTGAGTTATATTCGGCTTTAGCTTCACCGAAGTTAGCCATCAATTCATTAAGTTTGACAGCTGCAACTTTGATTATTGAACTTAAAGAGTATAAAAATGAACTTCAAACATTGATCAAGAGTATCGAACCTCAGTTAGCACCTTTGTTAGATTTGAATTTGAAAACTCTTTCACGGAGTAAAAAACAATGTCTAATTGGGGAGGTGGTTTATTTAATTGTGTGTGCTTATCATCGACTAGATAAACCATCATATACTCTTCAATCCGCTCTAGGAGTTTTACTATTGTCGAATGCATCTAGTCAAAGTAGCTACTTCAATCTATTAAATGTATTAAAGAGTCAGACTGAATGCGATAGTTTATTTTTAAATAAAAAATTTAACACGAACAAAGTTAATTCTGAATCTTGTAGAGATAATTTCACCGCTATGAGAGGTGGAACTCTTTTCTCAATTGATGTAGTTAAAAACTTATTGCGTAATGAAGTATCAAAAGCTGTCACAAAAATAGAAGAAGTTATGTTTGCGTGGTTAATGGCAGGGTTAACGGTACAGCCGACAGATATACCTAAACTTACTCATTCTGACTTCAGGTTAGTGAAAGTTGGTGGTCGAGTGACGCATATCGAATGTGAATACTTTAAAGGGAGGTCAAAGCTTTTTCACGCTACACGCTCCCTTTCAACTCGAACGCGAGAAGGAAAGGCATTATTGGTTGTAATGGGGCAACGAGAAGAAAGCCTACCTTTTTATACTAAGGTGGAGCTTTTTATAAGTAATGGTATTAACTCACTTTTAGGGAATTTAAATTTACTGCTTCAATCAAGTAGTATTTCTATGGTGTTAAAAACTGTACACTCAAAGCAAAATATACCTTGTCTAATGCCCCTAACACTTTGCTCTCTGATATCGAATGGGATTCATACTAATAATTGTGTTGAAAACGCTAATAAAGTGGCATTAGAAGACAGACAAAAATTGGTAAGGCAATCACAATCTCCTTGTCAGTCAAATTTGTTTGGTTTTCAATTAATAAAAAATAGCGCAGTTCATGCCTTTAGCGATCCTTATACTCTAGAGTACCTCATTAACCGTAACTCTCATTCAAACCAGACAGAGAAAGTTAACTACCTGACTGAAGATAATGAAGCGTGGATTAATAACTCAGGAAGAATTACTCGTGAGGTAATGTTTGATTTAATTCAGAATGTCTTTAATTTGGGTTTTGAGCGTGATGATGCAGAACAATTAAAACGGTTTAACAGCGAATTTATGGCGGTGACAGAAAGTATCTCTTATAGGCATGAAGAAATGAACTCAAGACTTCGTATGATAACTGGACAGGAAAAAGGAAAAGTGAATGAAGTAGGAGTTCTCTCATTGAATGATAAAAATGAAAGCGAACCTTTATCTCCTATTTATGTAGTTGATAGCTCAATCACAGTTCTAAAGATGTATAACTACCTCCATGAATTTAAAAAAAATTACAAAAAGATACTTGCGAATAATCCAGATTTTTTGTTTAAGACTGTTATACCAACCGTTGAATGGATCGAGGGTACGCTCAAAAAGATGAGTAAACCATCACTACGAAAGGGTAGAGACCAATTTGATTTAATGATTAAGAATGGTGTAGTGATTAGCGTCTTTAATTCTATGTAGTTGGAGGTTATATGACATTAAGTGTACTAAATTATCCAATTGATAATTTTTGGCATGAGAAAAATCTAAAATTAAAGGCGAATCCGTTCTTTATAAATGAAAGAGGTGATTTTTACTCTGATGTTTGGAGTTTTAGAATAAAACAATATGGCAATATAACAACGATTGATTTTTCATGGTTTGATTCACCTGTATATAGCTTAAGTTCAATTGCAACTTATATCAAAGATAATTGTGAGTATTTGTTAAGCAGTAAAGCATATGCGAAGTTGGCCTGTCTGGAAATGTTGACGCCATCTAATATTGCGTATGTCCAACCGACCTACCAAATGATGCTTCATTTATTTGCCTTTTTTAAAGAGAATAATGTTTCTATCCTAAATATATCACTAATGGAACCTTTCTGGACATCATTCATGGGACGAACGATAAGCCAACATGGTTTAGTGAATCGTGTATCAACACCTTCATATCGTGCCTCTATCAGACGAGTGTCTTTTCATAAAATAAGAAATTCACTAAAAGCATTAGGTGTGGTGGGGGTGATTGAACCTAAACTCACGCCTAAAATAGTTGAAAAAAGTTTAGATGATGTATGCCAAACGCAGTATAGCATTACGCTAGCTGAGTATAAAAAAGGAGGTAGCTTTAACTTTCTTGGCTTAGAGCTTGGACAATATTATGTCGATTACTTAAATTGTGTTTATCAGCAGAATTTTCTTTATGTCTTAGTGTGTAAAAAAACCTTTGAACATTGCATTAATAAGTACTCTATCGGAAGTTTTGAATCAAAAACGAATAATCGTCTATTTAATGTAATGCTTTCTTCTGTGTTTGGCGGCGAGGATTATGCGCCTAATTCTCATACTAGAGGTATCAATCATATAGCACTTAAAGTTAATGCTGAAAATATCCTGTTTAATGAATATCTGAAGCATTTTGAAGCAGTGATGTCGTTAAAAGATAGTAATATTGAAGCTTTGGTCTACGAACTAGGTTTATCTACTCGAAGCGATGCAATGGAATTAATTCGAGTCCTGATGTTACAAAAGCATTTAGGGTTGGATGGGCATAAGACACCAGATGAGGTATGGCAAGGCTATTTATTGTCACTGGATAAGACTTTCTTAGGAAGTGAGTCCCTGAATGAAACTTTGGTGGAAGATCTGTATAAAAAAATGCAATTAATCATCGACAAGAAGAAATTAGAAAAAACTCAGTTTTTAGTAGATATTCAAAAGTGGGCAATAGAGCAAATCCCCTATTCGGAGAATAAAACGTATGACAAATTTAAAACGGCACTCGACATTAAACTATATGCAATGACAAGTTTAGTGGTTGCGTGGACTGGTTATCGAAGATCAGAATTTGGATTTCCATTGAGTGCTATACGCACAGAACCTAATCTAGATATTTTAGATAATGCTCATGTACCATTTCGTTTTAAATTAAAATGGCTTGTTCCTAAAACGAGTGGGTCAACTAAAATTAATCGAGAAATCACATCGCAGTGCTATCAAATTGCGGCACAGTTGAATGATGTGTTTGGGAGTTCAAGTAATGAACCTTGCTTGTTTAGGTTTGCAAATAATAATTTTAAAAAAGAAAAGTTAAACAATTATGATGTTTGTATTAGTAATAGAGTTATCGCTAATTGGGAAGGGTTTGTAGATTCTTATTCACCCTTTAATGACGTAGTTTTGTTAGACAGATTAATTCAAAAAGAGATTTGTCAGTTAACGAACACAGAACAAGAAAAGCTTAAGAAATTATCTTTGATGTATGAGGTCGGTAGCGCGCGTTATGAGAACTTATTAACTTGTGCCAAAGAGGTGAAAAAAGATTGGCTTCGTCTATCAAATTCCTCATTCAATGGAGCTAGAGCGCAAGAGCGTTTTAAATCTTCTTTAATTCAATATACGAAAGATAATGAAGTCGATAACATTGAACATCAGCAAATAATAGATAATTATCTTTCTGATGAAACTAAAAAGCTATTGACGAGTAATTCGATAGACTTAAATGATAGAAAAACAGTTATGGATATAACCTCTGAAATATTAAAGGAGGTTCGCTATCCATCTGCTCATGCTTTTCGTCACATTTGGGCTGAAGCGGTATTAACGCGCTATCAGGGTGATGTAGGGGCAGTAATTCGCCACCAATTTGCTCATTTAGACAATTCATTCTTCATGGCGTACTTGAGAGACAAAGACGCACGGGGGCTGATGGCATCGGCAAAACAACGCTATTTAAATACCATTGTTGAAACGCTGATTATCGAATCAAACCACATTGGTGAGCGGTATATCGGCGGGATAGCCCAGTTTGTCAAAAAGGCTGTCCACTTAACACAGGTTAGAGATGAGAACGAGCTCACTGAGAGTGAACGGCGTGCATTAAGCGAGGCGATTGCTGGGAGGATCATTGATATTCAACCGAGTCGATTTGCTACGTGTATTCCTCGTGATGGTGGCGAGAGCCGTGCCAAGTGCGCCCAAATGGGAAGCTTAAATCCACAGGATGCAAAACTCGAATTTTGTCTAAATTGTATGAATGCTTATATTTCGGAGGGGAATATCCGGGGAATTTGGCAAACAGTTCAACCAATGGTTAAAGAGGCAATGCAACCAAATGGGATCGGCTTTTTACTGGAATCTCATCTTCCTGCTTTAACATCGAGTTGGAAACGGATCAAAGATCTTCGTAATAGTAAGAATGGGGAAAGCGTAGACAAAATATTGTCAGCGATAGAGGACGCGGTTGATTCCATTAAGCGAAAAATGGCAGCGGAGGCAAAACAGTATGGCTACGAATGATCTGGATGATTTGATTTCCGATGACTTCCTTGATGCGTTGGGTGATGATACAACGGTTGAGCAGAGCGCCCCTGCATCATGGGTGGTTCATAATAAAGACCATACCACTTATAAAACTTACCATGCGATTCTTGAACTGAAGGTACAGGCAGAGAAGGCAATTGATAATTTTGGTGAAGTCGAAACAAATAAAACACCGAAATTCTACCAGTTGAAGAAATCACAGGTGGCTAGAAAAGTGGGCATATCAGCACAAAGTATTTTTAATACATCCTCTTTCAGCCCTCATATTCGAGTGTTCTTCGATGATATTAATGATGAGCTTCTAAAGCGGCATCAAACCCAACAGAAGAAGCAATTAAAACGAAAAAACACGGGGATTAGGAGAAAGAAAAAGGAAGAGTTGGTGGTCAGGCACCAAAGCATTGAGAAGAGATACAACGACCTCAAGGCACTCAAAACAGCAGAGGTGCTTAACCTTTCAATTGAGATGATGCCTATAGATCTAAAGGCGAAACTGGGTTTGTGAATCAAATCAGGAACTACAGGGGCTAATATGGCAAGAACGCCTACAGCAACAAAAAGATAGCGATATTCCTATTACAAAATGAAGCCACGTAGTCGTACAGACTGTCCCTTGTGCATGCAGCCTGTCATCACAGGCGACCAGTGGTTACAGTAACTCGCTATTGGACAATTTCGAGTTACTCATTTATTAATTTAACAATGAACGAATTAATTGAAGTATGGCAAGTCTCGCTTAGATAACTGTCCAGTCATACTGGTACAAATCATTCAGAACTAGGGAGTTAGTCTGACTTTGTCTGATTAATATTCAAGCTTATCAACTGGGCAGTACCAAACAAGTATGGGAGTTTCGGTAGCTTTGCAATAAACAATCTAGATTGACATAACGTTTATCTGCTTTAGTAAATTTGCTATGCTGACAATATGGAGAAACTAAGCAAGTCATCATATTTGCGCTTTTAGCAGCAGTCAGACCGACAAAACTGTCTTCTATCACCAAGCAATCAGCAACATCAACCTTAAGTCTGTGAGCCGCAGTCAGATAAACATCAGGGCTCGGTTTACCATGCTCTTCATCTTCTGCGCTGCAAATCACACTAAATTTATCCCACAGTTTAAGACGATCAAAGACAGCTTTGATCACCACGTGGTTCGATGAGGTTGCGAGTGCCAGCTTTAAGCCCTGCTGTGAGAAAAAACTTAACGCGTCATAGACACCCTTCATTGCTTCACCAGTGGTGGAAATTCGGTTACACAGCTTAGTCAGAATAAGACTTTCCAACTCTTTTTCTGGCATGGACAGTGAGTACATCTCACACCAAGTACGCGCAATTTCATCAACACGCTTCCCCATTGTCAATTGCTCACAGTCCTGACGGGTGACGGTCACGCCAACACTAGCCAACGATTCAATCTGTGCTTCCTGCCACAAAGGTTCAGAGTCAATAATTACACCGTCCATGTCAAAAATAACTGCTTTTTTATTCATACTTACCTCAAAAAATAGAAAAAGTAAGGCAACCAAAAGCGTTGCCATACTCTAAACCGTCTTACGCAACAGTAACTTTACTCGATTCAACGCCTCTCGCTTCGAAACCAGGTTGCTCCACTTTAATTAAATAGGTGAAGAAAAACGCCAACACATACAAGGCAGTATAGGCAATCACCACGCCTATCGTACTGAAATACGGCAGCAAGACTACTGCAATTGCTGGCGCAAGAAAGTTGGATAGCCCCGCGGACAAGTTATAGACAGAAATCGCTGCACCTTTGTGATTTGGCTCTAGTGCAGGAAACACTGCAGCCATTGGTACAAACGCGGCCACGAAAATGCCCAGAGAAATGGCAGGGATCAGTGCCATATAGAAGTTGTTTCCAAAGTGCTGAGGGATGTAATAAAACGCTAGGCTAGAAAGCGCCATTCCAATGCAGCCGAACCAGCGCACAACCTTCATCCACCCAAGTTTCTCACCCATGATGCCCCAGAAGACGTTAGAGAAAATGGTGGTAAAGAAGAACACCGCCCATACCTGAAGCCAGTCGGATGTTGTAAATCCTAAATCATCAACAAACATCATCGGCATAATGACGGCAAAACCAAATAGCGACAGGGTGTTGATAATGCGTACGAAGCTGGAGTAAAGCACATTTTTATTGGTATAGAGTAGCGTGACGGCGCGGCTCAGCTCGGTCAGTTTCTGTTTATTAGTCAAGTTATGCATGTGGGTTGGTGTTTTAACATGACGCAGGGTAATCATGGCGATCAGTCCGCCTGCTGCACAAAAAGCTAACGATAACCACAAGGTGCCATATTCGCCGATCCAAGGGATAGTGAAGCTTGGGATGTAACTACCCGCTACGCCGATACCAATGGAGTATACCGTCCAAAACCAGCCAAGCGCTGAACTTACACCATCACTACGAACGTTGTGCACGATTACCACGATAAAGGAATAAAGAAATAGTGGATAAGCCACCCCGCGGATTCCATAAAATAAAAGAATTAACGCGTAGTTTGACTGGCTTAACCCTAACGTTAAGAACAATACATGGAAGACACACCATAGCAGCAAGCCAATTTTCATGGTTTTCTGCGGAGTAATGATTTCCGCTACCACGCCAGACACCCAAGCGGCCAGAGCTGCGGCCAAACCATAAAGTGTAAACGCAAAGGATGATTGAGCAGGGGTAAAACCTAACTCGGTGATGTAGTGCGACAGGAATGCCAGTTCAAAGCCATCTCCCGTCATAAAGATAGCAATGGCGATATATCCCCATATCAGATTTAGTGGCAATCCAAGCCACTGTTTGCTTACATTTTCCATATATTCCTCGTTTTGTAGGGTAAAGGAATTCCACGCCCCTTTTTCAGGGGCGCAGTCCTTGTTTTTATTTGTGGTTCTCTTTCTAAGATCTGGCTGTTAGAGCCAATGCTATGACCGCAAAGCTAAGTCGTTTTGGTAAAGCGCACGGAAATGCTCATAACGCTTACTCAACACAGGCTCACGCTCTGCACATGGTTGATAGACCCGGAAGATTTCCGGCTTTTTACACACATCTTCGATGGCTTTGCCAGAGGCGAGGCAAGCCAGTCGAGCCGCACCAAGTGCCCCACCTGTTTCCCCACCTTTGTGAGTGACAATAGGTAGACAGAGCGTATCGGCCAACAGTTGCGCCCAAAACACACTACGTGCACCACCACCGACGAGAGAACATTGCTCGATTTGTGTGCCACTTTCCTGCAATACACGTAGTCCGTCGGCAATCCCAAAGCTCACGCCTTCAATAACCGCATAGCCCAGTAGAGCGCGATTGGTGGAATGAGTCATTCCGTGGAACATCCCCACCGCCTGAGGGTCATTGTGTGGTGTACGCTCACCGGACAGGTAAGGTAAGAAAAGTGGCGCTTTGGCTTTCTCCTCCTCACTCAACTGCGCGATGCCTTCCAGTAATTCAACCTCTGTCACACCAACAATGCGACAGAACCATTGCAGGCAACTAGCCGCACTGAGCATGACACTCATTTGGTGCCAACGCTGAGGCAATACGTGACAAAAAGCATGCACCGCAGACTCAGGGGCTGGGCGGTACTGCTCATTAACAACAAACAGCACACCAGAAGTGCCAAGAGAAATAAACGCATCTCCCGGATTCACGGCGCCAACACCAATTGCGCTGACGGCGTTATCACCACCGCCGCCGGCAACAATCACAGAAGAGCTCAGTCCCCACTTATGTGCCACCTCCGCTGACAAAGCAGCCGAAACTTCACAACCTTCTACCAGCGCTGGCATCTGCGCTCGGCTGAGTTGGCATTTATCTAGCAAAGAATCCGACCAGTCGCGCTTCGCCACATCCAACCATAACGTGCCCGCAGAATCTGACATGTCCGAGATTTTGCACCCGGTCATTTTCATACGTAGAAAGTCTTTGGGTAACAGAATTGTGTTGATACAAGCAAAATGGCTCGGCTCGTGCTTACGAACCCAAAGCAACTTAGGCGCGGTGAAACCCGGCATCGCTAGGTTGCCAGCGATATCATGCAAATCTGGTGCAATAGCTTCCAGCTCAACGCACTCTTGATGACTTCGGGTGTCATTCCACAAAATAGCCGGACGGATCACCTCATCTTGCTCATCTAATAGCACCGCTCCATGCATTTGACCGGAAAGGCCTATCGCTTTGATCGCCCCCCAATGTTCAGCGCACTTTTCTCGCAGCGCACCAATCAGATAGTTGGTCGCTTCCCACCACTCCTGTGGTGCCTGCTCCGACCAATGTGGATGAGGGCGCTGAATTGTCAGCGGTGCACTGTGCGTTGCAACTGTTTCGCCCTGTTCATCAATCACCAGGGCTTTAACTTCCGAGGTGCCAAGATCAATACCTAAATACATGACAGCCCCTTATTGAATCATTGAGTAAGTAGCAGCAATTTTCTCGCGCAGCAGAACTTCAAACTCCGCATGCTCAGCAAGTTCACCAAACAAAGCTCTATTTTGCGCGTACACCGCAATTGGATCAGCAGATTCAAACATCTCATGAACTGCACTCGCATCTAGAATGCCGTCTTGATATTCATATGGCAGTAGGCCTTTATGCCATTGCAACATAAATACAAAGAACAGCGCTGGCAGCATCGCGGTCGCCTGAGGAGCCACACCGCGCTGATAACATTCAATCATGGTTGGTGTGATCATCGCGGGAATTTTGGAGAATCCGTCGGCCGCAACACGTTGGTTGGTGTCTTTAATATAAGGGTTGGTGAATCGCTCAAGCACCACATCACGGTATGTCGGCAGGTCGATACCGTTTTCGCCCAAACTAGGAATCACATCCTGACTCACGTAGTCGTGTGCAATTTGATAAATGTAATCGGTAAGGGTACTTTCGTGAATAAATGACTGACTAACCAAAGTACCAGCCCATGCGATACAGCTGTGCGATGCATTGAGGATACGGATTTTCGCCTCTTCGTAAGGAATGACAGAATCCACCATTTCCACACCAACATTTTCTAACGCTGGGCGTGCATCTTTAAAGTTATCTTCAATCACCCACTGGATAAAGGTTTCACCCATCACTGGCGCTTTATCATCAATACCAGTTTTAGCTTTGATTCGTGCGGGAAGATCAGCTGCAGGACGAGGAACAATGCGATCCACCATAGTATTTGGACATGTGGTGTTTGCTTTTACCCACTGCAGCACCTCTTGTTTTCCGGCCAGAGTGAGGAACTCCATCAAACCATCACGGAAGCGCTCACCGTTGTGGCGTACGTTGTCGCAGTTTAGCAATGTCACCGGACCTGTGTTGTCGGCAATACGGCGCTCCAAAATTTTCGTCACCGTCCCGTAAATGGTTTGATGAGCACCATTTAGATCGGCATTTAATACCGCATTATCTACGTCTAATGTGTGGTCGGTTTTCAGATAATAACCACCTTCTGTGACGGTAAACGCGATAACCTTCGTCTTCGCTTTTGCCCCTTCGTTAACCAAAGGCGCCAAGTCTTCTTGCCAGGGTAGCAGTGTCTGAATTGACTTGATCACTTCGTAGTCACGTTCGCCTGCTGGGCTGACCGTTTCCAGTACATACTCGCCATTTTGAGATCTTAGCGCTTCAACGGTCGCTTCCACATCATTGCGAATGTTGCCTGCTGCGATGTGCCAGCTGTTATCGTCCGATTCGAGCAATTTATGTAGATACCAAGCTTGATGCGCACGATGAAATGAGCCTAGACCGATGTGAAGCCACGTGTATTGGTTTTTCATAATAGTTCCTTGTTTTTGTTTAATGATGCCACTCTAGTCGATCAAAAGGGAAAATAAAGAGCCAAAGATCACAAATGAACAAAAGACCAGTAAATGGCTTTTTGTTCATTTGTGGGAAATTGATTGCTATTGCATTCATTAAATATTCGCGAGAAGATACAAGCTCTTGACGCGCCAAAGAAAGAAACAATGACTTCACTCGTGTCATAAGGTATCGAAAATAAGGAATTAACGTGGCTAGAGATGACACTTACAAAACTGACCAGATGGTTCGTGCTGCTTGGATGTACTACATCTCTGGCCGTAACCAACGCGATATTGCTGCTGAGCTAGGATTGTCACGCCCAGTGGTTCAACGTTTGATCGCCGCAGCGAAAGAAGAAGGGATTGTATCGGTCGGTCTACACCATCCGATTTCAACCTGTTTAGATTACGCAGAACTGCTCAAAGAAAAGTATCAGTTAGTGGAATGCAACATCGTACCCACCACCAATAGTGATGAAACGCTGGATAACGTCTCGTTTGGTTGTTTTCAATTGATGTCCAAATACACCAAAGACCAGCAGGAGCAAGTAATTGGTATCGGCTCTGGCTTGACGTTAAAAAAGGCGATCAACCGTATTGATTTCGAATCACCAAACAGCAAATGTGTAGCGCTGATCAGTGCTATGGGTGTAGATGGGCAATGTAATTACTATGACGATGTGCCGCTGATTTTAGCGCGTAAAATTAGGGCTAACTATTACCAATTGCCCGTTCCGCGTTACGCCACTTCGAGCGAGGAACTCAAGCTCTGGAAGAGCATGCGCGTATTTCAAGAAGTTGCGTGTGTTGCTGACAGCGCGAGTGTGGTGTTTACTGGCATTGGTTCACTGAGTAAAGCTAGCCCTATCATCAAAGATGGTTTCATTTCATCCGACAAGGCTGATGAGCTCAATCAGCAAGGTGCGGTTGGTGAAATTTTGGGCCGCTTTATCAACGCCGAAGGCGAAGTGGTTGATTGCACGATCAACACCTTCATCACCAGCTACGACATGCGCAACAACGATTGCCCTCGCATTGGTGCCGCGTTTGGCGAAGACAAACGTTCTGCGATTCTAGCGGCGTTAAAAGGGCACTGGATAAATGGATTGGTCACCGATGAGACAACTGCTAGATGGTTATTAACCCAATGACAATATTACCAATAAGCAACTAAAACCCTTTAAATCTGCGCTATTAGCTCTATTGAGAGTTCATCAACTAGTAATAGGAGCTACCCTTAATCTTTAACCTGCGTGCTTACCTTGATTACTAATACTAGTCTTCATGTATCGTGAGTGAATCAAATGGTGTTCATAGTAAGGTAAACAAAGATTTGTGCTTCATCAATTTAGCATTGAGCAGCAATTTCTTATACAGCCCCTTATAACACCTTTGTAGTGGCAATTACTTACCGACTAGATCTGCTGTGCATTTACTCTAACACGTTTCGGGGCACAGGCTTTTCAGAAGAAAAGCCTGTAACAGCTCCTGCCTGTCAGCAGTCTGTTTTCTCAGATAGCCTCAGAGCGTCTTCTAGCTCAACGCCAAGGTATCGAATTGTGTTATCTAGCTTCGAATGTCCAAGTAAGATCTGTACGGCCCTGATGTTTTTCGTTCTGGCACAGATTAAAGTGGCTTTAGTACGGCGCATGGAATGAGTGCCGTAATAATCAGCATTCAATCCCTGTTTTTCAGCCCAGTTTTTGATAATAGAACGGTAGAATGAGTAGCTGATAGGTTGCCCAGATCGTCGGCTGCTCGGGAATAGAAAACTGCTTGCCTCTAGGGATGCTGCAAAAGCCCACCTGCTAATACTTTGCTGCGTTCTTGGAGTAATCTCATAGTGGACATCGGTGCCCGTTTTTTGCTGGATGCACTGAACCCTCTCATAGATAACTCCTTGCGAAGAAATATCGTAAACATGTAGCTTTAGCAAATCACTCGCTCGTAACTTGCTATCTATCGCTAGGTTCAGTAGTGCAAGCTGCATTAGATCGTTTTCAATCTACAGCCTAGTTCTAATCCGCCAGATCTCTTCAAGCTTAAATGGCCTTTTGATGCCGCTGCATTTACCAGAAGATAACTTTCTCATGATGACCTCCTCCTAGTGTTTTTGGTCAACATAAAGTTTGGCAACCACTTTAAGTAAGGTCAGGAAAAGCAGCAACGTCCCTGGACAGAAATCGTTTGGTGATATTCATCTACATGATTCAAGTCAGATTAGAAAAAGTATCCAGATAGGTAGGCTAGTAATAAATATGGACCTGAGCTTGAATCTCCACGCTGCCATTCTCATCTTTAAAGTCGAACTCGAAGGCGTCTCGCAGGTGTTCATGTAAGGATCCAGTCCCTTCTATTGTTGGTGAGTAAATAGTGGCTATGGGTTGTGTAGCTTCCATGTCGAAGGGGAAGTAGGAGTTTAATCCAGTGTCAGTGTCAGTGTAAACAAGGTGCTTATTTACTTTATTTAAATCTGTCCTTGGTTTGTCTTTTGCCCATGCCTCCCAATCGTGTTTCGTTATGATGATTAATTTGTCATCGTTACAATCTGACAGGCTTAATGTCTCAAGAGCTAGCCCATTGTCCTCTATTTGTTTGAAAGCAAGGTGGTTATGGATTCTCTCTATGACTCCTCTGGAGTTAAACGAGTAATGCACATCGTTATTGTCTAGAAACTTCGCTCTGCTCTCTGTTGGCATGTCGAATACGATGGGGTCTTGCTTGGATTGGGTAAGGGATACGTGTTCTAGTAGAGGTATTCGTCTTGAACGATTTTCTGGATAAGCAGCTACAGCATCCATGTATCTGTTCTTTAATTCTTTGCTAAGAGGTTGAGTGGCGATGATGTTTTCTAGTTGAGCGGACAAGTATTTTTCGATTTCATCGATGATAATTAGAGACGATTTATGAAACTCGCTTTCCTCATGCATGATGCTGAAGTGCTTACAAAAGGCTTGAGAATACTCTTTGGATTTAACGTAGTATTGTATGTATGGGATAGCTGACTGAATTTTTCTGACATTTCTTATTGTGCGCTCTGTTAGTGTTATGGTGGCGGTTATTTCATCCACCCCTTTACGCAATGATTTGCTTAAGTTTTGAACTCTCCAGCGGTAGAGAATGTACATGATTAAGATAGGGACGGCTCTTTGGTAAGAGTTTGAGAGTTCTTCCGAGTTTAAAGAGCTAAATCCGTGGCTTTTTCCAAGCTGTTCCAGAATGTGACTCAATGAACAGGGCAGAACATCAAAACCAAGTCTAACCGCTTTCGAGTGTGCAGGGCTAAAACTTTCAAAGCAACTAATGATGTGCCCCCACAAGTTATCTTTAGCGAGGGTTGTTATTGCGTATTGAGCGGTGCTTCTGGAAGCTATTCCCCCTTTTGATTTAATTATTTCGAAAATCATTTCTTGTTTGAACTCAATAGCTGTTGATTTAATTTGTTCGTACTGAGCTATCGATGTCGAAGTTTTTATGGCTGCAATTTTGGCTTTGTCTACAAGTGAAATTAGTTGTTTTACATAAGCCTCTGGATCTTTGGTTATTTGTTCCTCATGCGATGCAATTAGTTGACTAATTTCACTATACAAGTCAGCGCAGTATGAGCCAAACAGGGTTAACAGGTTGTGTAAGTCACTAGTGAAGTAGCTTTCATAGCCAACAAAATTACGATAGTGCTCGAGGATGTCAGGCACTAAGTTTGGTTTTTCCCTTGCGGCGAAGTCTATAAAATTTCGAATGATTTTATCGATAAAGTTAACTGTTTGCGGACTCTTCAAATCCCACATGTTTACGCTGATTAGAAAGTCTGCTTTCATTAGCCAATAGTTGCCCGAACTGAGTTCCTTGATGCTTTCTTCGTAAAATTCATCGCTGTACTGTTCAAAGACATCGTGATTTTTTACTTTCCTATCGAAAAACAAAATCAAGTGTTGTGCGTAATTTCGTTGTAGGGAAACGTAAGTCTTTCTGTTGTTGGTACTTCTTGCTGATGTTAATACTACTGCGAGGCCATCAATTAACTTCTTAATTGTTTCGTCGTGAATGGAACTAGTGTGACTGAGGTACGCTTTCTCGATAACTCCAAACAACCTGTTTTCGATGGATTCTTCAGTGAATGAAGTAGTGTTCTCGATGTTGTAACAAGCAATCTGAATCAAAAGCTCAATTTCTCTTGCGTGATTAGCGTGATTAGCGTGATTTGATTCTGGTTCTGAGAGTTTATCAATCAGGTAGTCTGTTACTAAGTCATCTGACCGAGTGGCTTGGAGAATCGTTTTTATGAACCGGAACTCTTTAATCAGCAACGCCGCAGTGACAAGTGCAAAAACTAATTCAAAGAATAAAACCAATCTCTTAGCAAAAACTAGTTCGCTTGAGAATGCGACACAAACGGAAAAAAACATTAGCGCGACTAAAGTCAGGATAAGTTCTCGGAATAAATAGTGAACTTTAAAGCCCATTATTCCTTCGATTGAATCCATGTAATACGCAGAGCCGTAGCGACTTTTGACTCGGTTTAAGACCTCAAGCGCAATTGGCATTGTAAACGCTGAAAAAGCAGTGAGAATTGCCATTAAATGGGTTGTAATGCTTAGCTTGTCCATTGATTGCTCCGCGTGAGTCGTTCTTGTTTAAACCATTATCATTATGAGACGGCAAAGAGTAGCTGGGTCAGGTTATCCCTTCTCATTAATTAGTTATTCTATATCAAGCCTAACCAATGAGTTTTGCTCAAACCTCGATACGTAGCTCAAAAAGGGGCAGAGTCGTGTTTGCCGAGATTGGCTTCAGAACGTCCTTGGACAACAACGCTGGTTAAGCTTTAGGTCACCACTCCATTCAGAATCTTAAAGGCAAAATGAACTTTACCGATTCGCGGTGCTCAAAAGGTGAAAATTTTAACTTTTATATTAATTTTAAGGGATTGAAATGGGCCTGATTCGGATAATTCTAGTAATACCGCTACTTATTGTTGGCGTCGCCAAAGCGTCTTCTACTATCCATAGTATCGAGCGGCAAGATGGCTCATCGTTAATTTATTACCTCACCAAAACGGCGGAAAATCCGAGTAATACCTTGTTGGTTATCATGCAAGGCTCTGATTGCAATAGCGTCTCCCACAGCACGACGATTAATGACCTATTTTCTCAAACGGCGCCAGAGGCTGATTTACTCACGGTAGAGAAATACGGGCTAAACCAAGCGATCAGGTGGAATCCCGATGGCGATAGCCCTGATTGCCCGACAGCGTACATTCAAAAGGATTCACCGACACAGCGCACGGCAGACTACCGACAAGTGATCGAAAGACTCGAGAGTAATTATGAGCACATTATTGTGCTTGGCGGGAGTGAAGGGGCCGTAGTTGCCGCCATGGTCGCGTCACAAGTTCCATCGGTTGATAGCTTAGTGTCTTTGAACGCTGGTGGGCGCTTCTTCGTTGATGATGTTCTCTATAATATGGAGCAAACTATGCCATCGGAAGCCTTGATAGAAGCAAAAAATGGTTTCTTGGGTTTTCAGCAAGCCGTGGTAAGCGCTGAAACAATGGACATCAATATGAGCTCCCATGGTTTTGCTTGGTGGAAAGAGATGCTGACGTTAGACCAAAGGACGATACTTGAACGGGTCAGTGCCGACATTCTCATTTTGCAGTCGGAGCGAGACATTAACGTTTCACCTGATCAGGCGAAACGACAAGCAGAGCAACTGATGCAGTCGCGTTCGAACGTGTCGTTTGTGTTACTCGCTGGTTTGGATCACGCTTTTCAAAACCAGCGAGGAGAAAGTGAGATACCAGCCGTTATCAAACAGATTCGAGCATGGTTAGAACGAACTTAGTTAGCACAGGAAGAAAAAGAAATGGAAAAGCAATGGGGTAAGGTCTTGCGTTTTGCCACACATTACTTTTGCATATCAAAACTAGCTGACTATCGGAAACGTAACCGAAGTGCAACAAGCTTTGGTGCGAGTTGAACTAGCCAGAGGTAGCTAGCTCGAAGCTGGACAGGAATCAGTTAGACCTTATGCTCTAAAGCGTCAACTTCGGATAACTTCAGATTAGGAAAATGAAGCAGACGACTTTGTTGTCCGAGAGCCTTGGAAGCAGACACAGCCAAAAGAACGCTATTGCCAGTTGACCGGATAATAGCCCATATCTGTTAGTTGCCGATTTCACGCTCTGCTTGCTCGTATGTGCTATATAATTTTTCCACACGACTAACTAATTTCATTCCACCTTTGGTTGCTCTATCTGTCCAATAATGCCCTTCTAGTTCTTCGACTGGAGAACCATGAATTTCTAGGGCGAAAGAGCCATGATGCATTTCACTTCTTACACCTTGTAACTCAATTTTGGGTTCATTTCGATAAACGCCAACTAGCTTGAACAGATCTTCATCTTCTTGCTGTTCTATACTGTGAGCCACCAACACGGATCTAGATTCCTTTGTCATCAACCTCAAACTAAGAGATGTTAACGATTGCCTGATGACTGCATATCCATAGATTGGCGCAACGCTTTCACCAGTATTAGGGTCTATCCAGCTACTTTTCAGCTCAACTTTCCACGTCCCCCTCAAATCCGGTCTTTTAACATACCAACCTTTAAATATTTTCCATGACCACATGTATTTGTTAAACAAGGTTACAAACAGAGTTATTACACCAACTACTGTACCAAATGGCTTTACAAAGTCCGCACTGAGTACAGGCATACCTTGAACCCAGAGAGCAAGTAACCAAACCGCGATCGTGAGACAAATAAATGATGAAATATGAAGTCTAGTTGGCATTACTCGAAACCTATGTAGTCCCATGCATCGCTTAAGAACTGATGCGCTCCCTGCCTCGTCCAAGGCTGTGCGCCTCGAAATAAGTACTTAAGCTCACTAACTTCACCCCATTCAGAACATTTTTCATCATTAATTGTATTGTTAAAAGTTTCAGCAAGAACTGCACGAACCATTTGGTTATATGTTGAATAGTTGAAGCAGGAGTTTGAAGCATTAAAAACTAAGCATTCGATCAAAAAGCTGGGAGCGTCTTTGGCTGACTTGATACCATTCTCGGCCATTTCATTGGATAGCGTTTTAAGAATCCGAACAACGCGCTTGTATCTTCTGGATGTAGCGTCGTTCTTTGATACGCCATTAGCATAATGTTGCTCCGGCCAATTTCGTACGATAAATGGTTTGCCATAATCAGGCCGCATTTCTACTCCTGATAAGTACCTAGTGGTAGACATATACCTTCTATGTTCAAAGAACGCTGCTACGTCTGACTCTACCCGATAAGTGTTTTCCTTAATGTCGAAAGACTTACTACCTCTAGATACGGAAGCTCTACCAAATCGAGCAACTAGAGCTTCTTCAAGCTCATTTTTAAAAGTCAAATAAGTGTAAGTGCCATCGCTAAAGCTTTTATTCAACTCTGCTTTGACGTTATCGTCAGGATATTCTGGGAAAAAGGCATCATAACAAATGACACCGATATCAACGTCACTATCTTTTCTTACATTTACCCGATTTCTGTAAGAACCTTGAGTAATTACTTTTATATTTCGACTTTGAAGCTTAGAGCTATTTTGAATTGCCTGCCTGATTTGGCGTTCTGCGTTTTCAGCTCGATCCTGCTCAGTTTTACTTGGCCCTTGCGCCCATCTTGAAAAAATTGACTCCCAATCTCTACTCATTCTTGTTCCTTTAGTGAAGCATTTTAGCAACTAATGCTTGGTTCAGGTGCGCCGTAGGCGTCACCTGGAACCACTTGTTAAATTCCAGCCATCTGGACCAGGCATTGACATACCTACATTTATGCCCGGAAGAAAACCGCCAATCAATCCAACTTCTGTAAATAGGTCAAACCCAACGATACTTGCTCCAACTCCCTCTGAGGGCGATATAAAATACATCCTTGTATCAATGGAAGAAGAAATACAAAATTGTAGATAGCCACCAATAGTAGCTGCATGCTCATCGCGAAGGATATTTGTAAGCGTGATAAAAGGTGCTCTCCACCAGTTTAAGCTGTTTACTTCAAACTGGGATTTCTTCTCTTCGATTAGATCAGATATTTCTTGTTTTCTATCACCAATGATCAAGAACGAACCATTTGATATATTTGCTTCTTCTATATTTAGCTCGGTCGGGTTTGTTGGTGAGTTTGATAGTTTGTATGCCTTAAGTGATGATGATTGTTTGCAATATCCAAATATTGAAAATTCACACCTAGCATTTGCTGGGTATGATTGCCCCAAGCTCATGATGTAACGCTCCCCAATCCTTTTTGCTAGTTCAGAAATTTGCAACAAGGTTGGTATGCGCTGTTCAAAGGGGTAGTCAGGTGCATCTGTGAAAGAAACTTCATTGAGATTACCAAGAAAGGCACTCAACATCTCTTTGACATTAGTACCGATCAGTGTGCTACCAGAAAATCCAAAACCTAAGCTTAACAACCTGATTGGTCTAACTTTAAAATAATCATCCTTTCTAAATGCATTTACATCGATTTTAAATAACTTAGGGCAGTTGTCCGTCATGACGCTGCCATTACTGCCAGTAACTCGAGAATCACTTACAGCCCAAATCACATCGGACTCTTCTTGATTTCTCCAACAAATTATTGAAGTGATGATGAACTCCTTTGGAATTTAACAATTGACTCGCTCCCAAACAGGGGCTTCAAACACTCCATTTGGTTTTTCATATATCTAATGAAAACTGAGCCATAACGTAACCCAGTGTTTTTGCTAGGATATCATGTAATACTTCAAATGCGAGAATGAGAAATACGACAATAAATGGTATTTCTACGCAGCTCACGATTGGTATTAGGAAATCTATGGAAAGCTCTCGGTGTGGGAGTGAGTGGATTTACTTTCGCCAACAAGAAAAGGGGCAAAAATGCGTTGCAGTTATTAAATGGGGAAGTGTTTTTCCTCGTATTCTTCAACCAATGCAGCGAGCCTTTCAAGCTCGTCTCCTTCAGGAGTGCCGGGTTCGGCTACATCAAGCAGTGATTTAATTCGCTTCAACGCGGCCATGTAATCACTTTCAGAAATTTCAAGGCCCAACTCATCCAATGTTACTTCAGCTAGTTCATCACTATGCGCAGTGTGGGGCGTCATCCCCTTGACCAGTTCTTTTTCAGATAACCGTTTTTTGCTCACAACTCGTCTTCCATTCAAGATAAGATTAGATAATTTATAGCATACTGAGTTATTAACTACAGGGTAAGGTTTGTCCTGAAACACGGGATGGGGCACAGGCTTTTCAGGAGGAAAGCCTGTATCAGCAAGCCTCAGCAGTCTGTTTGCTCTGAGAGCCTCAGAGCGTCTTCCAGTTCCACTCCAAGGTAACGAATAGTATTATCTAGCTTCGAGTGCCCCAGTAAAATCTGTACCGCTCTGATGTTTTTTGTTTTGGCATAGATCAAGGTTGCTTTAGTACGGCGCATGGAATGAGTGCCATAGTAGTCCGCATTCAATCCAAGTTTTACTGCCCAGTTCCTGATAATCGATCGATAGAATGAGTGGCTGATAGGTTGTCCTTTTCGGCGACCATTTGGAAACAAAAAACTGCTTGCCTCTAAGGATGCCGAGTAGATCCATCGGCTAATACTTTGTTGCGTTCTCGGGGTAATCTCGTAGTGGACGTCGGTGCCAGTTTTTTGCTGGATGCATTGAACCCTTTCATAGATTACACCTTGCGAAGAAACATCATATACATGCAGCCTTAGTAAATCACTTGCCCTTAATTTGCTATCAATGGCTAAGTTCAATAGTGCAAGCTGCATTAGGTTGCTTTCAAGATCTAGCCTAGTTCTAATTCGCCAAATTTCTTCCAACTTGAATGGTCGTTTAATGCCGCTGCATTTTCCTGAAGATAACTTTCTCATGTTGACCTCCTCTTCGATATTATTGGTCAACATAAAGTCTGGCTATAAACTGAAACTGTTCCAGCCTGATAGCCATCGATCACGCAGTCGTTCAGGGTGCTCAGAATCATCCGTGGACAAAAACGTGTCAGTAACTTTGCTAAATTAGCAATCAATGAATTATTTTAGGTATGACAAACTCGTTTAATGAAGTGTTTAGTCTAAGTGGTGCGGGTCACTTGGATGTGTGTTAGATAATTTAGACTTATCATACTTAACGGATTGAAAGTGATACTGTTCGCTCTGACAAGTTAAGACTATTGATAGATGAAGCATTAGTTAAATCATAATCTTATGAGTTGGATTTACCCACAAAGCCCCCATATAATTAATGGCTAATACTAAGTGATTTATTGTGGAGGTTGCAGTGGCTGATATTCAGAAAGCATTTATAGATTATCATGATCAAATAAGACTAGGCACATATGATGAAAATCAGACGTTGCGCGATAAGCGAGACCTACTGATAAATGAGCTTAAAGAGTCTTTAAGTGACGAGAAGATCCCTAATACCGAAAAGAAACTGACCTTTTCTAAGATCGATCAAGGCTCTTACTCCATGCATACAGGAGTCAAACCTCTTGATGATGACTATGATATCGATGTTGGGATGATCTTTGACATCAATACTGATGACTATGATTCAAAAGAGTTGAAGAAACTTGTTCGAGATAAACTCAATAAACAAAATAATAGAGACGTTTCATATAACCGTCCTTGTGTTAGCGTCAACTATGCCGCTGGCTACCATGTTGATATACCTGTATATGCCAAAAATGGCGGAAATATACATATTGCATGGGGCAAAGAAACGTCTTCAGAACACGTCTGGTATGAGTCAGATCCAGAAGGTTTGAAGCAATGGGTCAAGGACGTTTCTAACAATTGTGAGCAACGAGCACAATTCAGGCGCTGTGTACGATACCTTAAGCGCTGGAAAAATAACAAGTTCACCTCTAACGGCAATACTGCCCCCCCTTCAATTGGCTTGACAATCCAAGCACGTAATTCTTTTGTTTTCAAAAAAGAAGATGACCTATCCTGTCTTGTTGGGATGGCAAAAGGCATTCGTGACAGCTTTACATCATCGTTTAGTATTGATGATATGACGTTATATCAAGTTGTAGATGTAGCACTTCCAGTTGCTCCATACAAAAATGTTTACTACAAGATGACTAAAAAGCAACTTGATAACTTCTACAGAAAAATTGATGAACTAGTCGAAGCGTTAGAGGCTGCTCAAGTAGAAGAAAGTCTGTCCGAATGCAGCAAAATTTTAAACAAGGTATTTGGAGACTTCCCTGAAATAAGCGACGCTGTTCAATCAAACAAGCAGCCTTACTTACCTACAGGTATGAGTGCATGACCCCAGAAAGAATAGCTGGCCTGATTGAAAACATTTCATTCAAGCAGCTTATTTCGAAACAGCAAGTCGATGAGAGAACCTTTGACTTTGAACTACAAGGGCGCTCCATTAGATGGAACGTCCGTCTGTACTTTTCCCTAACATTCCCTTTTAGTCTGCCTCATGCAAAACTTCTCAATGAAGAATATGTAGGCGAAATACCACATGTAAATTCGAAAGGAACTATATGTGTTGAAGAGGGAGATTCAGTCCTAGTTGATTACCATTCACCAAGTGAGATCATCGAAACGTTCTTGTGTCAAACTTTAAGAATTCTGGATCGATCTTCTTTGCGGGTATTCAAAGATGAATTGCATGATGAAGTAGAAGGTTTTATACATGGCGCAGATACTATCAACTCCTTCTACAGAGCATGTAGCCTACCAGAAAAGTTGGTTTTGCGTATAGCACCATCAAGCAACCTATTAGCTCCATACGATGTAAATCCTATCGCATTAGCCAAAAGCGCAAGTGATATCCCTTACGGGTTCAGTAACACCCAAGAACTAAATCAACACCAATTAATTAATATAGTTCACATTCCTCTAGGTGCTCCAGTTGTACCGTCTACAACAAACGAATCTGCGCCCCGTTTCATCTCAGAGTTAAAACAGCAGATATCAGAAGAGAACACAAAAATACTTATAGAGCTGTTGAGGAAAAGCCCCAAGAAACAACGCCAATTTTTTGTTTTGTTAAGTATGCCAAGAAGCTCTGGTGAGAGAAGTGAGTTTGTCTGTCAATTTAAATCTAAAGCTCCAGCGCTACACCCAATTCTCACTGACAGTACAGATTGGCAACTGAAGTTTTTCCTTTTAAATAGGCATAACAAAGAATACCTACTCGAAAGAGGCGGAGCCAGTTTAAGCATAAACAACAAGACAGTAGCGGTAGTTGGGTGTGGTTCTGTAGGTAGTGAAGTAGCTATGTTAATAGCCAAATCAGGTGTAGGAGCTATTAAACTGATCGATGGTGACTCATTTGATGCTGAAAATATCTACCGACATAGTCTCGGAGGACGGTATCTAAATTTCAAGCCTTCAGCCAAAGATAGAATAGTACGAAAGTTCTCTAAGGTAAGTGCACTAAAAAGTGAGATTAAGACAAATATCCCCCATATTCACGTTGATACTTTCCAGTATCCATTGTCTGATCATAACGTAAAAAGCGTTATGAGAGGTGTAGATATTGTTATTGTCGCTATTGGAGATCCATCCATCAGTCTCTTGCTCAACCGTAGTTTAAAAGAGCATCAATTCAACAATGTTATTTTCTGCTGGAATGAACCCGATGGTTACGGGGGGCATTCTTTCGCCTCAAATCTAGATCAAGTTTGCCTTGAGTGTATTTTATACAAAGGAAGTGATCCTAGGAACTCTATACATTTAGTTGAGTTTGGACAACCTATATCCAAAAACTTAACAGGTTGTGCAGGTGTCTTCACGCCATTCTCTTACTTAGATTCAACTAAAACCGCCTCAATAGCAGCTCAGCAAGCTATTACATTCTTAACATCGGGCAATATGGAGCCAAAAGTAACATCATGGAAAGGTATTGATAAAGGCTCCTTACAAACAACCAATAGATTTGAAAGCATGGCATTGATGGAAGAAATTAGTTTAACAAAAAACGGTGAGTGTAGGTGTTGTTACAGTGGTAACTGAGAATTGGTTAATTGAGTCAGAAGATTATGGGAATTTTGTAATTGACTCAGAAGTAATAAATATCCTCATCAGCTACCGACAACTAGGTAAGCATGATTTTGAGGCTGGAGGGGCACTTATTGGTTGCATACGCACAGGCAATATAATGGAGGCAAATGACTTAACTTTACCTCAACCAAGTGATAAACGAACTAGGTACTCATTTTATCGATCTAATGCTCATAATAAGATTCTAAATGACAAATGGAAAGCTAGTAACGGAAGCGCCTACTTGGTTGGCCTTTGGCATACGCATCCTGAATCAACACCTAAGTACTCAAATAAGGACAAGCAAGATTGGCATAGAGTCTTAAAGCAAGGGCAATATGAAGGCCAATGCCTAATGTTTCTTATCGTTGGGCAACAAAATATTCGACTTTGGGTCGCTGACAACAAGAATTTCAAAACGTTATTAATAGGAGAGTATTCTCTTGAAAAGTATAGAGCATAAAGGACACCTATGATTAATTCTATAAAGTATTATTTTAATAAAGTTTTTAACTGGTATTTTAAACCTAAGACTTTAGAAAACCGACTTTGGAAGTTGGCTTTATTTCTTCTATCTACAGGGATCGGTAGTGGACTATATAGTGCAATTAACGTGACTTGGAAGTACTCTGAATCAGAGAGTATAAGTGCAGGGTATTCGACTCAAGATTCAGTAACCGCTATTATTACATATTCGGCTTTTTTAATCGGTGTTTTATCAGCTTTTTGGGCATCATATTTAGGTTTTAAACGTGAGCGAAGAAATCCAAATATATTCCTTGAGCATATAGGTCTTAGGTATCCAAAAAACCAAAGCCTAACCGAAGCATCAAAAAAGAAAACAGGCCTAGGAAGTAGTCTATTTATTGACATATCAAATTATTATAATCAGGGACTGTTAGTTTCAAATAAACAGGCTTTAGACTATTCTCTTGCTTGTTTTAAAAATACGTTCACGAATTTGATGCGAAATGCCGATACAACCAATGTTACATTACACTATGGCGGCACACCCTCTGTTCCTATTGGTTTCGTACTAGGGCACTCGATAGGCAATATTTCTAAAATTTCTTTATGGGATTTTAATCGTGATAAATCAGAGTGGTATGCCCTTGAAGATGTCCCACCAGACTCGAACATTCCAATTATTAATTGGGAAGATTATAGAAAAACCGATGAGGTTTGTTTACTTATGGGAATTTCTTTTGAGGTTACCCACCAACAAGTTGGTAGTTTATTAAACGGAAGAGGTATTGTGTCCGTTAGTATGCCTGAAGTTAAGTACGACAGTATGTCTAGTCTTGCTAAAGTAGAGGGGTTTCAGCAGAAGTTTAGAGAGATTTTAAAAAAATTTAATACTGATGGAGTTAAACGAGTTCATATATTCTGTGCCGCACAGTCATCATTTAATTTCGCTATGGGGCGACAGGTTGAGCGAAACCACCCAGAGTGTATAGTTTATGAATACGTTAATAACTCAGGTAATATTACTCATTACCCATGGGGCGTTTTATTCAATGTTCGGGGACAAGAACCTTCTATTATAGAAACATAGCAATTAGTAAAAATGGAATTCGGTAAGTTACGATATGGCAAACCGAATGAATAAAGTGTGAATGAGTTTTCGCTCTAAATCAGTTTGGGGCATTAGTTAGTTCTATTGCCGAAGCGACGAGATCAGAAGCGGGTTGGAGCAGAGGTGATTTACGAAACAACCTGTTTCGCAATTGTGCAAGACCCTCTTGCATAATTGGTTACTAGAGTTTGTCCAACAACCTGTTGGACAATTGGGAAACAGCTTGTTTCACAAATAAATCTCATGACGGCTTCTTGCGCTCTAAACACATCTTGGGGCAAAGAAGATTTACGAAAGACGATGCATGTACTACTGCATCAATAACTTTCACGCTGAATTAACAAAAAATCCAATTGCCGAACCTAAACTTAAGTGATGTAGATGAGCTTTGACAAAAAATGGTATATCACGGACTTTAAACTAATGGAGACACTTCCTATTGAACCTGTTTAGATGAGTGTAGACACGTAACAATGTCAAAGCTATATTTACTTATCATCGTCATCGGATGAAATCCGCGGCTCGCCATCTAATGATATATGACATGAAACAAGAAACTAAAAAAATTCACCTTTCCGACCAACAGCGTCGTGAAACAGTTACTCGCTTGATGAGTCGAGTTATTGTCAGTGAGCATCGTGCCCCCAAGATCAAGAAAGTCCGCCGTAATGTTATACAACAGATGTGCGTTGCATTTACTAAGGCAGTTCACGCTGAATAGCAATCACTAGTAATTCTTTCACAGCCTTCAAAGGTGTTTTGTTATCTAGCCAAAAACTAGCACTATTGTTGCGTTAGCTTCCTCTCTAGAAATTGAATGAAAATGTCATCTTCTATGTAAAACAGATCATAACCAACATGCTGAATACCCTCTTGCGAGATTTCCGTAATTTGCCCTTTACCATCGTTCTCGAGTGAAAACTCTCGTTGAAGGTTATATATCAACTGATTGAACCGAAGGTCAGTATTGTTGCTCCAAAGTTCCTTCAAAAGTGAAAGCGTAGTTTCTATTCTTTTAGGGTCGCGCATTGATGTGCTCCTTGTGGTCTAACGTCAAAATACATATTTGAATTAATTTTTATGATGTTAATTATCAGCGCCAAGGGGCAACACGTCTAGCGGACATACATCTTAATTGAGGTGTTCCCCAAAGTATTACTGTTTAAAACCAATACCAAAATTTAACTCTAGTTTTGGTATTTCACACTTTTCTGGTCGTGTATTTGAGCTCAAATACCAAAAGTAACGTTGAATTTAGTATATATACCAAAAATATGCATAAATTTTGGTATCGCATGTAGAAAATGCAGGATGCAATCTCCCTTCAACCAATTTGTATCAATTTTGTTTGTGCAGGAACCTGTTAGCACCTAAAGAGTTGGAGGCGCTTTAGTCTAGAGGACGTGCCCCATAGATAAAAAGACAATATAAACCTGATTGATTGAAGCGATATCTTTACTTAGTTATTACTTGGTCTTTTCCACAAATAAGAGCAAACTCATCGCGCAAGTTGCGTCACACAACCTGCGTGATGAGCTTTTTAGCTCGGAGAAGGAATCAAGAAAGGTTTGCCATTAATGCACAGCACACTCTTGGACATTTTCGATTTACGACTGAAATTCAGTAACGCCACCTTAAACGGCAAATTGTAGCTGGCTAAGATAGAGAGCGAAGCGAACATAACCAGCTGCAATTTGTCCGTTTAAAGGTCTTGTTAACAGTGAATATGCTCAACTACAATCCAGTCCTACTACATTAAAACTTTCTTCCTGTTTCGATTCCTCATGGGTAATTACTAGCAGGAACCATCCATCAAAACAATCAATGAAAGAATGATACCCTTTGTTACCGCCAATATTCGTTTTCCCGTATATGGAATAGTGCTCTAAATCAATCTTTATTTCACAATGGTCGGATCTCCCTTTGACAAAGCCGCTCGCCGGAACAAATAAATCTATAGGCTGACTCAGCCTAATAGCATTAACTGCATTTTTGTAAGAATTTAGATCAGCATAAGATTTCATGACCAGAGGAAGCTCGATTTCTTGCGTATTCATAACACCAATAGCAATTCGATCTTTATTTGGCTTGGGAACATAGACTTCAAGACCATCATAATTTACCAAGTATGAAGACCCGTTTATATTTTCTATTGAAATTGCTAACGATTTTTCCCAACCGATATCAATAATCCTTAAAGACTTGTTTACGTCAAGTCTAGATAGTTCCTTCTGATAATTTAATACCAAAAGCCCAAACCCCAGTGGGTCGCCTTTTTCTATCAGGCATAAAGCTAAGCCTAATTTGGCGACGAGATTATCCGGAGTATTAAGCAAGCACCTTTCAAATAGCTTGGTTGCTTCATCCAACTTCCCATAAAATCGTTTTATTTCACCCTTTTGAGACAATGCTTCTGGAAGTCCAGGCTCTAAAAGCAAGGCTAGGTCAATATGTTTAGCCGCCTCGGAAAATACTCCTTGGTTGAAATAGCAAACACCAAGGTTTAGATGCGGAGAACTTAACTTAGAATTCAGTTCTATTGTTTTCTCAAAGTAACGTATCGCTTCATCAACTTCTCTTAATTTTAGGTAAGCAACACCGACATTATAAATAATGAAAGGATCAGTGTTATCATGGAACTCGGCGCTTTTCAATAGCTCTAAAGCGAAATCATTATCTCCTTTCTCAGAAATTAAAGTCCCCTTTACTGCTAAAGCCATGGCGTAGATAGGATTAATTTTTAAGGCGTTATCACAATAGAATAGAGCGTCATCTACCTTACCTAAAACCTGTAAAATACCAGCGCATTTTACATACAGTTTCTCGGATTTTACGGCTTTAGATAACTCTACATATTCTCTTAAAGCTTCTTCATAATTGTTATCAATGAGTAAGCTTTCCGCCTTACTAACTTTTGAATTAACGCTTAATAGAATTTCATCTTGATCTAATTCCAAATTTTCAAGAAAGTTTAACGATGTAGCTTCATCTTCCTTGAATGTCAGTATTTTTGAGTGTTTCTCAAAAATACTTGTAATGTCAGACTTACTTATATATCCCCTGTCACTGCGGCTTTCATATATAATGAATATCAAATCTTTTAAGCATTCGTCACCATCTAATAAAAGTAACTTCTCAATACCCCATTCAATTATTTCCAGCTTGATTATATCTTTAATTTTATCTTCAGGGAGAACGTCGACACACCATGTGCTAGAAATTTTGCTGACATTTTCTAGTGCAATGCCATTCCGTTTTAGAATATTTCTAAAATCCTCAGTTACTGATATCTTCGAAAGCTTATCCTCGTGAGAGGATTGATTATTTTCATATTGCTTTAAATAAGAGAGGAGTGTTGAGAGGCTTTTGTTTTTGGATGGCCCTAAAATAATTTGATTTTCAGAAGCGTATTTATTAACAATTGGTATCGAGAGCTCTTCATACTTAACCTGGACATTAATTTTTTTTCCATTGTCAAACAACAATGAGAAATCATCATCTGTTTCTATTCCGATAGATTTGAATCCGCTCACACTAAGATGCTTTAGCAAGTAAAATGCCGCGCACAGGTCTTGGTAAGCAAACCCTTTTGAAGAGTTGCTTCCTCCTGTTTTTATTTTGCCAAAGTAATCTTTATTGCTCATACAAAATTCATCCTAATTCTAAACTTGGCGAAAGACTGCTAACAGTCCTTTTTCAACGGACAATGTCCACATTTTGCAGAGATTAAATATAGACATGATGACTGTAATAGCCTGATTAATTGCCCAATATTTCAGATAATGAATACAAATGTGGAACATGTCGTCCTAATAAGATTCATCATGACACTTGAAGAAAAATAGTCAACCAAACACATAGAGTATGTGTGTTAGAGATGGGGGAAATTCCACGGGTTTTAGCATAACCGCAAAACGAAATGGGGCAAAAGCGAGTTACACCTTCACAGCATCTATGACCTATCAACACGTAGGGTAAAGCCTTGGCTCTTAACGGGCTTTTTGCTATCGGTGCGGTATTAATGACTTAGCCACAAACCCTGTGATGGTAAGCATTCTCACTCACCCAGACAGACGTTTTTTGCAGATACATCTCTCGATTGCTGGTTGGATATACAGTATAATAAGAAGGTATATTTGTGGAATTTAGTTTGTTTGTAATGAGCTTTTGGGTAACAGAAAGCTAATGGCGACTTTAGGTATTTAGTTGTCTGTGTTTTGGGTGTAATGCGAATGCAGAGAAAAATCATACACATAGATCTTGATTGTTACTATGCCGCAGTTGAGATGAGAGACCACCCAGAGTTAAGGGATATACCTTTGGCGATAGGTGGTTCTTCGGATCGACGTGGGGTGATTTCAACATGTAACTACATTGCCCGAAAATATGGTGTTCGCTCGGCAATGGCGACCGCTCATGCACTCAAGTTGTGCCCAAACCTAAGGGTTATAGGTGGAGACATGGAGAAGTATAAGGCTGTATCCAAACAGATTCATGCAATCTTTGCTCGTTATACTGATCTTATTGAACCTCTATCACTTGATGAAGCTTACCTTGATGTAACTGACTCACAATTATTCAGAGGGTCGGCAACATTAATCGCGCAGGATATACGTAAGGCAATTGAATCAGAACTAAATCTTACGGCCAGTGCAGGTGTAGCCACTATCAAATTTGTTGCAAAAGTCGCCTCCGATATTAATAAGCCAAATGGTATTTGCGTCGTAACACCAGATGAAATTGAGGGATTTGTTGATGAGTTGGAATTAGGCAAGATTCCAGGTGTAGGGAAGGTAACCCTAGAAAAGTTGAATAATCTTGGTCTGTACAAAGGCATTGATGTCAAAAATTATGATCAACACATGTTACTTAAACAGTTTGGTAAATTTGGTAGTTCCCTATGGGAGAGGTGCCATGGAATTGATCGTCGTGAGGTAACAGCAACAAGAATTAGAAAGTCCCTTGGTGTTGAGCGGACATTTGCTCTAGATATTCGGACTGAATCAGAATGCCTTGAGGCTATTGAATCACTATATGATGAATTAGTGAGACGATTCAGTAAGATTGCTCATGATAAAAGAATAATCCGTCAGGGACTTAAGCTTAAATTCGATGACTTCCAGCAAACAACGGTTGAGCATAAACAAATTAACCTTGATAAAGCTTTTTTCTCTGCTTTATTAAAAGAAGCCTTGGCGCGTGCCAATGGACGAGGAATTCGCTTGATAGGGCTAAGTGTTGGGTTAGAACCTAGGGAGGGGCAAGCCAACACTCAGATGACCCTTAAGTGGTGAAAATGTAAGTGCGAGTGAAGCGTTTACGAGGCATTTACCTTGCGATTTTCGTGATTTTTCTGTAAGTGAATTATGTAAGTGCGTTTTTTAGCTTAACTATCTATTTTAAAAAGTTATTAACTCACTTACCCACTCAGAACTACATTTTTTACCCGATAGTTTTTTTACAGTGACTTTGACGACCCAACAGAGTTCCTGACTAAAAATGTACTATATAACTTTGGTATTTCGGGTAACTCACTTCATATTGGTAAATTTTGTGCGTTTGCTAATGGGGTTCAATTCATCATGCCTGACGCAAACCATGCAACTTCAGGTATCACAACATATCCGTTTGCAGTTTTCGGAGAAAAGTGGTCTGAAGCTCTACCGTTGACAGAGTACCCATTTAAAGCATACAGAGACACAGTAATTGGCAATGATGTTTGGCTTGGTTATGACGTAACAATCATGCCCGGAGTAAACATCGGTCATGGGTCAATTATTGGTGCTAAATCAGTCGTTTCTACAGATATTCCACCGTATAGTATTGCGGTAGGTAACCCTGCGAAAGTCGTTAAAACTCGGTTCAGTGAAGCTGACCAAGAAGTACTTTTGGAGCTAGCATGGTGGGACTGGGAAGTTGAGTTAATCGAGAAAGCAATGCCAATTCTAGTCAAAGGTGACATTCCTAAAGTACTTGAATTTGCGAAACAAAATGGCTTGGCAGTATAAATTCAGCTAACAAAGCATTTAAGAGTGATTCCTAACGCTTGGCACTTCTCATTCCATCGTTGAGTCTTGTGTTTACGGTGGTATGGTCGGGTTTCGTGGTTGCGTTACTCACACCTTAATGCGGCGTTATGTCTCACTTGGTCTAGTCAGTTAAGTAAGGGTTTCTATTTAATGAGTAATAAAAGGCAAAGAGCTACAATCACTCCTGCGGTTTCTAAAGCTTTAGTAGCGAGTGCTGGTGGCAGATGTTGTTTTAGAACAAATGGTCGTAGGTGCAGAAAGCTCTTATCGTCTGGGAAACGAGCAACAGGCAAACAGGCTCATATTATTGGAATAAGAGGTGCTCGCTCTAATATAGAGTTACCTTATACATATAAACAAACAAAAATTGAAGCTATAAATAGCTTTGATAATTTAATGTGGATATGTCAGGAGCATCATGATGAAATTGACGATCCAAATAATGAAGATTTCTATACAGTAGAAAGACTGATTAATATGAAGCTGGAACACGAGCTTGAAGTGGCACATGAGTTTGGTTTCCCTTTAGATGAGAGAGCTAGGGCGGATGCGTGGTTTGTATATTCGTTTTTCAGCTCATTTGATATAGGTACGTTGTACTCCCTAGACTTTGATGATGCGTATGGTGACTCGGATGATAACATTTTGCAGTTTATTTCGACTTTGAGCTTTGTCCTTGATGAATTAAAACCTAGTTTCCCAATATTTAAAAATCGCGCACTAAATCGCAAGTGGGAGTTATTTTCAGAGTGCTTCTTGATAGTCTTTCCGAATGAATTGCTGACTAATAAAAGACCATGTGAGCAAGAAGTGCATGATTATTTGTATAGTCTAGAACGTTTTTTGAAGTTAATTGAAAGCAGGTTTAAATGGGTTAGAAAAATAATGGTAAATAACGAGTCAGAATGGCTTTAATTGACATATGATACATAACAAAGCATTTAAGAGTGATTCCCAACGCTTGGCATTTTCGATGCTAATCGTTGGGTTTTGTGTTTAAGGTGCTATGGTTAGGTTCAGTAGCAGCGTTGCTCACACCTTAATGCGGCGTTATGTGCTTTTGAGGATAGTTGACATGGAAGTAATAGAAGCGAGTCCAGATTTAGCTCCAATCTTAGCAAGTTACGCGAAAGAATGTTTGGAGTCGGGTATCCCTAAATATTCCGGCGTTGAGCAAGATCCTGAAGCTTATTTATCAGGTTTGGTTGAACGTTCTAAGGCAACTTCTGAGCTACCAAACGGTTATTTACCCAGCACAACTTATTATTGCGTATCTGACTCTGAAATCTTAGGCGCTATTCGAGTTCGTAAAGGTACTAATGCCAACGTAGAAAATGCCATTGGGCATGTTGGCCACGAAACTAGACCGTCAGTTCGTGGTAAAGGTGTAGCCTCATTTCTGCTCGCTTGGGTGCGAGACCATATTGTCACTGACTCAGTTATTGTTACTTGTTCAATTGACAATCCAGCGTCCCAAAAGGTCATTGAAAACTGTGGCGGTGAGTATCTTGGAAACTACACAAGTGAAACCGAGGGCACTGTAAGGCGCTACCGTTTAGCACGCACATAACAAAGCGTTCAAGAGGGATTCTCAACGCCTGGCAGTTTTGGTTCAAAGTTTAACTTTTGTGATTATGGCACAATGGTTTAAGTCAGGTGGTGGCGTTGTTCACCCCTTAACGCGGCGTTAGTCGCCAGAAAAAGCTAGCAGTCAAAATCATGTTTCTAAGCTCAAAACTTGGCTACTGGTTGTTTGATTAATAGTTCCATCTTCGACGGTCAAAGCTCAGTTTCATCGGTTCTAAATCAATGCATTGCTATTTTCCAAGCGGTTGTTTCGTTCATTGTTGGTGATAGAGCGGGGCAATCGAAAATCTGTTTTTGGTTGCAACTCCGCTCGGTAAGTTTGTTGGATACAAAAGCCGATTTACTCGCTGAAAAGACGTTTTCTCTGGTGTTGTAAGTTCCACGTGGTTTCATTGAGTAGCTGCTTTGAGACTACGCCTGACTTAAATGCATCAAAGCACATAAAGTTTGTTGTTCGCAAAGTTTAGTTCGGCTTAAAATTGTCGCTCGGTGCCTCGCGACTAACAAACTGCTCAAGAGGGATTCGCAACGCGTGGCATTTTTACTATGCGTTGAATTTAGTGATTAAGGTGGTTTGCGGTGGCTTCGGTATTGCGTTGCTCACCCCTTAGCAGGGCGTTATGCGTATCAGAGGATAAAATAAATTGTTCAAACATATAGCTGTACTACTTTCGATAATTCTTATGACATTCGGTACTTACCTATCTAAGTTCGGAGTTCCTGATGATGCTTCATCTTGGGCAAATTTGGGGTCATTTTCTGGTGGTACAGCTGCTGTTTTAATAGCCCTTTATGGTGTCATATATACGATTTGGCAGCATAGGAGTGGCAAGACTAAATATACAATCGAAGATCATGTGCGATTGATGAGAACCTATAAATCTGCTCATAGCGGTGGTTACACAAACAAGGGGTATGAGTTTTTAAAATGGCTGTGGCCTAATGCTGTTTCACAGCTAACCAGAGATGGAAAGGCAACAGTTGATGACATTTTAAAGAACTCAAACTTAAATGAGATGGCTCAATGGAAGCGCAGTCTTCTTAAAGTTGAACGCAAATTAATAGCACAGTTTGTGAATGAAATGAGTAGAGAAGAACTCAAGTTAGTATGGTTATATTGCTTTTAATAGATGAGCTTCCAAAAGAATACAAAAAATGCAATAGCACCCAAATGGACTGAAGTCCCTTTGTCAGATAGTGAAAGAAGTCTTTTTGACGCGGTAAAAAACGCATAACAAAGCGTTTAAGACGGATTCACAACGCTTGGCAGTTTTGGTTTGAATCGGCTTTAGTGTTTACGGCACAATAGTTTAGGTTGGGTGGTTGCGTTGTTCACCACTTAACGCAGCGTTATGTTGTCAAAGATTAAGTATGAAGATTTTAATATTATTTATAGCGGCATTATTGTCTGGCTGCGCTGGTTTAATTGAAAGTGCTAGTTCCCCAAATTATCGAGAACACAAAGCTCGGGACAGTGTATCGCCTAGGAATCATAAAGGTTCAAGGAAAAACAAATTAGTCGGTACTGTTGTACTCACGTTTAATATTAATAGTCAGGGTGATGTGATTGACATAATGGTTACTGATTCTGTACCTAAAGGAGTATTCGATGCTGAAGCTGTGCGAATATTATCAAAACGGAAGTATGCGCCTTCCGAAAAAGGGGAAACTGGCCCTAAAAAAGCTAAGTTCGAGTTTAAAATTTGACACATAACAAACTGCTTAAGAGGGATTCGCAACGCGTGGCATTTTTGCTATGCGTTGATTTTAGTGCTTAAGGTGGTATGCGGCGGCTTTTGTATTGCGTTGCTCACCCCTTAGCAGGGCGTTAGCACTGGGTTGGGATCAAAGGTCAAACGTCTTGATGTTTATTGGTTTCTTTTCCCAAATTTACACCTGACTAAATGTGCCTCTCACGTCCGCTCCGGTGGCACTATATGCGGAGTGTTCGCTGTGAATTTACCGTTTACGGTTTCTAACTTTTTGGCTATTTCTTTGTTGTGGCTTCTTTGATGTTGTTGATTTTACCATCAAAAATGTAGTTTCATTGTCGCTGTGGTTGAGTTCGGTGATCGTATTCTTTGTTAATTTGAAAGCGGTGGAATGAAGGCGGTTTTGTGTATTTTTCTTCTACCCAACTTGCGTTTTGAAGTTGGTTTCCAGTTTTGTAGTTGTCCGTTTGGTTTCAGCGTTTTAATTCATGAATTTCGTGCTATATTTCAACATCTTGGCGTGTACCAAAGGCTTCAAGGGTAGCGTACTAACAAACAATTCAAGAGGGATTCGTAACGCGTGGCATTTTTACTATGCGTTAATTTTAGTGATTAAGGTGGTTTGCGGTGACATTGGTGTTGCGTTACTCACCCCTTAATTGGGCGTTATGCGTACGAGCATGATTAGCTACTCACTCTTATGGTAAAATTCGCATTTTGTTATAGGATCCCAAGATGAGCGATGAGCATTTTCAAGGTAAATATGAGGTAGAGCTAAAGTACCGCCTTGAGTCGAAGACTAATTTCATGAATGTTTTGAAAAATATACCCCATGAAATAATGGTTGAGGACAATCTAGAATCCGATTGTTATTTTGATACTCCTGATAAATCATTGTATCAGCAGAATAAGAGTGTCTGTATTCGTACTATGAAGCCTTCGGGTATTAAGCTTTGGATTGTAAAAGGCCCTGAGGCAGACCGATGTGAAGCGACTAATATCACTGATGCAGAAAATGCTAAAAGTATGCTTGAAACTATGGGGTACGAAATTACGTTAAAGGCTACCAAAACTCGAAGTATCTATTTCATTGGCAAGTTTCATATCACGGTTGATTCATTAGATGGTATTGGCGACTTTGCTGAGTTCGCTATCATGACAGACGATGAATCAATGCTAATTGCTTATAGGTCGGAACTTGAAGCCCTAGCTAGCAAGTTTGGGTTGACAGGTTCAGCATTGCAGAATAAATCCTATAAACAGATGTTCGAGGAAAAGTACGCATAACAAAGCATTTAAGAGTGATTCGCAACGCTTGGCATTTTCGCTTCGCTCAAGTATAGCCAAACGTCGCTCACACCTTAATGCGGCGTTAGGCGACATGAGATAAACGATAGAGTAGTGATAGTATCTTGGCGTGCATCTAGCTTCCGTTAACGGAAAAGGAGTAGGTTAATGAATAGTAAAGCATTTGATAATTGGCAAAAATCGCGAAAGAAAGGATGTTTAAATTGGCTTTTCAGAACAACTTTCGTCACAGCCATTTTGTACATGATTTTTAATGTTATTTTCCTTTATCCATCTTCTGATGCGGCAAGCATTACGATTTTCTTATCGGATAATGCTCTTAATTACTCCATTTACACGATCGGGATGTTTTTCGCATTTTGGGCTATTTGGCTATACAACGAATCTTCGTATGAGAAAGAAGTTAAACGTAGAAATGTCGCCTAACAAACTGTTCAAGAGGGATTCGCAACGCGTGGCATTTTCACTATGCGTTGATTTTGGTGATTAAGGTGGTATGCGGCAGCTTTTGTATTGCGTCGCTCACCCCTTAACAGGGCGTTAGCATACTTTGATAGGAGTTCTGATGACTACGATAGTCGAACAAATTGTTAATCGTGAAATTGACTCGGTCATCGTCTACGAATCTGACCAAGTTATAGCTTTTGCAGACCATGACCCAATCAACTTTGGACACATTTTAATTTGTCCTAAGACTCAATACCGTACTTTCATCGACCTGCCTGAGTCTGTGTTTTTAGAGATCACCGACGTTGCAAGAGATTTATATAAACGTATAGAAGCTAAGTTCAATCCCGATGGTATCGGCTTTATGCAAAACAATGGAGAGGCACATCATTTCAACGAGCTCGATCACTACCATTTGCATATTTTCCCTAGATTCCATGGCGACCAGTACGGTTGGGTTAGTAGTGAACTTGGAATTCAACCTATGGATAAACTTAGAGAATCACTTAAAGATCTATGAGTATTGAAAAAGTATGCTAACAAATTGTTCAAGAGTGATTCGGCACGCGTGGCATTTTTACTATGCGTCAAGTTTAGTGGTTAAGGTGGTATGCGGAGGCTTCGGCATTGCGTGCCTCACACCTTAACAAGGCGTTATATTTTAAATCGAGATTTGCAGATGATTGAAACAGTAAAATATTCAGACATTGTGGAAACAATTAAAGCAGATGAGAAGCGAGTGACAGGTCGCATGTATTGCTTTGATGGAGTTGATAGTGCGACTGAAGACCTAATGGCAGAGATGAATGCTAAATTGAAAAGGCACACTCTAGTTGCTGTATTGTTCTGCAATCCTAATACGCAGTTTTGCAAAGATGAAATTCTTAATTCTTTGAATTATTTTCATAAAAGATCTAAACATTATATCCATATTTTTTGTTGCGGTTTCGGTGCCTACGAAAAGTCCACTAAATTTAACGATATCCAACAAGTCGTTGATATCGATGGTACACCATGGTTTTACAGTGATACGGCTTTGGTTGATGTGGTTGAAAGCTTTGAAGCTAAGACCAACTGGGTCTATAGCGGTGAAAATGAACTTCTAATTCTAGACGTAATACCTTCCAAAGATGAAAAAGACATTACAGTAAGTAATGCTATTGTTTGTAACCTTGAGCAAATGAAAGCAGATAAAGCGTTCACTTCAGTTCGTTCACTAATTGAAAATTTAATTCGTTACGCGGCAAGCAGTGAATGTGCAGATGCTTGGGAATTTAGTGACAAACAAGGTATCAGTGCAGCAAAAGACAGCCTTAAAGATGCCTTTCTAGGCTTGTTACCAAAGCCGGTTAGTGCAATGTACAAAAAGTCAGAGGGTTTCGCGGTCAAAAAAATATAACAAAGCATTTAAGAGTGATTCTCAACGCTTGGCGTTTTTCATTCCATCGTTGAGTCTAGTGTTTACGGTGGTATGGTTAAGTTTCGTGGTAGCGTTGCTCACACCTTAATGCGGCGTTAGCTGTTTGAGGAAAAAATGAGAAAATTCGATAAGCCGCTATTCTGGCTGTATATAAAAACAAGAGACTCATTGTTGTCATCTTTTAAGGGCTTTCTGGGAATGCTTTTAGTGTTGATCGGGGCAGCAGTAGTTTTAGGTAATGAATCCCCTGAGAATGTCTGGACTTCGGTGGGAATCATTTTATTAGTATCTAGTCTTCCAGTCTCAATGGGCTTGATGATGGTAAAGTTCAAATTTAAGAGCTTTGCTGGATCAATACCTACAGCAGAACTAGCGTACTTCTTACAGCACGATGAAGGTGCAAACTTAGATAAAGCTGTGAGAGGTTTATTTTCGTTATACATATCTTTTATGATTTACCTTTGGTTTACGATGGTAGCTATCGCAGCTCTTGGTATGTTGGGAGCAAAGCTCGTGTTGTAAAACACAGCTAACAAACTGCTCAAGAGGGATTCGCAACGCGTGGCATTTTTACTATGCGTTGAATTTAGTGATTAAGGTGGTTTGCGGCGGCTTAGGTATTGCGTTGCTCACCCCTTAGCAGGGCGTTAGCTGTCGTCAAGTGGATATCACATCTTGTATAATCCAATAAACGGCTAACAGCAAAAGCTTAACTTTATGAAAAAAATTAATTGTATTTTGCTTACATCTTTACTCTTTGGTGCATCTCTATCAGCGGGAGAGTTCTATTGTAGTGATTTTTCGGGTGAGCAAAGATTTAAAGTTCATGGTTTGACAGGTATTGTCGAAGCTTTGTCTCCCAATAATATTCTAGAGAATATAAATGCTGATAAGGTAAGCTCGGTACCATCTGAAGATGCAGTTACAATCAAATCTACGTTTAATTCAGAAGTTCATACCCTCAACATTCACAGCAGCGGAATGAATGATGGTAAATTTTTGTTTAATTTTCATGGCAATGTAAATCTCTACGGAAACTGTACTAAAAGTAATTAAACCCGTATGCCCGTAAAAAGCTAAGAATAATGTTTAAAATCTGCGTGACTAAAAGCCATGTTTAGCACTTCGATATGATACCTTTACAGCAACTTAGGATTCGCAGCTAACAAAGCCTTTAAGTCTGATTCGCAAACGCGTGCCGAACTCGCTATCGCTCAAACATGGCCCACGTTCACTCACAGCTTAAGGCGGCGTTAGGTGAATTAATGGAATATCACTACACAAATAATGATAGATTGATGCAGCTAAACGACTTAAAAGGACGTTTGACGCTTTTAATTGCTCATCTTCAACTAAACCATAACGATGCCAAGATAATTTCAATATACGAGCGTGCTTTGTTTGACGTAGATGAGCTGATTTGCAATGGTTTTAACCAAAATCAATTGTCGAATGTTAGTGATTCAATCCCAGATCTTTTTAATCGGCACAAAGATTGGGTACCTCCCTTAGAAGTTGGCTCTGATGGTAAGTTGTCTGAGCCGTAATGGTTTTTAGCGCTAGAGAACTATCTTCAACCTGTTCTAAAAAGTGCAAGGAAACTAAAGGAGTTGGGTGCGCGATAATTCACCTAACAAATTGTTCAAGAGGGATTCGCAACGCGTGGCATTTTTACTATGCGTTGGTTTTAGTGTTTAAGGTGGCATGCGGCGGCATCGGTATTGCGTTGCTCACCCCTTAACAAGGCGTTATAAGCCATGAGGAGTATTTTATGTCAGTGGCAGTAGAACTTGTGATCCCTCTTGTGGGGGTTGCAACTTCTGTTATTGCATCGGGGTTATTTGATGTAATAAGCAAAAAGAAACAAAAAGAAGAAACTCTGGAGGACAGAATTAACAAGTTAACCTCTGCCCTAAAAGAGTCTAGTAGCTTAGTTTCTCAAGTAGAAGACGAGATTCGGTCTAGGCAAGCATTGGTAAACGAGTTGAAAGAAGATGCGAAAAGGTATGAAGACTTAGCCTCCTTAAATCAACAGCAAGTTGATGCTGTTGCGCAAGTCCTTCAAGGGGAGTTGAGAAAAGAAGGCAAAGTTTCTTTTTGGAAAGGAGTTGCGGTTAACTTCATTTTCTTCCTTCTTGGTGCTGGAACATCGTGGTATATGTCGGCAGGCTTATAACAAACTGTTTAAGAGGGATTCGCAACGCGTGGCATTTTCACTATGCGTTGATTTTAGTGTTTAAGGTGGTATACGGCGGCCCTGGTATTGCGTTGCTCACCCCTTAACAGGGCGTTAGGGCACAAAGGAAAGGCTATGAGTTTAGAAGTATTAGAGTCTGTTTTGTTAGTAGTAGGTACAGTTGCAGCATGTATTGCTGCCGTGCCGGTGGTCAAGTCTTGGATTCCTACGAAACTAACCAAAGAAGAACGAGCAATTTTAAAGTTGGCATTAAGTAACCCTAATTTTAAAGGAATCTTAGAATACAACTTAGAGCCTGAATCTATAGTTAAAAGCCCATACAAGCATAATGAAACAATAGGTGTCAGCTCGGAAATATTGGAACTTAGAGAAAAGCAGTTGCTCCAAGTCCTAGAGGGTAACTTTGGGCAACCAGCAGGCTCTGTGTGGTTTCAATTAACTGCTAAAGGCTACGCTGCAGCTAAGCGTCTATCTTGAGAATTGTGCCCTAACAAACTGTTCAAGAGGGATTCGCAACGCGTGGCATTTTCACTATGCGTTGATTTTAGTGTTTAAGGCGGTTTGCGGCGGCTTTGGTATTGCGTTGCTCACCCCTTAACAGGGCGTTAGCTTTATGAGGTTGAGATGACATACAGTGATATAGAAAAAGAATATAGCTCATATATGAAAGATGCTTCCTTTCAGCTAGGATACTCCCACATCCCAAAGTTCGTGAATGTTAATGATTACTTGTGTGCAGCGAAAAGCAAAATGATGAAAATGGCTATCGAGAAGATGCCATATCAAGTATTTGCGCTAGACAGAGCTATCGAAGTATTGATAATGCTGACAGAAATGTTTGAAGTACCAAACAAAGATTCGAGGCGGACTGCTCTTTATGCCCAGCTTCGACGCTCAAGTAATACTGTTATCGCTTTTAGAGAGGTTATATCTCTTGGCATTGAAGAGTCTGCTAGAGTACTGACCAGAAACTTATTTGAATCGAATGAAATAGCTTTTGCTGTTCTTGTTAGTGCTGAATTCTCGGAGCGTTACTTCTTAAATGACGATATAGACCAAAAGAAGTTTTGGAAGCAAGAAATCGCGTATGGAAAAATATACCAATATGTATCTAAAGCATATTCATTGGCGGTTTCAGAAGAGGATATAGATCATTATTTGTCTCATCGCAAGGAAGTTAAAAATGTGACTTCCTCTGCTGTGCATTGTGGTGACGCCGGTGGTTTTAGAGGTATCGCTACTCCCGTTTTGGGTGAAGATGACTTAGCATGTATTCGTCCATATGAGGCAATTAGCGCACATGCCCCAAATCATATAGAAGCGGTAATAGACGAAGTATATATGGTTGTAGGCATTTTTATGAATGCCTTACAGATCAAAGAGTATAATCAATCATTTGCTTTGGATTCTGATGACCCTGAGTTTATCCAAGCGTTTCTATGTACAATTGATGCGTTTCAAAAGTTGATTAACAAGTCAAGGTAAGTGTCAGAAAATAAAGCTAACAAAGCATTTAAGAGTGATTCGCAACGCTTGGCAGTTTCGCTTCGCTCAAGTATAGCCAAGCGTCGCTCACACCTTAATGCGGCGTTAGTAGCTAAAGCCAAATCGCAGAACTGGATGTTAGTTACTAGAACTTCGACAGTATTGGAAGCAGTAAAGCTCAAAATTGTTCATTGAGTAATTCTATTAATTCATCTTCGGTATCTGGGATCTTATCGAGTTCAACGTAGCAAGCTGATCCACCGTTTAGCATGTAAGCGTTAGTTGTGCAGTGGTCGTAATGAAACCACTTACCTTGAACGCATACATCGGTGTAACAGCGAGGATCTTGTTTTAAAGTCATTGTTACTTCCTAATATTGTTCAAATGTTGCCACCAAACCTGTAGGTTAGCTTGATTAACAAAGGTAACCAGATCAAATATAGTTGGGTTTAGGTGTGTTTGGAAAGTACGCTACTAACAAGTTGCTTAAGAGGGATTCAGCACGCGTGGCATTTTGGGTATGCGGTAGTTTTAGTGTTGAAGTGCTATGCAGATGCTTGGTCATTGCGTGCTTCACCCCTTAGCAAAGCGTTAGCCGTCATGGAGCTTGCTATACTCAAAGTGATAGAATAGTATCACTTTAGTATTCCTTTGGAGCAGCTCTCATGAAAGTAGAACTAGTTACATCACTCAAACGTCAAGCAACTAAGATCCTCGCGGATCTCCACGATACCAAAGAGCCAGTGTTAATTACTGAGCATGGTAAGCCATCCGCTTATCTCGTTGATGTTGATGACTACGAGTTTATGCAAAATCGTTTAGCTATTCTTGAGGGTATTGCACGAGGTGAGCGTGCGCTAGCTGACGGTAAAGTGATAAGCCATGATGAAGCCAAGGACAAAATGTCAAAATGGCTGAAATAATCTGGACTGAACCAGCGTTATCTGACCTCAACGATATCGCTGAATACATCGCACTTGAAAATATCGTAGCTGCAAAGCAGTTAGTGCAAACGATCTTCTCCAAAGTCGAACGCCTACAAACTTTCCCAGAGTCAGGTCGTATTCCACCCGAGCTAGAACATCTAAGTTATCGTGAAGTTGTCGTTAATCCATGTCGTGTTTTCTATAAACAAGACGGTGACAAAGTGTTTATTCTGTTTGTTATTCGTGCAGAGAGAGATTTGCGTAAGTTCCTGTTGAGTAAGCAGTAACCTTTGGGAATGAGCGGCTAACAAACTGTTTAAGAGTGATTCGCAACGCGTGGCATTTTTTCTATGCGTTGGTTTTAGTGTTTAAGGTGGTATGCGGCGGCTTCGGCATTGCGTTGCTCACACCTTAACAGGGCGTTATGCGTTTTACGTGATTTAGAGGAATAGAAATGAAATTTGAAGGTATTGCTCAACTAAACGAATTCGTTCTATCTATCAATGACTTTATTCACAATGAGGAAAACCATTCAGTTGTCCAATACCCTCGAAATTCTGTTAGTAGCTGGAATGTAAAATCCATAGAAGAAGAGAACGAAGCCCTTCTTAATTCAGTTTCAGGTTCAGCAAATATTTACGCAATTTTTGAGTTAGAAGACAACAATGATAAGCCGACTCTGAAGTACATTGGTAAAACTACTCGAAGACTGGCAAGGCAACGCTTAAGAAATCATTTGATAACTAAGCATGCTAAAACTGGAGCTAAGTTAGAATCTGTAAAAGATCTAGTACGAAGGGGGCATACAATCAAAATAGCATACCTTCCAATTGAACCTGAGTCTTTAAGAAACTACGTTGAAGAAGAACTGATTTTTCTGAACAAAAGCGCAGAATGGAATCGAGAAAACGCATAACAAAGCATTTAAGAGTGATTCGCAACGCTTGGCGCTTTCGCTTCGCTCAAGTATAGCCAAGCGTCGCTCACACCTTAATGCGGCGTTAACTGTACTGGAGGTTCAGTGAAACAAGAAAAACTATTCGAGTTTTATGAGAAGCTGTATTTTCATGAAATGCAAAATAGAGACACTTTGTATACAAGGGTGCAAATCAATTTTGCGTTGATCTTTACAGGTTTCTCGATAGTAAGCTACATGCTAAGAATGCTAGATTTCTCATCTAATAAGGAATTAGCGCTAGTGTTTTCTGCTTTAGCTATATTGAGCGTAACTATATCTTCTAGAGGGGTGTTCTATTTAATAAAAGCATTTTGGGGAACAGAGTATAAAGGTGTTCCTGACCCCGTTGAGACAGATCGTTATCGAGTAGAAGTAGAAAACCATGCAGAATCGATACTTCAATACAATAAAGATTACCCGGAAAACAAACAGCCGGAGGTCAATGTAGAAGCTGTATTATCCAAGTTTCTATTAGAACAAGTCCGCGACTGTGCTACTCACAATACATATGCGAATGAGGTAAGGTTCACTCACGTTCACAATTCAGTTAAATGGCTATTGCTCGCAGCAATACCATTTTTGTCAGCAAGTGTCCTTTTCGTAGCGTTTGATCTTGATGCTTCCTCTCCTAGAAAAGAAACACTAATATATAATCAATCACTAGTTGAAAAGCTTGAGAGCATTAACGGTGAAATTGTAAATGCTAGCTCTGGCTACAGTGAAATATTGGAGGCTCAAAAGTTATGCCAAACAAACCAAAACCTAGCGCTCCACCACCTCCTCCAAGTGCACCAAGTGCTCCTGGACCAAGAAAGATTATTGAAAATGGTCAGCCACCAAAAAGAATGTGAGGGTAATATGCCAGAACAAAAGCCATCAACACCACCGCCGCCGCCTCAAGCCCCTGCGCAGCCAGTTGCTCGCACATTTAAAGACGAGGCTCCACCTAAAACCAACAAATAGTACAGTTAACAATCTGTTTAAGAGTGATTCGCAACGCTTGGCATTTTTGCTATGCGTTGCGTTTCGTGTTTAAGGTGGTATGCAGAAGCTTCGGTATTGCGTTGCTCACACCTTAACAGGGCGTTATGTTTAATCCAGTAAAATCAGTAGTTTGTGTCTTTTCTTTGCACCCAAAGTCATTCTGTTTTGGTCTTTTAGCAAATTGGCATCGTTTGACGCTGTTTTCCGTAAATTTTCCTCAATCTTTAAGTTAGAACTTCAGTTTTTGCATTTTCTGTTTTCAAAGTTTAACTTAGTCAACTTTATGATTTGATTAAGTTTTTTAACTTTTGGTTTTGTTTGCAAATGTAAGTCGGGTTAAACTTCCGTATAGTTAAACGTAAGGTATTGAATCTTAAACATAACAAACAGTTCAAGAGGGATTCAGCACGCGTGGCATTTTTGGTATGCGGTGGTTTCGGTGTTGAAGTGCAATGCAGTAACATCGGTATTGCGTGCTTCACCCCTTAACTGGGCGTTATGTAACAAGGAAAGATCGAGCATGGAAATATTTACGGATAGACTGAAAATGACTCAAATTGCGGACAACGATTGGGAATTATTTGAGTCTTTACATCGTGATCCTGCTGTTATTAACTTATGTTTCGATGAACCATCGGCTTTTGAAATAAAAGAAAGATTTGAATCAAGGCTTCCTATTTGGTCCAAAGCTTCAGAAAATTGGCTATGCCTTACAATGACTGTACGGGAAACTGGTGAAAAAATCGGTGTCACTGGTTTTCACCTTATCGATGGTGTGGCAGACGTTGGGTATTTAATTCTCCCTCAATATCATGGTCTCGGGTTTGGTACAGAGTCATTGAAAGCATTAATCAATTGGGCTTCTAATGAACTAGATATTACGGCATTTAGTGCAGTAGTTACAGAAGGTAACGTTGGTTCAGAGAAGGTGCTTATTAAAAGTGGCTTTTCTCTCAAAACAGTAGCACCAAATGCCTACAAAATTGGCGGTAAACTGTATGCAGATCGTATTTATAGCATCGAAAATATTGTTACATAACAAAGCGTTTAAGGCAGATTCGCAACGCGTGGCAGTTTTGGTTTGAGTCGGCTTAAGTGTTTACGGGGCAAGGTTTAAGTTCAGTGGTAGTGTTGCTCACTACTTAACGCGGCGTTATGTTCTTGGAGGAAATGGTGGGCTATCAAAGGGATAGGGTAACTTTCAGCGTTTTCCATAAACTTGCTTTAACTATTTACAAATGCTTAAAATTTAAGGTTTTAGGCGAAACAGAAAAGCTAGAGTGGCAGCAAATTTTAGTAGCCGATTGTTTGCGTGTTATAGGTTTTTGTAGTTTGGCTTATTGGCTAGCTTCCAAAGTCCAAATGTCGACATCTAGCGATAAGCACAAGTTTTGGTCTACTCATATTTCGGGTATTGCGTTGCAATACGCAGGTGATATGGGTGGTGCTGAAAGAGCATACTTACAAAGCCAAGATTACGGTTGTGTGCTTTCTTTGAGTTTCAGTTTACAACACTTGGGTAAATTAAACGTGGAGCTTGGTAACTATGAACTCGCTGAAAAGCAGTTTATTGAGGCTTTGGCTATTCGAACGAAACTGAAGCGTACAGACTTAATAGATTCGACCAACCGAGCAATACAAGGGTTACAAAAGCTACGAACATAACAAACAGTTCAAGAGGGATTCAGCACGCGTGGCATTTTGGGTATGCGTTGGTTTCGGTGTTGAAGTGCTATGCGGCAACATCGGTATTGCGTGCTTCACCCCTTAACTGGGCGTTAGCACTGGGTTGGGCATCAAAGGTTAAAAGTTTCTGTGTTTATTGGTTTCTTTTCCTAGCTTTACACCTGATCAAATGTGCCTTTCATGTTCGCTCCGGTGGCACTATATGCGAAGTTTTCGCTTTGATTTTACCGTTTACGGTTTCTAACTTTCGGGCGATTTCTCTGGTGTGGTTTCTTTAGCGCTGAGAAATTTGCGGCAAAACCTAGTTTCTCTGAAGCTGCTGTTAAAGCCTGAAGCTCGAATCCTTTGCTAATTTGAATGCGGTGAAAAAGGGCAGTTAAGCATGCTTTTCTTCTAGCTAACTTACGTCTTGAAGTTTGTTTCAGTTTGGCAGCTGTCCGTTTGGTTTTGGTGTTTTAAGCCATAAGTTTCGTGCTATATTTCAATGCGTTGGTTCGTTTCAAAGGCTTTAAGGGCAGCGTGCTAACAAACAATTCAAGAGGGATTCGTAACGCGTGGCATTTTTGCTATGCGTTAATTTTAGTGGTTAAGGTGGTATGCGGAAGCATCGGTGTTGCGTTACTCACCCCTTAATTGGGCGTTAGCACTGGGTTGGCATCAGAGGTCAAAAGCCTTGGTGTTTATTGGCTTCTTTTCTTAGCTTTACACTTGAACAAGTGTGCCTTTCATGTTCGCTCCGGTGGCACTATATGAGTTATTTTCGCTCTTGTTTCAGCGTTTACGGTTTCTAACTTTTGGGCTATTTCTCTGGTGTGGTTTCTTTAGTGCTGAGATATTTTCGTCCAAGCTAGGTATCTTTGACGCTGCTGTTCAAGTCCGAAGCCCGAATCCTTTGCTAATTTGAAAGCGGTGAAAAAGGGCAGTAAAGCATGTTTTTCTTCTAGCCAACTTACGTCTTGAAGTTAGCTTTAAGTTTGGCAGCTTTCCGTTTAGCTTCAGTGTTTTAGCCGGAATTTTCGTGCTATATTTCAATATCTTGGCGTATATCAAAGGTTTTAAGGGCAGCGTGCTAACAAACAGTTCAAGTGGGATTCAGCACGCGTGGCATTTTTGGTATGCGTTGGTTTCGGTGTTGAAGTGCCATGCAGTAGCATCGGTATTGCGTGCTTCACCCCTTAACTGGGCGTTAGGGCTCATCATTAGTAATAAGTTTAGGAAGTATGTGGGAATATTTTTACATATTTTGTAGTCTAGCTTCGCTGTGTGCGTTTGTTGGATATATTTATGATTGCTTTAAACAAATTGAAAAAATAAAGGCATATGGATTGGTTGGTTTACTAGTAGTTCTAACCGCATTATTTTGGGGGTGGTTCTTCTTTTTTCCAGAAAACTCTGTAAAGCAAGCAATAGAAGACAAGAGAACATTCACTGTTAAACACTATAGGTCACCGAGTGATGTTGCCGAAATATCAAGAATAGATAGTGACTTTACAACTGGAACTAGTAGTAGTGAGCAGGTAATAATGTTTGAATCATCATTCGCTGAACCACCAGAAGTCTATATTTACCGTCCGGATGATATCGACTCGTTCTACGATATGACGCCGATTGATGCTAAAAAAATAACCACCCAAGGTTTCACTATACAAGTATATTCGAGTGGTCAGTCGGGGCCATGGAAATACAGGGCTTTAGGCCGTTTGTTGCAAGAAGTTGAAGTTAAGCCCTAACAAGCAATTTAAGAGTGATTCACCACGCTTGGCATCTCTGGTTTGGGTTTAGTTTAGTGTTTACGGCGTCCAAGTTGAGTCCTGTGATAGCGTGGCTCACACCTTAATTGGGCGTTAGGCGACGGGCAGAAAGTTCTTTGTTCTCATCTTCTTAGTTCTCTTTTAGCATTCGTTTTTCAGCGTTGGCAATTTGGTATTGTCGGCTCAAATTCTTGAACCTCTCCAGCCGTAAAACATGCCAAAATTCGTGGATTGCCTCATTGGTTTTCATAGTCGGTTGGTTGTTAATTCCACTGGCTCAAAGTGTGGTAGGGGCAAGTCAATCGAAGCTTTCGTTTTCGCTGTAAGTTTGCAACTTTGGTTTTTTCGGTCTCAAAACCTACTTTGTTGCTGAAGGTCTGTATTTCGTGGTTGTTGAAACCTTGGCTGAAACATAGTGGCTTTTATGGTTCTTGAATCACCAAAAGTCAGTGGGTGTTTGGTTGCTTATTTTGTTTCAGGTAATCTGCTTTCAAAACAACTTAAACACTGGTGGGAAACTTCGCCTAACAAGGCGTTTAAGGCGGATTCACAACGCTTGGCGATTTTGTTTCCAGTCAGGTTAAGTGTTTAAGGTACAATGGTTTAAGTGTGGTGGTTGGCGTTGTTCACCACTTAACGCGGCGTTATAACCTTAGAGGGAAAAATGGAACTTAGAGTATTTGAAAAGGAAGATCATGACCTGCTTATCGGTTGGATCGACTCGGATAAATTGAATTATCAATGGGGTGGTCCAAACTTTGAGTTTCCATTGGATTCAGTGCAAATTTCTAAACACTGTTCCCAAGAGCAAGTGTTTCCGTTTATCTTTGTTGTCTCAGGTCAGAACGCTGGCTATGTTGAACTATTCAAAGTTTCAGATTCGCACTTTAGGATTTGCCGCGTATTTGTTTCAGACAGCTTTCGTGGAAAGGGCATTTCAAAGCGTATGCTTGGTCAATTAGTCGATCTAGCAAAAGAAAAATACAGCGCTAGCTTACTATCACTAGCTGTATTTGAACGAAACATAGTTGCGAGAAATTGCTATGAATCGCTTGGTTTTACCGTTATAGCGCATGAAAATGGCTCTCGTTCTTTCGACGGTGAGGTTTGGGGTCTTTTACGTTTGGAAAGACGGTTATAACAAAGCATTTAAGAGTGATTCCCAACGCTTGGCATTTCCAGTTCAAGGTTGGGTTTTGTGTTTACGGTGTAATGGTTTAGGTTCGGTGGTAGCGTTGCTCACACCTTAATGCGGCGTTATGTGTTCGGAGGAAATTATGGGAAGACGCTATAGGCGCAGATCACACGGCTCTGCAATAGTTAGTGATTCGGTGTATATAGCGGCTAGGTTACCTTGGTGGGCTGCGATTTGTTTCGGGTTTATATCCTTCCTAATTTTCTATTTCGGCTTTCCCGCATTTCTCGAGAGTAAGGCATCAGAATTGAGTGGTAGTGCTGTTTCACAAGCTTTTGAGTCAATCTTTACGCGTCGAATTCACTGGTTTGAGTGGCTTGGAATAGCTTGTGGTTTAATCGGTGTATTTTTTGGTTTTCGTAACTATTTAGTGTCGTCTTATGCTGGGTATGAAGAGCGTGGGCTGGTTGCGTTTCTTGCCAAAATTATCAGTAGAAACGTCAACTAACACACATAACAAACAATTTAAGAGGGATTCCCAACGCTTGGCATTTTTGCTTCTACTTCAGTTTTAGTGGTTACGGTACAATGCTTTAGGTTGGGTGGTAGCGTTGCTCACCCCTTAATTGGGCGTTAGCCTTACGTGTATTTTACGTCAGTTGTAGGAAATATGAATAAAGTATTAGAAGACGATACAATCAATAGATTAGCTAGTTGGTTGACGATTATTACTGCGATAATCTCGCTAGCCAACTTTGTGGTTTCGCTAAAAGTTGGGAATGTAACTTCCGGTACAGAATTATCGGTAAGCCGTATTGAAGCGGTTCTACCTTTTCGGTTCGTACTCTACATTTTACTAGAAACAGCTCTAGCTTATGCATTTGGGAGAACGTTAATTTACTTTGAACAGTATGGTCAAGGGATCCCTCTAATGCTTGTTGTTATCGTGTCACTGATATCAGCTTGGACTTCTTTATTCAATGCCCAATGGTTATTCTTAGGGAGTTCAACAGGGGAGCTGTTTTCGGTTTATGGTATGAAGTTACTTGCTCTAATGCTAGTTGCCTTAGGTATAGCTATGTATTTCATTTCAGTGCATTTCGATAGACACAAGGGAAACTTTGGCGAAGACGTGAAAGAGCCCAATGCTTTTACGATCCAACTAGTTGCTTTTTTCGTCATGTTCTTTTTGGTTATTTACGCATAAGGCTAACAAACTGTTTAAGAGTGATTCGCAACGCGTGGCATTTTTACTATGCGTTGTGTTTAGTGTTTAAGGTGGTATGCGGCGGCTTTGGTATTGCGTTGCTCACACCTTAACAGGGCGTTAGTTTGCAAGAGGAAAAAGGCGCCTATATCGAAAGATCTAGTGGTAAAAGCTTAAAGTCGAAATTGTCTTATCGGCATTTAATTTCAGTGTTAACTTGCGTGGTGTAAACTCAAAATTGGTATCGTTTCAACGGTTGACTTGTTCTTTGGTGCGGAGACTTTTGGGTTAACTGAGTTGAACTTTTTTGCTGAAACTCTGCTCGTTGAGCTTGTTGGTATAAAAGCCGATCTACTCGCTGAAATGACGCTTTCTTTGGTGTGGCAAGTTCCACGTGGTTTCAGTGACTTTGTTGAAAGTCCGCATTGTGAGATTGGTTTTCCAAAAGCGCTTTTTGGTGTTGTGAGTTCGTTTTCTGCGGCGTTGTTTGTTCCAAGTGGTTTCAGTGAGAGACGCTTTAAAACTACGCCTGATTTTAGTTTTTCAAAGCATGTAAAAACAGTGTAGGCAAAGCGGTAATCAACTCCAAACCTAAGCCTTGGGTTTGGCAACTAACAAAGCATTCAAGAGGGATTCACAACGCTTGGCAGTTTTGGCTCAAAGTTCAGTTTAAGTGTTTATGGCACAATGTTTTAGGTTGGGTGGTGGCGTTGTTCACCCCTTAATGCGGCGTTAGAGCGCAGGAGAAAAAAGTATGAACATGACCGATATAGTTGAATACATTTCATATCTTATCGCCGGCATTATTATCGCTCCTTTCGGCTTTATGCTGTTTAAAGAATTCATTGGTGAAGATCGCAAGACAGTTACAGATGAAGTCAAATCGACAGTAGGTGACGAATCGAGAAGGTTTCTGGGTGGTAGGTATGGTGATGCCGTTGTAGGTCAATTTGTCGAGTTTAAACTGATAATCGCGATAGGCTTGCCAGTAGTGCTATTTCTTGGAATTTCTTCCTTGGTTAATTCTCTTTTGAAAGTTCTGTTCAACCTGTGAGTTGCGCTCTAACAAACTGTTCAAGAGGGATTCGCAACGCGTGGCATTTTGACTATGCGTTGGTTTTAGTGTTTAAGGTGGGATGCGGAGGCTTAGGTATTGCGTTGCTCACCCCTTAACAGGGCGTTATGCTTCAAACTGAAGATCATCAATGGAGTTTAAATGACAAAACGGAATAAATTTCAACTAAAAAAAGCAGCTAGCAAGAGATCAGCAGAACATCTAGAAAAAATCACTGGTGGAATGGCTGCTGTTATATCAGCTTATTTGCTTGCAATTTCCACAAGGTTTATAGATTTTGACGGAATAACAATCCCTACGGCAAGTATAGGGACATTTTCATTGGTCCTATTGGTGCTATATAAAATGATGTCATTTTATGAGAAAGAGGGTGATCTGGAGACGAAAAACCCAATGTCGATACTTTTCGGTCTGGGTCTAACAGGGGGCTTAATTACATATGTATTAATTCTTAGCAGTATAAGTTGGATACTTGTTTTAGTCGCATCTATAACTTTTTCTGTAGTTTTATTCATTTTTGCTTTTGCTTACGGGAGAAAAGAAGCATAACAAAGCATTTAAGAGTGATTCCCAACGCTTGGCATTTTTCATTCTATCGTTGGGTTTAGTGTTTATGGTGGTATGGTTAGGTTTCGTGGTAGCGTTGCTCACACCTTAATGCGGCGTTATGTTTTTAGAGGAAATTTGATAGTTTATGGAAAGCTTCTTCGAGAGTGAGTTCATGCTCTCCAACTCACT
>NZ_JAWPOM010000258.1:0-1002 GCF_033344285.1 Vibrio sp. 779(2023)
CCTTCATTCAGTGCTCCGATAATGACTAGCTGGTTAAGGATGGCAGGATCGGTCGTGTGCAACTGAACAACCAGTTCAGTTACCACCTCATCCGAAGAAGCATCAAACTCTTGATATTTAATGATGTTTGCACCAGCTTGACCACCCGCAGAGGTGTTGATTGTAAAGTCGATTGCACCTTGCGCATCCGATTTAACAACGTCTATCGCAGTACCATTACTTTCTGTGACCAGCAAGCGCGTTTGATCGCCTATCGCACCAGAGGTATCTTCCGGCTCAACAACCGGATTCACTTGAACGTGAACCGAACCAGTAATCACCGCTTCTGCAATCCCTTGTCCTGGATTTGCCGCATCAACGTACTCATGGTCAATCTCTTTCACGGTCAACGTTGTGCTCAAATCAAAGTCGGCACTGGAATCTTGTTCCAACTCAACTTGAACATAACCACTCTGCGTAACGCGAGCAGAGAAGTCTTGCTCCGATTCATTGGCTTGTGGCGTTAATGTTAACGTACCAGCGACGAGCGTTTGCGCTACACCATCCACGAACACGGTACAACTAGGAGGGAAGCCAGAAATCGTCACTTCTGAGAAGAACTCATCGGCATCTGGACTTTGGCTGGTCGTTGGTTTCCAATCGATGTTGAAGCGCGTATCTTCGTCACCTTCCGAAACCACGGTATAGTTATTTCTTGCGTCAATCACAGGGCCAACAATCACACGAATTTCCCCAGTTGAGGTGCGCGTATGACCATCGTTTTCAGTAACGATCGTGGTTGCTGTGATGTGAATATTCTCGGTAGACGATGCTTCCGGTTTAATCACAATGCCCGAGTTGATGTTTGCTTGCGTAATATTCGCTTCATAGATTGGCTGGTTATTACCATCGTACCCAACGAACGTTAAATCGACCGAGTTACCATCATTATCAAATATCTCAACGCCATCAGGAATGTTGGAAAGCAGTACCGTTACCGTTTCAGAATGATCGTTCGGGTTG
>NZ_JAWPOM010000026.1:0-61331 GCF_033344285.1 Vibrio sp. 779(2023)
ACGGCAACGATAGTGGATGACGGCAGTGGCCCGGGTCCCGATCCGGATGATGACCGTCCAAGCGTGACTATTTCAGATGCTGGCACCATTAATGAGGGTGAGACAGCCAACTTCAAAGTGACGCTATCGAACGCGTCTGAAGCGGAAACGCAAGTAGAGTTGGGTCTTAATCTCGGCGATACCGAAGTCGGTGACTTAGGCACCTTAGAATACAACACAGGCTCCGGTTGGGTTGCAGTGCCAAACGATGGCGTGGTAACGGTGCCAGCAGGGCAAACTGAGTTTGATGTGCGCATCGCTTCCATTGATGACGCCGTTTATGAAGGCCCTGAAGACTTCAGCGTGACAGTAACCGGCATTGGTGCAGTGCAAGGCAGCGATACCGGTACGGCAACGATTATTGATAATGATGCTCCTCCTTCTATTTCAAATGTTGTGAATGCAGTTGTTTCGGAAGAAGGTTTAGCTAATGGTATCCCTGATAATACAGGAGCACCTTCAGACACCACTAACTCCGCAAGTTTCTCAGGAACATTCACAGTTGCCGATCCAGACACGGCGAATGTTTCAGTGGTATTGGCAGGCCCTAACAACCTAACATCAGGAGGGGAGCCTATATCGTGGACGTGGGACAACAGTACTCAAACGCTGACTGCGAAAACTGCTCACCTGAGCGTTGTTGCTACTGTTGTGCTGAGCGAGCCTTCAGCTTCAGGTCAAGGCTCTTGGGACTATACTATTACTCTGTTTGAGCCACTTGATCATCCTGTTAATGATGTGGAAGACATCATCAACTTTGATTTACAGATTTCTGTAAGTGATGGACAAACAACAACATCTCAAAGCTTAAATGTGGCCGTTGAAGATGATTGCCCATACGTGCCTGTGGTTGTTCAACCCGTCGATGTGTCGCTTACTGGTGCACCTAACGTTCTGACAGGGCGCATAGATTTTGCAGGAAGTGAGGCAGACGCAACCAGTCGAACATTTGGGGATGTTGTTGTGACTGCAAACGGTTTTGTGTCTGACGAATCTGTGATGCTGGGAACAGCTGAAATCAATCAATCATCAGAAGGGATTGGCGTTAAAAGTTCTGGTAACAACGGCTTCCAATTAGAAAACGAAGTCGATTATCGATTCGCGGGTAATGAGGGTGTATCAGAGCAGTTAATCATAGACTTAGGCAATAAAGTTGCTTACGGAGCAGAAATAGAATTTGAGAAAATGTTTGGTGGTGAACTTGAGAAAGGAATCGCATCTTTTTATAGAGATGGTGTATTAATTGCTCAGCAATCGTTCAGCTCTGACGCAAGCAGTGGTGATTACGCGGCAAATTTCAATGTTCAACAGGGAGGCTTTGATAAAATCATCCTCGAGGCGACCAGTAATGGCAATGGCCCGGATACTGAAGACAACAGTGACTTTACCGTTAAATCAATAACCTTTACAGGTGCGTACTCTGGCGTGCCAATTGCTAGTGCGGATGGGAACCTCGGTGCTGTATATGGAGCTGATGGCCCTGGTTCTATAGTCTTAAATGGAGGTGAGGCTGGTTTAGAGACTCTAGATGGTAAAGACGTGTTGATATACGTCGATCCACAAAACTCTAATAGACTGATTGCAGAGGCTGATGGAGAGCTTGCATTCGAAGTTCAACTTACACCTAGCACTGGAAAGTGGGAGTTCTTCCAATACTTGCCTTTGACCTCACCTTATGGCGATGGGGATATCGATTTTAACTACACGATTACTGATAATGATGGCGACAGTAAAACGGGGTACTTTTCTGTCAACCCTTACGCCCCACCAATTGTAGAAAGTGTAACACTAAACGTTTCTGAGGAAGGCTTAAGCAACGCCATTGCTGATGACTCTGCTCTAAACGGCTTTGATGACACAACTGACTCGAGTACTGATGTAGAACAATTGACGCTGGGTCAAACCGTTGATTCTGTTACGCTCAGTGAACCATCTACAGCTCTTACTAGTAACGGTATCTCTGTAACGTGGACGTTATCAAATAACGACCAAATGCTTATCGGTTCAGCGAACGGTGAAGAGGTTATCAAAATATCAGTCAATGATACTGGAGTGGTATCTACGGAGCTTCTTGGTCCGATTGATCACTCCAACCCATCTGGAGAAGACACCTTAAATATTGAGGTGCCTGTGCTTGTCTCGAATGCTCGTGGTCTTACTAACTCCACAACGGTCAACGTTATTGTGGAAGATGACTCACCAGATTCTGCATCTATTATTCACGATGTAGTTGCAGAAACTAAAGAAAGTGCCAACGTTCAGCTCATAATGGATGTCTCGGGTTCTATGCGAACGGATAATCGCTTGCAGATAATGAAAGATTCGGCAACTCAGTTATTGAATCAATATGAGTCTATCGGTCAAACGCGAGTTCAAATTATTACTTATAGCAGTACAGCATCCACTTACGCTATAGGTGCTGCGACGTGGCTGACGGTCGAGGAGGCCAAAGCGTATATTGAGACGCTAACTGCGGGTGGCGCGACTAACTATAACAACGCGCTAAATGAAGCAAAACAGTCATGGGATGATGTAGGTAAGTTAACCAGTGCGTCGAATGTTAGTTACTTCTTGTCAGATGGTCAGCCAAACCCTGCGTCATCATTTATAAACGACGCTCGCGAGCAGAGTTGGATTGATCACCTAACCGATCCTGATAATCAGATAACAGCCCTAGCGTATGGTATGGGCGTTAATCTTATGCCGGAGCAATTAGATCGCGTAGCATATGATGGCTTTTTGAATCAAGACCTTGATGGTGTTGTGGTTCCTGACGTAACTCAATTACCTCCGGTTATGTTGCAGTCAGTGATTCAACCTGTTGGGGGGAACTTGATGTATACCACTTCTCCAGATACAGGTATTGGGGCAGATGGTGGTTATATTAGCGAAATAGAACATGACGGTGTCACTTATTCGTTTGATGGTACAGACCTAATAGTAACTGACAATAACGATGGTATTTCGCATGCATTTGACGACACAACGATGCAGCTTACTATCTATATCGACAGCAAACATACTCTGGAAATCGACTTAAACGATGGTGCGTATGCATTTTATGGTGCGGTGGGTGATACAGTTGAAACGTTAGACTTCGATTATGTATTGACGGATAACGATGGTGATCAAAGTGAGAACACCCTGCAATTCGTTATTGATGAAAACGGAGGAGTAAATGCTTCAAGTAATGGCTCTGCAAATATTATTGAAGCTGAAGTAGACGTAAGTCATGACATCTTGATCGGTAATGATAACGAGGCAGATGTCTTTAAATGGGTCAACGACTCCTTGGATACAGGAACAGATCTAATTAGAGGTTTTGAGAGAGATTTGGACACCTTAGATCTGAGTGAAGTCGTTGAAGATGCAGGGCACAATACGATAGAAGAACTTCTCAATAGTATTGACTTGAACATTGATGGCGATGACTTATCTCTAGAAATAACCCATAACGATGGAAACTCAATTCAAACTATCGTAATAGAAAACGGGGCGACAGAGTTTAGTGATTTAATCGTGGGAAATGCGGACTTTGAGAGAGATGTGTTATCCGCACTAACTAAGGTTAACTTAGAGCCATAATGAAAAAGGGCCAGTAGGCCCTTTTCTTCTGCTTTGTCTTACTTATTCGTAGCCTAAAGCACTTTACATGCAAAACCTTTTAAGTAGAAACCTTCTGGATATGCTGTATCGGTTGGGTGGTCAGCGGCTTGTTCAAAACGCTCCACAAACTTTACTTGGCGGTTAGCGTCTACGGCTGCATCAGCGATGATTTTCTGGAACAGAACTTGATCCATCAAGCCAGAGCAAGAGTAGGTCAGTAGCGTGCCGCCCGGTTTTAGAATTTGCATTGCTAGCATGTTGATGTCTTTGTAACCACGACATGCGCCGTTTAGTTGTGCTTTGCTCTCTGCGAACTTCGGTGGGTCCATGATCACAACATCGAACTGAGTTCCTTGATCACGATACTCACGAAGCAGCTTAAACACGTCTGCATTTAGGAACACGGCACGCTTCTTCGAAATATCAAACTCGTTTAGTTCTGCGTTGAATTTTGCGGTATCTAAAGCAGGTTGTGACACGTCAGCGTTAATCACACGCTTTGCATCACCTTTTAGAGCGTAAAGTCCGAAGCCACCTGTGTAAGAGAAGCAGTTAAGAACTTCTTTGCCTTTCATATATTTCATCGCTTGCTGGCGACTATCACGTTGATCTAGGTAGAAACCTGTTTTGTGTCCGCCAACGATATCTACACTAATCTTTACGCCATTTTCTTCGATGACGACCGATTTAGGTGGCTCTTCGCCGTGCAAGACGCCCGTGATCTCTTTTAAACCTTCTTTTTTACGAACGGCCACGTCAGAGCGCTCGTACACATTACAATCAGGGAAGCACTCAACCAGAGCGTCAACAATAGCCTGCTTATTGTGTTCTGCGCCAGCACTGAGAAGTTGGCACACAAAGAAATTTTGGTAACGGTCGATCGTAACGCCTGGTAAGCCGTCAGACTCTGCTGCGATAAGGCGATAACCCGTAAGGCCATCACGTTCGATAATGTCTTCACGAAGAAGTTGTGCGTCTTTAAGTCGTTTAACGAAAAACGCGGTGTCGATTTCTTCTTTATCAAAACTCCAAATACGAGCACGAATTTGCGAAGCTGGCGAATATGCCGCCTTAGCTAGCCATTTACCGTCGTGAGTGAATACATCAACCGTTTCGCCAAGAGCAGGTTCGCCCTCAACTTTGTTGATGCCTCGAGAGAAGATCCAAGGGTGCTTGCGCTTGACCGATTTCTCACGACCTTTAACCAAATAGATAGCAGCTGTCATTTCATTAGCTCTTGTTGAATTTTGAAAGGGGCGTATTGTCCGGGATGTGAATGGTAAAAGCAATATCCCTCGGCAATCCAGTACATTGTAGTGACTTTTAAATACAAAAAGGTCACTAAAGTGACCCTTTTATTTGAATTTGCTGTAATAGATTCCGTTGCTATGCTTTAAGTCCAGTAAGTAGTGCTTCCATTGTGTCGCTTTGCTTACGCAGTTGATCAACGTTTTGTGAAGTCGTGCTTATCATATTGCACACGTTATCTGCTTGAACTCGAATTTCTTCAACGCTTGAGGCGATATTGTCCGCGACTACACCTTGCTCTTCAGCTGCTGTTGCAATTTGAATGCTACTGTCGGAGATAGTTTGATTTTTATCTGCCAAAGAGCCGATTTCGTGATTCACTTCCGTCATGAGGTTTTGTCCCTCATTTGCATTATTAACTGTCACTTCCATCAGCTTAGTAAGCGACTGGCTGTTACGCTGTAATGATTCAATCATCGTTTGGATTTCAACTGTCGCTTGCTGAGTGCGTCCCGCAAGAGCGCGAACCTCATCCGCAACGACCGCAAATCCACGACCTTGTTCTCCAGCACGTGCAGCTTCAATAGCCGCGTTCAGAGCAAGTAGGTTGGTTTGCTCGGAGATCCCATTGATTGTTGTCACTACTTCATCAATTTGTGCTGCATTGGCATCTAACTCGGCAACGGCTTGAGACGCAGATTGAATCTCATTAGAAAGGTTCGAAATCGAGTGAAGCGTATTCTCAACTTTCACTTGTCCAGACTGAGCCACGTTACGTGCATCATCGGTTTGCGTGCTTGAATCGTGAGCTAGTGTCGCGACTTCTCGAATCGTTGATGCCATCTGTTCAGTTGCACTCGCAAGAGAGTTGAGGTGTTCCTGCTGAGTCGCTGAAATATCTGAACTGTGATGAATCGATTGATTCAGATCTGAGCTAATTTGTTGCATTAAAGCCACAGACTCTTGAATCGACAGCACCATTTGTTGCTCTCGTTCTGCAACTTTGTCTATCGTAATAGCAATTTCACTAAACTCGTCGCGAACAGGGAAGAAGTTCATTCTCGCAGTTAGGTCGCCACCAGCAAGAGTGTTTAATGCTTTGTTCATCGTGAACATCGCGCCGCCAATAAACGTCATGATGTAGTAAACGCCAAGAGCGAGAATAAACAAGCTCACACAGATGATGCTCACTTGAGTCGTTGATAGGGCAGTCCATAAAGAAAGTTCATGGTTTGCAACCAAGCTGTACGCACCATTTAAAACTGACACGGATTGCGGCCCTGAGCCAATAGAAACGGTTTCTGAACCCGCTATGAGGCTTGCTACTTGAGATTGAGAAAGGTTGCCTGCCTCTATCAGACCTTTCATAAGCATGAGCTCTTCTTGGTACATACTTGAGATCAGTGTATTAGCCGCGCTATTAAGGACGAGAGTGAGAATGACTAAAGCAAGAAGAGGGAGAACGAAGAGCAAATAGAACTTTTCTTGAATCTTTAAGTGAATGAGATACTTATCAATCCAGCGGAATGGAATTTCTTTCATAATTATAATAACCGTGCAAAAACCCACTATCCTTAGTGGGGTGAATAGACGAAAAGAATATATCACTCAGTAAAAAGAAGCGGTACAAAGATGAACGTAAAGTGTGAGAGATTTATAGTAAAAGGTCATGTTCAAGGCGTGGGCTTTCGTTACCATACTTCCCATCAAGGATTGAAGCTAGGGTTAACAGGTTATGCGAAGAACCTAAACAATGGTGATGTTGAAGTGATGGCGTGTGGAACAGACGCGCAAATAGTTGCGTTTTCGGAATGGTTACAAGAAGGACCGCGAACGGCAACAGTAGAGCATGTGATGCAGGAACCTGCGTCGTATAAGCCGTTACGCGGTTTTAAAATTTTATGAATCTACAAGCATTTAGCTGGCTTTGGTAGGCCGGCTAATTTGGTTGCTTGTTTGGCTGGCCCCTTTTTAAACAGCTTGAATAGATACTTACTGTTACCTTTTTCTGGGCCGTGCGCTTTTTCCATCGCTTTCACAAGCATACGCACTGCAGGGGAGGTATTAAACTCTTCATAAAAGTCTCGCACAAAATGCACAACTTCCAAATGAGCATCCGTAAGCTCGATGTCTTCTTCTTTTGCTAAAAGCTCAATCATACCTTCTTCCCATTGAGTATGATCCAATAAGTAGCCTTGAGCATCCGTTTCAATTTCTTTGCCGTTGTAAACGAACATAACGTTTTATCCGTTAAGTAAACATGGATGTTTATAGATTAGCGACAGCCGAGAATGTTCTCAACAAAAGAATCTCGAAGTCGTATCGAGCGAATCAAAAGCGTACAAAATGGTGAGTGTTTTTGACTGAGCTAGGCACTTTGATAGAAATGCTCTTTTATTCAAATAAATAGGAAACTATTCAGTTTGTTAGAAATTTTACGGGGTGAGTACCAACGAAATTGCATGGATATCCAGGCTTATTCATTTTTGTTTTGGTTTTTTCTTGGCTACTTGTCTGATTATGGGATTTTATGGGTGAATGAATAGCTGACAACGTTGTGTTTGTTTTCATAGACCGATATTCTCATTGGATTAATGAAAGCCTGTATTCAGGTTAGAAACAACAATGATGACAAGGAGTTAGTCATGTCGAAACAACGTTACATTGAGATTAATGACAATGTAAAATCCACTTGGTCCATCGAGCGAATTTGGCAACTTGCAGAATCCTTACCTGTAGAAGAAATTGCGATTGCTGATATAAAAGGCCCAAATGAAGTGACTTGGTTTAGTCATGAAGGGCCACAGCCAACCTGCCGTGAAATTGCAAAACATTGCCAACGAATCAACAATGCTGATTTGTCGTATCCGGTAATCTTAACCAGTGACTATCGTGTTTTTGACGGTATGCACCGAATCGCCAAGCAAATCATGTTAGGAGAGGAAACGATTAAAGTGAGACGCTTTAGAGAAAACCCAGAAGCTGACGAAGTTATCGAGTTGGCGGTAGACCAAGCGTAACAAACTGAATTACTTGCAAAGAAAAAGCCCGAAGGAATTACCTTCGGGCTTTTTGATTCTACTTAACGAGAAACGATTAATCGTCGTTCATGATGCCTAGAATGCTTAGTAGGCTGATGAAGATGTTGTAGATTGATACATACAAAGTTACTGTCGCAGAGATGTAGTTTGTTTCACCGCCACGAATAATGCTTTGTGTTGTCATCAGGATCGCCATAGTAGAGAAAATGATAAACAAGCTGCTCAACGCCAAGTGTAAAAGGGTTGATTGAATAAAGAAGCTTGCAATCATGCCCACAACCAGCACAACAAATAGTGATAGCATTAAGCCACCCATCATCGATAGGTCACGTTTCGTTGTTAGTGCGTATGCCGATGCTGCCATGAAAGATAGTGCCGTACCACCGAGTGCGGTTAATACGATATCGCCCATGCCTGCACCTATGTACATGTTTAGAATAGGGCCAACGGTGTAACCTAAGAAGCCAGTAAATAGGAACGTAAACACAAGGCCAAGACTGTTGTTACGGTTTTTCTCTGTTAAGAATAATAGGCCGTAGAAACCAACCAGCATTAGGATGATACCTGGATGTGGAAGGTTAAATGCCATTGCAACGCCAGCAACGACTGCCGACCATAAAAGTGTCATTGAAAGTAGAGCGTAAGTATTACGCAATACTTTGTTCGTTTGTAGAGCACTTTCTTGAGTTGAAGTGCGGGTAAACATTGGACTGTTCATAATCTTCCTCGATAAGAGACTTTCTTTTAAGTACATTTATGGGATTGAAAGTTCAAAAAATCAAGCCCTAACCATACGTAACTTAGATAAAATAATAATAGAAATAAGATGTTATGTATTTGGCAACTTGTAACACAATATTACTGCCTAGCATAGCTATGTTGATTCTTACACAGATTTTTGAATTTAGTAACAAAAAGCACTGGCTTCATAGAAACCAGTGCTTTTTTATGTCGATTCGGCTAAATCTTAGTGGTGTAAGATTTGCGCTAGGAAGTTTTGGGTCCTATCCGATTGAGGATTCTCAAAGAAGTCGACCGGGTTGTTTTCTTCGATGATCTCTCCTGCGTCCATGAATATCACGCGATCGGCAACTTCTTTAGCAAAGCCCATTTCATGTGTCACACATAGCATAGTCATGCCTTCCTCGGCGAGTTCGACCATTACATCCAGTACTTCGCGAACCATTTCCGGGTCGAGTGCAGATGTTGGCTCATCAAAAAGCATGACTTTAGGGTTCATACACAAAGAGCGAGCAATCGCCACGCGTTGTTGCTGACCACCAGACAACTGACCGGGATACTTCTCCGCTTGGTCTGGAATTTTAACACGTTCCAGATATTTCATCGCAACTGCTTCTGCCTCATCTTTTGGCATCTTCTTCACCCAGATAGGCGCGAGCGTACAGTTTTCCAGTACGGTTAAATGAGGGAAGAGATTAAAGTGTTGAAAGCACATGCCCACTTCTCGGCGTACTGCTTCAATGTTCTTTAAGTCTTCAGTTAATTCCGTACCAGAGACGTAAATGCTGCCTGCTTGGTGTTCTTCAAGGCGGTTAATACAGCGAATCATCGTTGATTTTCCCGACCCTGATGGACCACAGATAACGATTTTCTCGCCGCGCTTAACGTCGAGGTTAATATTTTTTAGTACGTGAAACTCACCATACCATTTATTCATGTCCTTCAATTGGATCATGTAGTCTTGTTGTTGCGTCATAATACGTCCTTGCTCTTGATGAGTTATCGTTTGTGACCGGTATGAAGTTTGTTTTCAAGCCATATCGAATAGCGCGACATGCCAAAACAAAATACCCAAAACACTAACGCGACAAATACATAACTTTCTGTAGCAAAACCTAACCATTCAGGGTCGGTGTTTGCTGCTTGCCCTATACCGAGTACGTCAAACATGCCAATGATGAGTACTAAACTGGTGTCTTTAAACAAACCGATGAAGGTGTTCACGATAGAAGGAATAGTAATCTTTAGCGCCTGTGGCAAGATAATCAGCCCAGTCTTTTTCCAGTAACTTAACCCAAGCGCATCAGCGGCTTCATATTGACCTTTCGGAATGGCTTGTAGACCACCGCGTACCACTTCTGCCATGTAAGCGGAGGCAAACATAACCACACCGATAAGGGCGCGAATCAGTTTATCTGTCTCTGAACCTTCAGACATAAATAATGGAAGCATAACCGAAGCCATGAACAAAACCGTAATCAGAGGAACGCCACGCCAAACTTCAATGTAGACGGTACAAATGCTGCGAATGATCGGCATCTCTGAACGTCTACCAAGCGCAAGCACCACACCAATTGGCAATGAAACTACGATACCAACTAGCGCAATAATGAGCGTAACGAGTAGTCCACCCCACTTGTGTGTATCTACCACTTCTAGTCCAAAGACACCACCGTATAAAAGTCCAGCGATGATGAATGGGTAGATGTTTACGAAGAAAAGCCAAATCCACATCCGTTTCGGTGTCTTCTCATACGCGAGTAAAACAGTAAATATGGCTAATGTGACATAGAACAGGCGAGGGCGCCATAGTTCGGACTCTGGATAAAAACCATACATGAACTGCTCCCAGCGCACGCTGATAAATACCCAGCAAGCACCATCTCGGCTACAGTCGTCACGCGTTGAGCCAATCCAGTCTGCGTTAATAAACGCCCAATCCACGATATACCATATTGCAGTTACGACAATATACGCAAGAATGACAGTAACAATGGAATTGATAGGGCCATTAAATAGATTTTTCCGCATCCAACCAACGAAGCCTACAGTATTGGCGGGTGGCGGGAGATCCGGTTGAAATTGATGAGTACTCATATTATCTCTCCACCAGCGCGACTTTACGGTTATACAAGTTCATTAATGCAGACGTAATCAGACTTAATGTCAAGTACACGCCCATCGTCATCGCAATGATCTCAATCGCTTGTCCCGTTTGGTTCAGGGTAGTACCAGCAAACACAGAGACAAGATCTGGGTAACCAATCGCCATCGCTAACGATGAGTTTTTGGTGAGGTTGAGATATTGACTGGTTAAAGGTGGAATAATAATTCGTAACGCTTGAGGAATGACAACAAGCTTTAAAGTTTTCGAGCGTGGTAAGCCTAGCGACATCGCTGCTTCGGTTTGACCATGGCTAACCGCATTAATACCAGAGCGCACAATCTCAGCAATGAAAGAAGCTGTATAAACACTCAATGCCAAAAGTAGCGCAGCCAATTCAGGAATAATGCTAATACCACCTCGGAAGTTAAACCCTTTTAGTTCAGGATAATTCAGTGAAATTGGCATACCAGCAAGGAAGTACACAACCAATGGAAGGCCAACAACTAAACCCAAAACTATTCTTCCCATTGGGGTTTGTTGCCCAGTGAGACGTTGCTTATTATTCGCCCATACATTAATTAATAAGCTTGCGATTACCCCGAAGATTAACGCGGCAATAACGTAGCTACTGCCAGGTTCCATAGTCGGTGCAGGGAAATATAAGCCACGAACGTTCAGGAAAATAGCTTCACCAAGACTTAAGCTTTGGCGTGGTGAGGGTAATGCTTGAAGAACAGCGAAATACCAGAAGAATATTTGCAGAAGAAGGGGGATATTTCGGAAAGTTTCGATATAAACTGCCGCTAAACGACTAACTAACCAGTTAGAAGAAAGGCGGGCAACCCCCATGGTAAAGCCAATCACAGTAGCCAGAATAATACCTAATACAGAGACTAACGCCGTATTAAGAAGGCCGATGATAAATGTTCTACCGTAAGAGTACGTTTCATCGTATTCAATTAATGTTAACCCAATACCAAACCCGGCTTCTTGATTCAGAAAACCGAAGCCCGTTGCAATACCACGAGCATCTAAGTTATTGAGAGCGTTGTTTACAATCGTGTAAAAGAAAAATACCAGTGCAGCAATGGCAATGATCTGGAAAATAGCAGAACGAAAGGCAGGATTATAAATCAGGCTCTTGCTTCCGCTTGGTTTGGACATCGTACTTGGCGATGCATCTTGTGTCGGTTTCATACAGCGATAACCTCAAACCTTAGTTATAGATATCGGCCTGTATAACGAAGTTTCGTCCTTGCTGGCTAAAGAATAACGCTCTCATGTCTAGCGGCTTACGAACCTTTAAAGCCGTTCCACCAAGCGAGCGCTTTTCGCCATCCAATGAGCGATCCTTACTCATACAGTGAGATATAATCAAGAAAAAGGGCGGCATGAACCGCCCTGATTAACTCTTTCTATCGGATTGGTGGCGCGTACATAAAGCCGCCTGCATTCCATAGCGCATTAACGCCACGAGAGATTTCTAATGGCGAACCAGTACCGACTGTACGTTCGAAGCTTTCACCATAGTTACCAACTTGTTTGATAACCTGGTAGCCCCAATCGTCACGGATACCCAACCCTTTGCCTTTAGGGCCATCAACACCGAGGATACGTTTGATGTTTGGATCTGTTGACTTCAGCATTTCATCCGCATTCTTCGAACTAATACCGTATTCTTCAGCGTTAATCATCGCAGACAATGTCCACTTAGCGATGTTAAACCATTGATCATCGCCTTGACGAACGACTGGACCTAGTGGCTCTTTAGAGATGATTTCTGGAAGAACGGCCGCAGAGGACGGATCTTTCAAATTCAAACGCAGTGCATAAAGGCCAGATTGGTCAGTTGTTAATACGTCACAGCGTCCCGCATCAAAACCTTTCGAAGTTTGCGCCGCTGTGTCGAATACCACAGGTTTGTACGCCATGCCTTGGTTGCGGAAATAATCTGCAAGGTTTAGCTCGGTTGTTGTACCTGATTGAACACATACCGACGCACCATCAAGCTCTTTAGCACTTGATATACCAAGTTCCTTCTTCACCATAAAACCTTGACCGTCGTAGTAGTTCACACCTACGAAGTTTAGGCCCAGTGCAGTGTCACGGTGGAGAGTCCAGGTCGTGTTACGGGAAAGCACATCAATCTCACCAGATTGAAGCGCAGTGAAACGTTCTTTTGCGGTTAGGGGTACATATTTAACTTTCGTTTTATCCCCAAGAACGGCTGCAGCCAGTGCTTGGCAATATTCTACGTCGATACCTTCCCATTCGCCTTTTGAGTTAGGGTTAGAGAAACCAGGTAGACCGGTACTTACGCCACAAGTAAGAAAACCTTGTTTTGTGACTTTGTCCAGAGTAGTGTCTGCTGCTTGAGCTGATGTTGCCATCATCGCAGTAGAAGCCGCTACGACGGAAGCAAGAACTGTGAGTTTATTTGCCATTTGTATCCTTCCTGTATGATCCATGTTTAATCAGGAGTGACCTGAAATAACGTGTCCAATTCGTTAGAGTTATCGTCCTACGTGATTGATTTTCGAAGAAACGGCATTCGATAGATCAACCAGTTATAAGCGTAGGAAAGGATCTGTTAATTCTCAAATATATAATTTAAATGAAGTTTTGAGAGAACTTACAAAGTGCCTTGAGATTTAGAATGACGAAATGTTAATTGTTTGTAAATAGTGCAATTCATGGACAATTTGGTGCATCAGAACAATCAATAGAAGAGTGAACAATACAAAAGAATAAAAAGTTGTTATTAAAACTGTCATTAGCTGAGCAAGGTGAAGTTCAGTAAAAATTCAAACAAAAATTATTTGTGATACCGAAACAGGGTGATGAGCTTGCCCCATTTTTGGTAGCATGGTCTACAACAGCTAATTAGAGTAATCATGGATTGAAATGCGATATTTTCCTCTGTTCTTAGATTTAATTAATAAACCCGTTCTCGTCGTGGGTGGCGGTGAGGTGGCAAGCCGAAAGGTGGAAGCGTTGCTAAAGGCTGGGGCGGATGTGACTATCGTTTCTCCGACGTTGGTTGATTTTCTGTCTAAGCTTGCTTCTGAGCATCAACTGCGCTGGGTACAACGTTTCTATTCGAGTGACATTGTCACTAAAAACTTTGTTCAAGTGTGGGCGACGACAGACAATCCTGAGCTAAATCACCAAGTGTACAAAGATGCCAAAGATCTAGGCATCTTGGTTAACGTTGTGGATGATAAGCCTTATTGTGATTTCATCACGCCGTCAATGATTAATCGTGGCCGCATCCAAATCGCTATCTCTAGTGGTGGAGCTTCGCCAGTTTTAATTCGAAACATCCGTGAAAAGCTTGAATCGATACTGCCACAAAACATGGGGTTGATGGCGGATTTTGCTAACTCAAAGCGAAACTCAATTAAAGAGGCACTGCCTAGCGTCGATTTACGCCGCAAGTTTTGGGAGCAATTTTTCTCGAATCCCGAGGTGGAAAACGCGCGAGATAATCGTGAGTTAGAAGCAATTTACCAAGCGACCATGGCAACACCTTTAGATGAAAAGGGAAGTTGTACTTGGATACATGTTGGGAAAGATGTTGAGATGTTGCCAATAAAAGCCGTACGCTATATGCAACAAGCGGAGCTGGCTCTGTACTCAACTCGATGTGAAGCGAATGTGTTAGAACTAATACGCAGAGATGCAGAAAGAGAAGCTTTCTCGAGCGCTGCTGAGCTTTCGGATATGCTGGCCAAGGCTAAAGCTGAAAAGCTTCGAATTTGCGTGTTCATACCACAAGGAACGAGCGAATTCGTATTGCTGCAAGGGCAGGACTTGGTTATCTAGCAATGCCAAATGCTAAAAGTGGATACGTAGTTCGTTACACAAAAGCCAATAAAAAACGCCAGCGGATTATGCGCTGGCGTTTTTACTTACTTCTCAGATTGATTAATCACGGAAGTTGTTAAACTGGAATGGGATACCCATCTCTGCTTCACGAATCGCTGCCATTGTCGCTTGCAGGTCGTCGCGTTTCTTACCAGTAACACGTACTTTGTCGCCTTGAATAGAAGCTTGTACTTTTAACTTTGCGTCTTTGATAAGTTTCACTACTTTTTTCGCCGTTGGAGTATCAATACCTTGGCGGAAAAGCAGAGTTTGGTGCCAGTTTTTACCAGTAACGTCTGGGTCTTGTGCATCCATTGCGTTCGCGTCAATGTTACGCTTCGCTAAGTGGCCGCGTAAAATGTCGCGCATTTGCTTAAGTTGGAAGTCACCTTCCGCAGACATTTTTACGTTTTCTTCTACTAGCTCAAAGCTCGCATTTACGTTGCGGAAATCGAAACGAGTAGACAATTCACGGTTAGCATTATCAACGGCGTTACGTAGTTCAACCGTATCGATTTCAGAAACAATATCAAACGATGGCATGAAGATTCCTTGATTATTTTGTTATAGGGACTTTCGGGACTTAACAGCGCTTGCCAGCATATCTAGCATTGTAGCAGTGTCTTCCCAACCTAGGCACGGATCTGTAATAGACTGACCATACGTTAGGTTATTGATGTCAGTCATTGGCTGATTGCCTTCAAGAATAAAGCTTTCGGCCATGATACCCGCAATACGAGTGCTGCCTGACTTAATTTGGTTACAAATGTCCTGAGCTACGTCGATTTGTTTTCTGTGTTGCTTCTGACAGTTTGAATGGCTGAAATCCACAACCAAACGTTGTGGCAATCCAAACTCAGCTAAAGCATCACATGCTTGTTTGACTGATGCTTCATCAAAGTTAGGGCCTTTTTCTCCACCGCGCAGAATAATATGACCGTAAGGGTTGCCACTTGTGCGGTAAACCGTCATTCGACCGTTCTTATCTGGCGAGTAGAAGTAATGCGATGCTTTCGATGCGCGAATTGCATCAATTGCAATTTTTACGTTGCCATTTGTGCCATTTTTGAAACCAACTGGGCAAGATAGTGCCGACGCCATTTCACGGTGAATTTGTGATTCCGTTGTGCGAGCACCAATCGCGCCCCAAGTGATCAAATCCGCGATGTATTGGCCAGTGATCATATCAAGAAACTCAGTAGCAGTCGCAAGACCAAGCTTGTTGATATCCAGTAGTAGTTTACGAGCTTTATGAAGACCAGCTTCAAGTGCGTAAGAACCATCTAGGTTAGGGTCCGTAATCAAACCTTTCCAACCAACTACTGTACGAGGCTTTTCAAAGTAAGTACGCATCACGATAAACAGTTCGTCTTTGTACTTGTCTTGGATTTCACTCAGGCGAGTGGCGTAATCAATGGCAGCTTCAGTGTCGTGAACAGAACACGGACCTACAATCGCAAGAAGGCGATCGTCTTCACCCGATAAAATGTTTTCAATCTGACGACGAGATTGAGCGATACGGTCTGCAACGTCATCCGTAATAGGATGTACACTACCTAGCTCTGCTGGGGTAGGCATTGGACCCAAAGGCTGGGTTCTCAATTCATCTGTTTTTATAGGCATGTTATAGCTTTATTCTCTATTGCGAAGGGGTAAAGATAACGGAATTACAGGCAGGAATAAACCGTTTCACGGGAATCTTCGCCAGGAAATACCGAATTGTATACAAAGGTGTAGGTATTCATTTAAATGACTTATGTATAAATGACAAAACTTGATCATTAAATCAATATATATACATTTGAATTTATAACCATTTTATCTATCTCGCTGTAAGGTAATCTAAGTAACTGCGATAAACTTCATACCTCACGGGTGACGCCGTCACTTCATGAGGGTTAAATAACTCGTGAGATCGAGCTTTTGTTAACATTTCTTTGACATCTATTTCTTTCGTTGATTAACTGGTCTGACTAGATTGGTAAGGAGACCAAAATGTTATCAGCTCTACGTCGTGCGAATTTGTATCTAAATCTGTTTGGCTTTTCGAAAGTGCCGCTGATTTGGCTTTGCCACCCTAAAATCATTGCGATAGATAGCAAGCATGTTGAGGTTCGTATCCCATTGCGCAGAAGAACGAAGAACCACCTGAATAGCATGTATTTCGGCGCTTTAGCCGTTGGCGCTGATGTTGCTGGTGGTTTTCTTGCTATGAGTAAAGCGCAAGAAAAGGGAGAAGCGATCTCGCTAGCATTTAAAGGTGTGAAAGCCGAGTTTTTAAAGCGCCCGGAAGCCGATGTGCACTTTGTTTGTAACGATGGTCATGTCATTGATGAGATGCTCGAGCACACCTTGGCAACGGGTGAACGAGTAAATCGTGACGTAAAAATTGTCGCGCTGTGTCCTAACTTACATGGTGACGAGCCAATGGCTGAATTTTCGCTTACTCTTTCGATAAAAAAAGCAGCCCAACAAAGAAAAGAGGCTGCCTAGTGGTTTGTGGCTCGTTTGTTTAAAGGCGTTGGCTTAATTGAGTTCAATCTTCTCGATAGAGACGATTTTGGAGCGATTTAAGACCACTTTCCAGCGGTAATAAACAGGCTCATCGGTGTGGTTGTCCTCTTTGACAATCACATTGAGCAAATGACGTTTCTCTACTGACTCTTTGGTTACTTGACCTTCATTTAAACGGTAAACTCGGTTTGAGCTTTTATCCATCAAGCGGATGATAGGGCGTAAACTGATGTTCAATGTTTCTCTCGTTTGTTCGTAACCACTCAAGAAAAGAGAGGTCGCCATTTCGGTTTTCTCGTGATAATGAAGAATCTGCTCTTCACGTTGCACGACGCGCTTTTTCCGTATTCTTTGAATCTTATCCGGCAAGCTACTTAAGGTACGATAATCGAGCCACTCCAATTTTTTGCCGACCACTTTTTTCGTCGTTGGATCAACATACTTCTTACGCCATTTTGGCTTGCCTTTACGGATCCATCGCCACATGGCATCGCGTAAATCATCTTTAAAGATTTCTCGTAAAGCGTAAATAAAAGACATCGCGATAATGAATGAGGCAGAAATTTCCCCCAGATAATCGCGAGCGAGAATCACTGTCGAGGTCACGACAACCATCACTAAACCGGTTGCAATACCTTTGATAGCGCGCTTAATGTTGTTACCCATCGATATGGTTTCTTCACGAAGCACGATAGGGTGTTCAATCAATCGCCTTAGCAAGCGCATTTTGTTAGATAAGCGAGTAACGTCTTCAACGACTCTTGATGAGTTGTATTTGTTGAGTTTACGATGGGCTTGCTCTTTCTCACATAGCGTGATCAGGCGCTTCTTGATCGTGCCATAGTCGCCTTCACGTGGGAGATGAGCCACCAGTGACAGGAACTTTTGCTCGGTATACCAAGACAGATAGTTATCGATGTTAACGTAGTAGCGTTTTAAGTTCTCTTCATAAGGAATAGAACGCCGCAAGCGCTTTAAGATCTCAAGCGTGAGCTCGATAACTTCGTCCACTTCATCTTCCGTTACGGAGTTGTTCTCATGCTTGTTTAAACTTGCTACCGCTTTGTCTAACGCGATAACGTATTGGTAAGCGAACAAACTCAAACTTACTCGGTATTGCTGATTCGACAGGCGTCCACGTTTGGCAAGTCGACTGTGTACTAGCGGAAGAAGGATTTCAGTACTGTAATAAGATCGTTGCTGTGTGATTGAGGTGTAATAAAATTCGGATTCACTGATGATATCGGCGTTTAAACCAAGCTCACCAGGTATAAAAAAGTAAATATCTAGGTCGACACTTTTGCTCTTTGCGAGTGCATGACTGATTTTTAATGTTATTGAGTCTTGTTTATCGACGGTGACCAAAGAAAGCTCCTGACTTTGCTAAAGCATTCTTAACTTATGCGTTCCGTTGAGCAGGTAAGTATAAGAGTGCTAAAAGAGTGACTGGGGCATATAGCTGAACGACAACAGCATAACAGAGCACTATGCTTTTCTCTCTGATTTTCTTGTTAGTTTAGGTATAATTCCACGTAAATTTAAAAAGAGACAAAATCAATGATTAAAATTGGTCAAATTAACAGCTTAGAAGTCATTAAAAAGGCTGATTTTGGCGTATTTCTGGATGGCGATGATTACGGTTCTGTTCTACTACCTAGTAAGTATGTACCAGAGGGTACTGAAATTGGTGAGCATGTAGACGTATTTCTGTACTTCGATTCAGAAAGCCAACTTGCTGCGACCATTGAAAGACCAATTGCCCAAGTGGGTGAATGGGGTTTAATGAAGATTGAGGGTGTGAATGCGACAGGTGCTTTTGTAAATTGGGGCATCAAAGAAAAGGACTTACTGATTCCTTTTAGTGAGCAACGCACTCGCTTCTCTGCCGGACAAACCATTTTAGTGTATGTTTATACCGACAAAGCGTCAGGTCGCATTGTTGGTACGACTAAGTTCAATAAATGGTTAGATAAAACTCCAGCGAATTATGAAGTTAACGAGCAAGTTGATTTGATCATCGCAGAGCGTAGTCAACTTGGTTATAAAGCTATCGTTAACGGTAAGCATTGGGGCATGATTTTCCCATCGGATGTTTTTGGTAAGCTTTACATCGGTAAAAAGCTGAAAGGCTTTATTAAGCACATTCGTGAAGATGGCAAAATCGACCTTGCTCTACAAAAAGTCGGTGTGGCGAAAATGGACGATCTTTCTAGTAAGATCCTTGACCTGCTAGAGAAGAAAGGCGGATTTTTGCCTTTGAATGACAAGTCTTCTCCTGAAGCGATTTTTGATGCTTTCCGCACAAGTAAAGGGACTTATAAAAAGACCATCGGTGGCTTATACAAGCAGGGTAAAATTGTCATTGAGAAAGACGGTATTCGTCTAGCGTAGTCCTAACTCACGTATAGCGGATCTGCAGCCAAAAAAACGGCCCAAACTTTTCCTTTTTTTGGGCCTAGGGGAAACGGCTCCGCAGAGCCTGCGCTAAACTTGTCCAACAATAATTTTGTTGGTGAACATAGAGAGAAATGCCACATCAAAGCATTACTTTGATACAACTAGTTTAGTACAGCGTATCCGGATCGCTAGCGAGCCCAGTTGCTTTCATACGTACGAATTAAAAAGCCATCGCAAATACGATGGCTTTTCATTTATTTATGATTCGCTACTTCTTTAAAATAAGTTCTTATCTCGTACTAATTCGCGAGGAAGACCGTTCTTAATTCTGTTGCTTACCCATTTTCCAAGGCCAATGACTGCGCCTTGATAGGTGACAAGCACTTCGCCTTTACCTGTTTTCATTCCCTCAGGAATCGTTTGTGGGCGAACATCACGTCCCATGTACCATTCGCGCGCTTCTTCAATGGTTAGCTCGATGGCGTTTGCCTCAGAGCCCGTCGCTAATGCCGTTGCCACCTGATGCTGCCAACGGTAGCCATTTTTATGGGCTTCCGCGATCTTTATACCCATACGGGAGAAGCGTAATTCGCCGATCATCGGTTCTAAAGCATTAGGGAATAACCAGACATCTTTATCGCGAAGCCATACAGAACTGTCATTTGGAAGTTTAATACCTAACGCGCTTTGGAGTTGTTGAGCAATTTCTGTCGATTCTTTTTTTGAAGTTTTAGCAAAGGGGAATTTCCCCATGCGCTTTTTGACTTCTGGCGCCTCAACAGCAGCCAGTTTGCGAATTCTTGCAACAAAGAACCCTTCACAGTCGTAGACCTGCGGGAAAATATGCAAAAAGCCTTCTTCAGTTAGAGCTGCCTCTGCGTTCTCAAACAAGTTCTCAAGGCTTTCAAACTCTACAGCATCCCCAAAGGTTTCTTTCAAGTGATGACAAACTTGTTGGTTTTCTTCTGTACTGAGCGTACATGTTGAGTAAACCATCACACCACCGGGCTTTAATGCATGGAAGGCGCTTTCAATAAGATCTTTCTGCGTGTCAGCGATGTCGAGTACGGAAGCTTGCGTCCAGTTTTTCATCGCATCTTCGTCTTTGCGAACGGTGCCTTCTCCAGAGCAAGGCGCGTCGAGCAAAACCGCATCAAATTGTTCTGGTAGCCAACCGCCAAAAACGCGTCCATCGAAGTTACTTAGTGCGGCGTTACGTACCCCACAACGTTCCACATTAGCGTGCAGTACTTTTACACGACTTGCGGCGTATTCATTGGCCACAAGTACACCTTCGTTGTTCATTAAAGCTGCAATTTGAGTGGTTTTTGAGCCTGGAGCGGCTGCGGTATCTAACACGGCATCGTAAGATTCATCATTCATAAACAGAGCAGATACCGGCATCATCGAACTGGCTTCTTGAATGTAGAATAAGCCAGACATGTGTTCTGCTGTGTTGCCTAATGGTACAACTGACTCGTCCGCTTCAATCCAAAACCCCGTGTCACACCAAGGCACAGGAGAAAGCTTCCAGCCTTTTGTTTCTGCTCGTTCTAAAAACGCTTCAACGCTGATCTTCAACGTATTAACTCGAATACTCTTGCGCAGTGGCTTTTGGCACGATGCGATAAAGTCTTCCATGTTGAGGTGAGCTGGAAGGATAGTTTGGATTTTTTCCAGAAACGCGTCTGGGATGTAAACATTAGGATGCAATGTGGGATCTCGTTTGCAGAATTTGTGGCAAATAATATACGAAAGCGAAGCAGAAACGAATAGTGACAAGGGCCGAGCAATAAAAAAGAGCAGCGATTGCTGCTCTTTTAAGGTACTCAAACTTCAATTGTACCTGAATTGAGCTTTATTCTACGGCTTAGGAATCGCAGTACGCCATTGAGTCCAACCTTCTTCAGCTTGTGGATACAAAAAGAAAGATTGCCCACTTTTTGCCGCTGGTGGAATAGTCGATTGCTCTGGCGTTGAAAACGCAATTCCTCCGCGAACTAAACTATCAAATGTGCCTGCTTTGATGTTCGCGCCAGTAAGCCCGATGGAGACATCTACTCCTGAAACATTCCAAAACACGCTGTTTTGACGAACGAGGTAAGCATATTCAGGCTGTATTTTGATAGTCGTGACGATGCGATCAGCAAATTCTCCTAGGCTTACGTCGGTCACTTGGCCAACTTCCATCTGGCGGTAAAGAATAGGGGTACCGACTTGTACTGAGCCTCTTTGTTCACTTTGTAACGTAAACATGATTCCATGCACGCGTTCTGAACTATTTTCTAACTGAAAATCAAATTTGGCTTTACCTTTACCTGGTTCAACACTGATGGATTTCGACACCAACGCTCCGAGGTTTTTAACGCCACCTAAACCAATTTCTGGTTCAGTTAGCCAAAAATGTGAGCCTTCAACCGCAATGTTTTCTACGTATTCAGGTAGGATCCTTGCAGTGACTTCAACCATGTTACGACGAAAATTCGGTACAACCAGAGTGATTTCACCAACTTTAACACCTTGATATTCAATCGGCATTCCTTTAGCAATCTCTTGCGAACCGTCGGTTTCTAAAGCAATGACGCGCCCAAACTTGCGAGCGGTTTTTTGATCAGAATACAGCTTCCAGTTTTCTCCGATTTTGTTTTCAACGCCTGGCACGGAGTCAAAAGCGATGCCACCTTCTATTAACGATTTCAAAGGGTGTGCTTTCACACTGACGCCAGCTAATGATGCATCTATCTCAATCCCTGAACGATTCCAAAAAACGGTTTGTGGCGTTACAAGATAAGCGAAGCGGTTTTCGATAGTAGCCTTAATTAGTACTCCGCCATCAACTAGTTGGAAATCGGAGACGTTACCAACTGGAAGATTACGATAGAGTAGAGGGCTGCCTTTGGAAATCGGCGGCAATTCAGAAGCAAATAGTGTTAGAGCCCTAGAGCCACTTTGATTGTACTGCGCCAATTCAGCCAATGATTCATTTTGGAACAGTTGATACTCTTTTTGAATATCCTGCTTGCCTTCGCTCACAAAACTAATTGACCCGGTTAACAACTGCTTTGCTGGAGGAACGGTAACGCTGAGCCCGGATTCAGTTAACTCTGCTGATGCACTGCCGGTTACATAAAAACGATTGTTTGATTTGATCAGATGTTTGTATTCATGGTCAATCAATACATCCATAAATACTTCGTGTTGTGATTTTTTATCTTCCTTAACTAGGCCCACGTTGATGATTGAACCAACAACGATGCCTTTATAAAGTACATTGGCACCGCTATCTAGGCCAAACGAATTGTCGGACACCAACCGAATCGCGATGGACTTTTCTTGCTGTTGGTTAAACACGTTTTTACGAATGGCAGTAAAGCGGCGAGAGCGTTCACCCGCTCCCGGCACGATCGTTAAGAAGTTTCCTCGCACTAAATTAGCAATGTTTTCAACACCAGAAAGGGACACTTTTGCTTCTTCTAAAACAAATCGAGTACCTGTCGTCAGCATGTCACTAAAAGCGGGTTGAATTGCCGCTGACGCCAATATCACTTCTCGACCCTCGGAAAGGCTCAAGTCCGTCACTTGGCCAATTTCGATTCCGCGATACATAATTGGAGCGCCTTCTCCGCTGATCTTGCTGTCATCAGGTAGGACGATTTTAACCGCGATGCCTCGACCAGCAGTTTTCAAATCTTTATACAAACGGAACTCGGTGTTCTCTTCTACAGGCTCACCATCATCCGGAGAGTCGACGGCGATGGCGCCACCTAGTAAGGCACTCATGCTTTCTAGTCTTACATCGACACCTTCAAAACCGATGCTGGCACCAATTCCACTGACGTTCCAGAATCGACTGCGGTTGTTAATGATATGTCGGTATTGATCCTGAATGTTGGCTTGAATAGTGATAGATTTTGCATCTTCATCTAGCTGGTAACTGTACACTTCACCGATTGGGATTTTCTTATAAACAATTTGAGAGCCAACCGATACACCACCTAAATCACGGCTTTTGAGCTTAATATTCAAACCTTGAGAAACGCGTAAATCTGTTGGGGCAGAGTCTAACGCATGGAATGTTGTCTCAAACTCTTGACCATCTCCGGGTTGAATCGAGATGTAGTTACCTGAGACGAGCGCATCCAGTCCGGAAACTCCCGTTAGGCTAGCTGTTGGTTTTACTAACCAAAAGCGTGTTTTATCGTTCAGTAACTTTGCAGCTTCAGGATAGATATCAGCATCGACATAAATACTGCCGAGATCTTCGGTGAGGTTAATGTCTCTTACCATGCCGACTTCTAATCCTTGGTAACGGATAGTGGTTCGGCCGGCGACAAGACCTGCGGCATCAGAAAAATAGATTTGCACTCGTTGTCCTGCATCGTGTATCGACTTCACAACAAGCCAGCCAGCTAAGACCATGGTCAAAATTGGCAACAGCCAAAGAGGAGATATGCCTTTACTCCGCTTTACATCTGGTACGTATGACGTTTGAGAACTGTTCTGATCACTCATTCATTGACTCTTTTTCTGATTGTTTTGGGCTTGTTTGGTCCCAGATTAGCCTTGGATCAATACTTTCTGCTGCAAGCATGGTCAATACAACGACAACACCAAATGCTACCGCGCCATATCCTGGTGTGAAATCCAGTATCTGACCACGATCGACTAACGTCATCATGATAGAAATAACAAACAAATCCATCACAGACCATTTACCGATCCATTTAACAACAAAGTAAACCATCATTCGTTGTCTCTTAAACACCGAACGTTTGAATTGGATGCAAAGCATGATGTAGGCGAGCCCAAGTATTTTAATCACCGGGACAACGATACTGGCAACAAAAATGATCGCAGCGATTCCATACATGCCGCTTTTTACCAAACCAGCCACGCCTGAAAAAATAGTGTCCTCCAAACGCTTACCATTGGTAAGCAAGATGGAAATAGGGATCAGGTTAGCGGGGAAGATGGCGACCGTTGCTGCGATGAGGTAAGCCCATGTTTTCTGAATGGAGTTTGGCTTGCGATGATATAACTCGTGATGACAACGCTGGCAATGGTCACCTTCAGGCTGGGACAAGTGGCATTCATGGCAATGCACATCTTTATGCTCAAAAGCATATAAACTTTCTGGTTTCCAAGCTTCCCAATAACGACGCACGCTGATTCTTGAAACTAACAAAACGGTAAATATCTGCAAAAGAACCAGACCAATTAACCCTGGGCCGACGAAAATGTCGGAATAATCTTGGAGTTTAAAACAGGAAATGGCGATGCTAACTAAGAACACATCCAACATAACCCAATGCTTCAAATGTTGAATTAGCCACAGTGAGATACGAAGCCCACGGAACCATCGTTGATGTAAAGAAATATGCGCCGTTACCACTGAAACACAAACCGTCAGTGGCGCTAGAGAGCTACAAAATAGAATGAGCAATGAAAGAAGAACAAATCCTTCTTCCATCAATGTGATCATCCCTGAAGGCAGGGTTGCCGGAATCATCACACCAAAGAGTCGGATGCTAATAAAGTTAAAAAAGTGCGATGGAATAAATAGTAGGATACAGGTTATCGCGACGGCTAGATTACCAGAGAGGCTAGGGCTACCTCCGCGATATAATTGTGTACCACAACGAGGGCAGTGTGCATTTTTGCCATGGGGTAAGTCGACGATGTCGACAGGCAATTCACAACCTTGGCACAAACGTACGTTATTGGGTTGCATGGCGTGCTTAGACAGAGAGGTCATAACGACCTCTCTAGCTTGAACGATTTAAGCGTGGGACTGTATGCCCCCATATAAGGTTTGATATAAGCCTTCTTGCTCAACTAACTCACCATGAGTACCTGTTTGCGTCACTTTCCCATCTTCAAGCACGTAGATCAAATCGGCTTGTTTAACAGCGGATAGTCGGTGCGCAACGATTAATGTTGTTCTACCACGTAAGAACTCGGTCAGTGCTTTGTGTAAAGCCGCTTCAGTAGCGGTATCTAGCGCAGACGTGGCTTCGTCTAAAATAACAAATTGAGGATTACTCAGCACCATTCTAGCAATGGCAAGCCGTTGTCGTTGACCTCCTGACAAACGAATGCCATTACGACCAACTTGAGTATCCAAGCCGTGGTTAAGTTGAGAAATTACATCATGCAGCTGAGCCACTTCAAGCGCACGCCAAAGTGACATTTCGTCAAAATTACCACCAAGCGTTAGATTATGCCTCAAGGTGTCGTTAAATAGTATAGGTTGCTGTAATACCACGGCAATTTTGTCGCGAATTACTTCAAAGCCAATATCTTCTGTTAATTCATCATTAAAGCGAATGCTACCGGAGTTTTGACGGTAAACCCCAATAAGTAATTGTATCAAGGTTGACTTACCACCGCCGCTTGCACCAACCAACGCCACTTTCTTTCCTGCCGGCATATGTAAAGAAAGATTATCTAGGACTTTGTTTTCATTATTGTAAGAGAAATTAATGTTTTCTACTTTAACATCAACTTCTCTACCTTCTTTGAAAGGATTTACCTTAGGAACCGGTCTCTGCTCTTCTTCTAACTCTAATAAGTCGTTGATGCGTTTTAATGCCGCTTTAGCGCTATACCAAGAAAACTGAATCCCAAGCAACTCTTGAACAGGAGACAGCATGAACCATAGGTAACCAAAAACGGCAAATATTTGGCCAATAGTAAGGTCACTGAACATGACCATTAACATTGCGACAGCTCTGAATAATTCAAAGCCGATCAAAAAGAGAAGGAAAGATACGCGACCAGCCGCTTCAGATTGCCAAGCATACTTGTCTGCATCAACGCGAACTTGGTTCGCACTGTCTTTGAGTTGTTGGAGGAATTCTCGTTCTTTATTGGCCGCGCGTAGTTGGTAGATTCCATCTAATGTTTCAACTAAGCGGTTTTGGAAAATTTCAAAAGAATGATTTTCCTTCCGTTTCAGATGTTTAACCATACTGCCTAGTTTACGTGAGAAGTAAATGACAATAGGGTTAACTAACAGGATAAACAGACCAAGTCGCCAATCGAGCCAAAGTAGAACGATAGCAGTACCAATAACAGTCAGAAAACTGATAACGAATTTTGCTAACGTAGAACCAATAAATTTATCAATGGTCTCAATGTCAGTGATAAGGTGTGCGTTGATTCCTCCGCTACCTTTGGTTTCGTATTGTCGGATGCTGATACGGCCGAGTTTGTCGATCATTTTACTGCGCATCTCAAACGTGATGGTTTTTGAAACAAGCGTAAATTGTCGGCTTTGAAGGATATTTAATCCTTGGCTCGCAGCTCGCATAAGAACAACCAAGAACAGGGTGAAGAAAATATAGCCTGTCGGAGTGTGCCACGCTTCAGGGAGAATGGCATTCATGGCATCTAAGCCTTTTGCAGGTTGGTCCAATAAGACCTCATCAACCATCAAAGGCATGAGGAGGGGAATTGGAACACTAATCAAGGTTGCAAGCACCGCTATCAAGTTCGCTATGATCAGCTTGGACTTGTGCTTTTTTACTTGTGTTATCAACCAAGAACGGCTAATAGTGTCATTTTTCAGAAGCATTGTAATTGAGAATAAGTCCTATTATAAAGTAGGGCTGCATTTTAGCGCCATACATTGAGAATGGAAGCTTTTATAGTAAGTAGGAAGTTAATATGAACTTAGAACAATACCAAAGACTAACCAAACAAGCTGTTGCTCTAATTGAGTCTGAACCAGACTTTATTGCGAACCTAGCAAACTTGAGCTCATTGCTTTTCATGGAACTTGACGATCTTAACTGGGCAGGCTTTTACCTAACGAAAGGTGAAGAGCTTGTTCTTGGTCCGTTCCAAGGAAAACCAGCTTGTGTTCGTATCCCAATGGGTCGAGGCGTCTGCGGTACTGCTGCACAAACTAATACTATACAAAGAGTATACGACGTTCACGAATTTGAGGGGCATATTGCGTGCGATGCAGCGAGCAATTCAGAAATTGTGATTCCATTTTCTATTAATGGAAAGGTGGTTGGTGTACTTGATATTGATAGTCCAAGTATTGGCCGATTTAATGAAACAGACGAAGAAGGTCTCACTCATTTCATGGTTGAAGTAGAAAAGCTGCTTAATTCACACGCGAACGACGCATAAATTAGCCTTCGAGTGTGGTTTTTCCTTGGCATGTCACTATAATACGAGAATATTTTTTCTTAATGCTCGCGGAAATCCGCTCAAATCAGGACCCCTCATGACTGAAAAGTTAAAAAACAGCAAAGAAGTTATTGCATATATTGCTGAATGTTTCCCTAAGTGCTTTACTTTAGAAGGTGAAGCAAAACCTCTGAAAATTGGTATTTTTCAAGATCTTGCGGAACGTCTAAATGAAGACGAAAAAGTAAGCAAAACACAGCTTCGTGCAGCGTTAAGACAGTACACTTCATCATGGCGTTACCTACACGGTGTAAAACCAGGTGCAGTACGTGTAGACCTAGATGGCAACCCTTGTGGTGAGCTAGAAGAAGAGCACGTTGAACACGCGAAAGCGACACTTGCAGAAAGCAAGGCGAAAGTTCAGGCTCGTCGTAAAGAACAAGCACAAAAAGCTCGTGAAGAGGGTAAGGCGAAAGCGAAACCTGCGGCTAAAAAGCCTCAACAGCCTCGTCGTACTAATAAACCAAAAGTACAAAAACCAACTAAGCCTGTAGAAACGCGCGCTCTAAATGCTGATGAAATCACAGTAGGTAACGCAGTTAACGTGAACATGGGCAAAGGAAACATGGCAGCGACCATTGTTGAAATCAATAAGGATGATGTACGTGTTCAACTTGCTAACGGCCTACAAATGGTTGTGAAAGCGGAGCACTTGCGCGCATAAAGGAGATACTCCTACGCATGAATTGCCGTTCAAAAGTGACCCTGATTGCTGCTAGCTTATGGCTAGCAGCATCAGCTCAGGCTCTTGAAGCCAAACTACATAAAGATGACCTGCCGGTTCTTTCTCCTGAAGTTCAGCATGAAACAGCTAGCAAACGAGTCACCTCGCGATTTACCCGCTCTCATTATAAGCACTTCAGCCTCAATGATGATTTCTCTAAAGCGATATTTGAACGCTATGTAGAGTTGCTTGATTACAATAGAAATATTTTCACTCAAGCAGACATCGATTCATTTAAAAATTGGTCAGTCGAGCTTGATGATCAGCTTAAATCGGGCAACAACCAAATTGCTTTTGATGTTTACAACCTCTCAATGCAGAAGCGTTTCGATCGTTTTGCTTATGCGTTAACTCTACTCGATGAAGAGATCAAGTTTGATACCGATGACGAGATAGAGTTAGACCGCTCTGAGGCAGCATGGCCAAAAGACGAAGCAGAGCTCAACGAGTTGTGGCGCAAGCGTGTGAAATATGACGCGTTAAATCTGAAACTGACTGGCAAAGAGTGGCCAGAGATTAAAGAAGTTTTAGAGAAGCGTTATAACAACGCGATGAAGCGCATCACACAGACCAACAATGAAGACGCATTTCAGTTGTATATGAATGCCTTCGCGCGACAGGTTGACCCTCATACAAGCTACCTTTCTCCACGTAATGCCGAGCAATTCCAATCGGAAATGAACCTTTCTCTAGAAGGCATCGGCGCCGTTTTGCAAATGACAGACGATTACACAGTAATTCGTTCACTTGTTGTTGGCGGTCCGGCATCAAAGAGTAAGCAACTTGGTGAAGGGGACCGAATCACTGGTGTTGGACAAGACGGTGAAGAAATTGTCGACGTGATCGGTTGGCGTCTGGATGATGTTGTTCAGTTAATCAAAGGCCCTAAAGGCACAAAGGTTAATCTACAGATCTTGCCAGAAGGTAACGATGCGAAGAGTTACATTGTCACAATTGTTCGTGACAAAGTTCGCTTAGAAGATCGTGCGGTTAAGTCAGAAATCATCGAAAAAGACGGTAAGAAGATTGGTATTTTAGAAGTACCAAGTTTCTACGTCGGCTTATCGAAAGACACCGATAAATTACTAGCTGAGTTGAAAACCAAAAACGTTGACGGCGTAATCGTTGATCTACGCAACAATGGCGGTGGTGCGCTAACAGAAGCAACGGCATTGACAGGTCTATTCATTAAAGAAGGCCCTGTAGTTCAAGTCCGTGACAGCTATGGCCGCATCAAGGTGAATGCCGATACCGATGGAAAAGTGAGTTATGATGGCCCATTGACGGTATTGATTAACCGCTACAGTGCTTCAGCATCTGAAATTTTTGCAGCGGCAATGCAAGATTATAATCGTGCAATCATCTTAGGTGAAAACTCTTTCGGTAAAGGTACAGTTCAGCAACATCGTTCACTGAATCATATTTATGATCTTTTCGATAAAGAGCTAGGTTATGTTCAGTACACGATTCAGAAATTTTATCGTATTGACGGTGGAAGTACGCAAAATCGTGGTGTTGCACCAGATATTTCGTACCCAACGCCAATTGAGGCTTCTGAAACTGGTGAAAGTGTTGAAGACAATGCTTTACCTTGGGATCAGATTGATAAAGCACAATATCAAACGTTTCCAAGTAACGACGCCTTAGTTGAAAAACTTACTGCTCTTCATAACAAGCGTATTTCTGATGAGATGGAGTTCCGCTTTATCAATGAAGACATCGAGAAATATCGTAAAGAAAAAGACGATAATACTTTGTCTTTGAACGAGAAAGTTCGTAAAGCTGAATCGGATAAAGCGGAAGCACTTCGATTACAACGCATAAATGAACGTCAAGCTGCTTTGGGTAAAAAAGCATTCAAAACATTGGATGACATACCAAAAGACTACGAGGCTCCTGATGTTTATTTAGATGAGTCTGTCGCGATTATGGTCGATCTACTTAAGCAGGAAAATCAGTCATAATAACTGGCAATTTAGAATAAAAAGAGTGAGTCTTTCAGATTCACTCTTTTTTTATGCCTTTTTGTCTTCCGCTGTCTCGATATCGAGCAAGATATTCGCTTATTTTCCCCCAATAATTTACGTGATCTACATCTAAAATTTCGCGAAAGTGAGGACTACTGGCTAAGCTAAAAGAAAACGATAAGGATGCCGATATGAAGTGGTTCTTTATTTTACTTAGCTTTTGCTGCTTTAGTGTGTTTGGTGGAGAAAACACCAGAGAAGATGAATTAAGTCACTTTGACACGCCGTTTCTCATCGGAGACTGGTATTTGATGAACCCAAACCCCGAAGAGTCGGCTGAAAACTTTCGTGCGATCAAACTCTCATTAGGTTCTGACTACAGCTTTTCTATTGATATTCAAAAGAAAGACTATTCCGTTGACCATTGGGAAGGGCTGTATAACGCAAATGAAGACACCATCGTTCTTGGTTTAAACACCGACGAGCCTCAAATTTATGCCTATCGCAACAACCATAATACGCTTGATCTTAATGGTGTAACATTCACTAAGGGATTATCCAATTCACTTGCAGGTATTTGGTCTAGCTCTCACGTATCTGGCGACGGTCTTGTGGCCAACAACATTAATCAGATGGATTTGATACTTCAACCTGATTTCGTGTTCATGTTTAGGGTTTCGAACGAAGAAGGGGATGAGTCCATCAAACAAGGTGTGTTTTACACAGAAGATGAGTTTTTGGTTCTGTTGTATGAAAATGGCGAGCATGGAACCACGTATAAGCTCAACAAGAATGAGCTAACGATCGAAGATTCCAATGGTGATATGTACGCCGTACTCAATAGAGTTACGCCATGATGCCTTTAACATGCGCCAAATTACGCGTGCGTACGGTAAGTCATTAATGTTGTTTAAATGTTAATCAAAAAACGGAGCTAGAGCACTAAAAGCTCCGTTTTTTGATAGAAAGACTTGTATTCTGATACCACAACCCCTACAAATAGCTTATATAGTGATACCAGAACTGCATTTTTGATCATGCAGTCTGGTATTTTTGTTGTTCGACATACAAGGATTTATGCTCATGTCTCAAGCTCCCCAGGCCAAATATCGTAAAGATTATAAAGAGCCATCTCATGCGATTACTGATATCGATCTTACTTTTGATCTATATGACAATGACACAATCGTTACGGCGGTATCAAAAGTTGCTCAAAAAGGCGATACAACAACGCTAGAACTCGATGGCGAAGGGCTTGAGCTACGCGCTGTAAAAGTAAATGGTGAGGATTGGGCTCATCACGAGGTGAAGGAGTCATCGCTGGTACTGACCGATCTTCCATCCGAGTTTGAACTTGAAATCGTCACCAAAATTGATCCTGAAGCGAATACAGCACTCGAAGGTTTGTACAAATCAGGCGGTGCATTTTGTACTCAGTGTGAGGCTGAGGGCTTTCGCCGTATCACGTACTATCTAGACCGTCCGGATGTTCTAGCAAAATACACAACAAAAGTGATCGCAGATAAAGCTGCTTACCCATATTTGCTGAGCAATGGTAACCGAATTGCAGAAGGCGATGCAGAGAACGGTCGTCACTGGGTTCAATGGCAGGATCCGCATCCAAAACCAGCTTACTTGTTCGCCCTTGTTGCAGGCGACTTTGATGTATTGCGTGACAAATATACAACGATGTCAGGTCGCAGTGTTGATTTAGAAATCTTTGTTGATAAAGGTAACTTAGATCGTGCAGGCCATGCGATGACATCGCTGATCAACTCGATGAAGTGGGATGAGGAACGCTTTGGCCTAGAATACGATCTGGATATTTACATGATCGTTGCTGTTGATTTCTTCAACATGGGTGCAATGGAAAACAAAGGCTTGAACATTTTTAACTCAAAATATGTGCTGGCGAACGATCAAACTGCGACAGATCGTGATTATTTAGGCATCGAAGCTGTGATCGGTCATGAGTACTTCCACAACTGGACTGGCAACCGTGTCACTTGTCGTGACTGGTTCCAACTAAGTCTAAAAGAAGGCTTAACCGTATTCCGAGACCAAGAATTCTCTTCTGACTTAGGCTCTCGTGCTGATAACCGTATTGATAACGTACGTATTATTCGTGGTCCTCAATTTGCGGAAGATGCAAGCCCAATGTCTCACCCGATTCGTCCTGACAAAGTCATTGAGATGAATAACTTCTACACGCTAACGGTGTATGAAAAGGGCAGCGAAGTTATTCGTATGTACCATACACTCCTTGGCGAAGAGGGCTTCCAAAAAGGAATGAAACTTTATTTTGAACGTCACGATGGTACCGCCGCGACGTGTGAAGACTTTGTTTCTGCAATGGAAGATGCCACCGGTGTTGATTTAAAACAGTTCCGTCTGTGGTACAGCCAATCGGGTACACCAACGCTGCGCGTAAATAGCGAATACAACGCTGATGCAAAAACTTACGCACTAACGGTAGAGCAATTTACGGAGCCGACGCAAGACCAAGCAGAAAAACAAGCGCTGCATATTCCGTTCGATATCGAGTTGTATGATTCGAAAGGTCGAGTTATCCCACTGGTGATTAACGGTGAATCAGTTAATAACGTGCTGGATATTAAACAAGATAAGCAAACGTTCGTATTTGAAAATGTCGAAGAACAGCCAGTGCCATCTTTGTTGCGTGAATTCTCGGCACCAGTCAAATTAGAATACGATTACAGCGATGACGAGTTAGTCTTCTTGATGAAGCACGCAACGAACGATTTTGCTCGATGGGACGCTAGCCAAATGCTATTGGCTAAATACATTCGTCAGAATGTGAAAAACGTTCAAGCGGGACAAGAAGTATCGCTTTCTGAAGGTGTGATAGATGCTTTCCGCGGTGTGCTGTTGGATGAAACGCTTGAGCCAGCTTTCATTGCTCAAGTTTTCTCTATGCCTTCAATCAATGAGATTACTGGTTGGTACCAGCAAATTGATATCGATGCCGTAGACAAAGTGCTAAACAGCATTACAGTGTCACTTTCTAAGGAATTAGAAGATGAGCTAAGTGCGACTTATCACACGCTTAAGCAAACAGAGTATACGATCGACCATGCTGCTATTGGCAAGCGTGCTTTACGTAACCGTTGCCTTCAGTACCTAGCATATACGGAAAAAGGTAATGATTTAGTCAACGCGCAGTACGCATCTGCAAATAACATGACAGATACGATTGCTGCGATGAGTGCCGCAAATAACGCTCAGCTCGAGTGTCGTGAAGCACTTATGGCTGATTATAGCGATAAATGGAAGCACGATGGTTTGGTTATGGATAAGTGGTTTGCACTGCAAGGTAGCAATCCTGCAGAGGATGCTCTTGAAAAAGTAAAAGCAACCATGAACCACGAAGCATTTAGTTTGAAAAATCCGAACCGTACGCGCAGCTTAATTGGCTCGTTCTTAAGTGCGAACCCTGTACGTTTCCATGATAAATCCGGTGTAGGTTACCAATTTGCCGGTGAAATTCTTCGCCAACTAAATGATTCGAACCCACAAGTAGCTTCTCGAATGATTGATCCTTTGCTTAAGTTCCGTAAATACGATGAAGCTCGCCAAGCAATGATTCGTGCAGAACTTGAAAAGCTCAAAGCAATGGATAATCTTGCTAAAGATCTATTCGAAAAAGTGACTAAAGCACTAGACGAATAGTAAACAACACAATAGGGTGGTCATTAAGACCACCTTATTTGTTTATGTCACTTAGTTTTCACTTCATGAACTATTACTACTTCAATCTCAACATTTCATATCAAACGTTTTTATCTCATTATTCTGGTGCGGCAAGTGTTGTTCAAGTTGTCACACACAACGGTTTGCGTTTGCAGTTACCCGCCGCGAGATTTAGACCATTTCTTAGTCAATTGGGCGTTAGAGGCCAGTTTAGACTAACAACTGACCAAAATAATAAGTTTCTTAAGTTAGAAACTCTGTGATGTATTGTATTTGCAGAGAGTTAAATAGGAATCTTAGTCACAGAATCGGACATTTCACCTCTTACCACTACGATTAGTTGTTAAACATTTGTAATTATGCTTTTACAATGGGCACATGCATTACCTATGCTTAGTTTCTAAGGTAACAACCTAGCTACTAAGTCCCCCTACAAAACAACAATTCTAATGTGGAGTGTGAATATGACCGCGCGTGAAAATGTAGTGCCGGTTCTGCTTGAAAAGGTTTACCAACTGATTCAAGACAAACTCGAGCTTTCTCACCAAACGCTTGTAACTAAACTTGCTCAACACTTATTCAGTAACATTGCTGATGATGATCTAATTCAGCGAAACGAATCCGACCTTTATGGTGCTGTCGTTAGCCTTTGGCACCATATCAATGAAAAAAAACCAGAAGAGATTTCGGTTCGAGTATTTAACCCGACCGTAAGTCGTCAAGGCTGGCAATCCACACACACAATCGTAGAAATTGTTGTTCCAGATAGTCCATTCTTAGTGGACTCAGTCAAAATGGCTTTAGCACGTTTGGATCTTGTTTGTCACCTAATGTTGAATAACCCAACACAGATTCAGCGTGATAAAAAAGGCCAAGTTACAGACGTAAACGGTGAGGGTGGTGTTCTTCAATCACTTTTCCACATAGAGGTAGACCGCCTTACTAGTAAAGACGAGATGCAAGCGCTTAAAGAAGAGCTGTTAAGAATTCTATCTGATACTCGCTTAGTCGTTGATGACTGGAAGCAGATGGTTGATAAGCTTAAGTTTGTTACTGATGAACTTGAGAAAAATAAAGATCGTGTTTCTATCCAAACGGATCGTATGGATGAAACGATCGCATTTCTTCGTTGGCTAGAAGATCATAACTTTACCTTTATGGGTTATAAAGATTATGACTTAAAAGAGGTCAATGGTGATACCGAACTTGTTCCTGCTAAAGAAAAAGGACTAGGTCTGTTTGCTGATGACAAGCGCGTTCGTAGCGTCAAGCTCTCTGAATTATCAGATTCAGCGCGATTAGAAGCGAAAAAACCATACGCTCTGATCATCACCAAAGGTAACAAAGCATCTCGTATCCACCGTCCAGCTTATACTGATTACATCGGTATTAAAAAGTTTGATAAAAACGGTAAAGTAATAGGTGAGCATCGCTTTACTGGTTTATATACCTCCGCTGTTTACAACCAAGCGGTACAAAGTATTCCTCTGATCCGTGAAAAAGTTGACCGTATCCTTGAAGCAAGTGGATACCGTCACGGATCATACTCATACAAAGCATTGCACAATATCTTAGAAAACTACCCACGCGACGAGTTGCTTCAAGCTAATGAAGAAGAGCTGCTTGAGGTGGGAATGGGTGTTGTACAAATGCAAGATCGTGACTTGCTGCGTTTGTTTGTTCGTAAAGACCCATTTGGTCGTTTCTTCAGTTGCATGGTTTATGTCACTAAAGATCGTTACAACACAGAATTGCGTCGTCAAACTCAACGCATTCTTAAGCAGTACTTTGGTTGCGAGCAAGAGGTTGAATTTACAACGTACTTCTCAGAAAGCCCACTAGCGAGAACACATTACATTGTTCGTGTAGACAATAACAACATTGACGTAGACGTGAAAAAGATCGAGCAAAATCTAATGGAAGTTTCTACCTCTTGGGATGACAGACTAAAAGAATCCATCATTGCTAACTTTGGTGAAAGTAAAGGCCTTCCTCTTTCAAAAGAATATATGAGTGCGTTCCCTCGCTCATACAAAGAGGACATGATGCCAGGTTCTGCGGTTGCAGATATCGAGCGCTTAGAAGCATTAAGTGATGATAATAAACTTGGCATGTTGTTCTACCGACCTCAAGAAGAGGGTGCAGATTCCAAAGCTGTCCGCTTAAAGTTATACCATCGCGATGAACCAATTCACCTTTCTGACGTAATGCCGATGTTGGAAAACCTTGGTTTGCGTGTGATTGGCGAATCGCCATATGAGATCGAGAAAAACAACGGGCAGACTTTCTGGATCCTTGACTTCTCTATGCTGCATAAGAGCGAGAAAACCGTTGACCTTCGTGAAGCTCGTGATCGTTTCCAACAAGCATTTGCTGCCATTTGGGCGGGTAATCTTGAAAGTGATGGTTTCAACCGATTGTTATTAGGTGCGTCGTTATCTGGCCGTGAGATTTCCATTCTTCGTGCTTACGCACGATACATGCGCCAAGTAGGCTTCCCATTCAGTCAGCAGTACATCGAAGACACGCTAAGCCACTACCCAGACTTAGCGACAGGTCTAGTCAAGCTGTTCACCAAGCGATTTGATCCGAAACACAAAGGCAGCGAGAAAGGCCAAAACGATCTAATTAAAAAGCTAACAGAGCAGTTGGATCGTGTAGAGAGCTTGGATGATGATCGTATTATTCGTCGTTATATTGAAATGATCATGGCGACGCTTCGTACCAACTACTACCAAGTAGACGAGAATAAGCAGCCTAAGCCTTGGTTATCTTTGAAAATGAAGCCAAGCGATATTCCTGAGATTCCGCAGCCTGTACCTGCATTCGAGATCTTTGTTTACGCACCAGATATTGAAGGTGTTCACCTTCGTGGTGGAAAAGTGGCTCGTGGTGGTTTGCGTTGGTCAGATCGTCAAGAAGACTTCCGTACGGAGATTCTTGGCTTAGTAAAAGCGCAACAGGTTAAGAACACTGTAATTGTACCAGTGGGTGCAAAAGGCGGCTTCGTTTGTAAACGCCAGCCATCTCTCACCACTCGTGATGAAATTTTTGCGGAAGGTCAGCGTTGTTACAAACGCTTTATCCGTGCACTGCTAGATGTGTCAGATAACATCATTGAAGGAGAGGTGGTACCACCACAAAACGTTGTTCGTCACGATGAAGATGACCCATATCTAGTAGTGGCTGCCGATAAAGGCACAGCAACCTTCTCAGATTTGGCAAACTCTGTTTCTGCAGAATACAACTTCTGGCTAGGTGACGCATTCGCTTCAGGTGGTTCAAACGGTTACGATCACAAAGCAATGGGAATCACCGCAAAAGGTGGTTGGGAATCTGTTAAACGTCACTTCCGTGAAATGGGCATCAACTGTCAGACCACTGATTTTACTGCAATCGGTGTAGGTGATATGGCAGGTGACGTGTTCGGTAACGGTATGCTGTTATCGAAGCATATTCGATTGCAAGCTGCGTTTAACCACATGCACATCTTTATTGATCCAAATCCAGATTCAGCCAGCAGCTGGGAAGAGCGTAACCGCTTGTTTAATTTGCCAAGATCAAGCTGGGAAGATTACAACAAAGACTTGATCTCTCAAGGTGGTGGCATCTTCTCTCGTCGATCAAAATCGATCCAGTTGACGCCAGAAATTCAGAAAATGTTAGGTACGAAGAAAGCATCTTTAGCGCCTAACGATCTGATAAAGATGATCTTGAAAATGAAAGTCGATCTTCTTTGGAACGGTGGTATCGGCACTTACGTTAAATCATCGACAGAAACTCATACAGATGTTGGTGACCGTGCTAACGACATGCTGCGCATTGACGGCCGTGACTTAAGAGCCAAAGTGGTTGGCGAAGGTGGTAACTTGGGTATGACTCAGCTTGGTCGTATCGAATACGCACTAACTGGCGGTCGAGTGAACACGGACTTCGTTGATAACGTAGGTGGCGTTGACTGTTCGGATAATGAAGTCAACATCAAGATCTTCCTCAATGGACTGGTTTCAAATGGCGATCTTACGGTTAAGCAACGTAACCAAATTCTAGAGTCTATGGAAGACGAAGTGGGTGAAATTGTCTTGGATGATGCTTACCGTCAGTCGGAGTCGATCTCTGTTACTGAACAGCAAGGTGTTGGCATTGTTAAGGAGCAAATTCGATTCATCCACACTATGGAGAAAGCAGGGTACTTGGACCGTGCTCTCGAATACATTCCTGATGATGAAACGCTAATCGAGCGTGAAAAACAGGGACTAGGTCTGACTCGCCCTGAGCTATCAGTGTTAGTTGCCTACGGTAAAATGGTACTTAAACAGCAACTTGTTACGGATGAAATCGCAAATGATGAATTCCATGCAAAACAACTTGTTGAATATTTCCCAAGTGCGTTACGACGTAACTATAAAGATCAAATGGTTAATCACCCACTGCGAGCTGAAATTATAGCTACAGCATTGGCTAACCAGATGGTTAATGAAATGGGCTGTAACTTCGTTACTCGTTTGCAAGAAGAAACTGGTGCAAGTGTTGTCGATATTGCCAATGCTTACAGTGCGGCTAGAGAAATCTTTGATTTAGAAGCAATCCTCAAACAAACTCGCAAACTTGATAACGTTGCGACAGCGCAAGCTCAATACGAAATTATGTTTTACGTGCGCCGAGCACTGCGTCGAATTGCACGCTGGTTGCTTCGTAACCGTAGCGGCAAATGCACGGTCGGTGAGTTGATTGCTATCTACAAGCAAGATGTCAATGTTATCACTGAAACCCTAGACACTATGTTAGTTGAGTCTGAAGTTGAAGAACACAATGAGTTGGCTCAAGGTTGGATAGAGAAAGGGGTTGAAGAGAAACTCGCTCACCAAGTTGCCCGCTTATCAAGCTTACAATCTGCACTGGATATTTCATCAGTAGCAAGTGAAACAGGTAAAACGGTTGAGCAAGCATCGAAACTCTACTTTAACTTGGGTGACCGTTTATCGTTGCATTGGTTCTTGAAGCAAATTAATAGCCAAGCCGTTGATAACAACTGGCAAGCACTTGCAAGAGCGGCATTCCGTGAAGATCTGGACTGGCAACAACGTCAACTTACCGCTCAGGTACTGACTTGTGGCTGCTCAACCGAAGAGCTTGACGTGATGGCTGCGTTAGAAGATTGGATTGAAACTAACGAGCAATCGTTGCACCGCTGGGAGAGTATCTTAAACGAGTTCAAAGTTGGCTCAGTACACGAATTTGCTAAGTTCTCTGTAGCACTTCGAGAGCTAGTACTTTTAAACCTCAACTGCTCATCGAAAGAGTAGTGGAATAATCAAGTCATAAGTAAAAGCCTCGTTATTTAACGGGGCTTTTTATTATCTATTATTCACATTTGGAACGAAAATAGTTACATTGTCACATTGAGTTGAAATTAAAACAGAGTGAAATCGATTGCTTTTAAGCGGTTAGTTACGATTTTTATCGCAGAAACTTGATTGTAATTGTTTGTTTTATATTTGAAAATCTTATAAAGATATAGGTTTTTACTTATTACGTTCATTTTCATTGAATTACGATGAAAAACGGTAAATAATATTGTCCCGTTTATACGGGGCTTTTTTCTTTCGGAGGCACAATGCTTTACCGTCTAGCCAGAACTGGCTTTTTCCAACTCGATGCCGAGAAGGCACATGATCTTGCAATCAAGAACTTCCAACGCTTTAACGGCACACCACTTGATCTCTTTTACCGCCAACAGTTACCAACTCGTTCAGTTGAGTGTATGGGTCTAACATTCCGTAACCCTGTTGGTCTTGCGGCTGGTTTAGATAAAAACGGCGAATGTATTGAAGCATTTGATGCCATGGGCTTTGGCTTTGTCGAAGTCGGCACTGTAACGCCACGACCACAACCAGGTAATGATAAACCACGCCTATTCCGTTTAGTGGAAGCAGAAGGGATCATCAACCGCATGGGCTTTAATAACCTAGGCGTTGATAATTTGATCGAGAATGTTAAACGAGCAAAATTCAATTGTGTTCTCGGAATTAATATCGGTAAAAATAAAGATACGCCAATTGAGAAAGGGGCAGAGGACTACCTGATTTGTATGGAAAAAGTGTATGAGTATGCTGGCTATATTGCAGTAAACATCTCATCGCCAAACACTCCAGGCCTTCGTTCACTTCAATATGGTGAAGCGCTTGATGAACTGCTTTCCGAATTAAAGGCGAAACAAGCGGAGTTATCAGAGAAGTACAACAAGTACGTCCCGTTAGCATTAAAGATTGCGCCAGATTTAAGTGACGATGAAATCTGCCAAATTTGCGATTCTTTATTGAAAAACAATATAGATGGTGTGATCGCGACTAACACAACTTTGGATCGCACGATCGTAGAAGGGATGAAACACGCCAATGAGGCAGGTGGCTTGAGTGGTCGCCCTGTGCAATCACGCTCTACGGAGGTCGTACGTAAGCTTCATGAAGAGCTTGAAGACAAACTTCCAATTATCGGTGTTGGTGGTGTAGATTCCTATGTTGCAGCCAAAGAAAAGATCATGGCAGGCGCTAAACTTGTTCAAGTCTACACTGGCTTTATTTACCACGGCCCAGGTCTCGTACGTGATATTGTTAAAAATCTTTAACATATACATCAAAAACTACTGAAAAATCAGTACCTGTTACATAAAAAAGAGGACTTTGTTTCCTCTTTTTTTTTATCCGTTCGTTTGTAGAATTTAAAAATCACGAGTAGGTAATTAAGCGTCTTACCTCTTTACCACTGATTTAACTAGTCAAGAGAGAACGGAATAATGCTTAAACCCAGCGACAAATGGAATTGGTATTTTGACGAGCAAAAAGCTTGCTTAATGCTGGATCTGGGGGAGGAAATGATTTTCCAAACCAATCTATCCCGAAAATTGTTGGTTAACTGTGCCTTCTCAAACAGTGAATTTACCGTTGATGACGCCAGCGCATTTCAAACGTTTAATGAGCGCATTCGCTGTCTCGATATCAGTGAATATCGCCAAGCTGAATTAACACTGTATTGTGTTGCTGCAAAGCGTTTTCATAAACCTGTACAGCCTAAGAGCTGGTTCTTCGATGCACAGACCTCTGATTATGAACCTCAAGAAGGGGACATGGTCTTTCTCACAAATCAATATTCTGATGGTATGTTCATCGTTCTAGAACCAGGCGAAACATCGAGCTTATGTGCTTATGTTAACCAAGAAGCCTTTGTTCTTGATGGCAATAAGGCGCTTCAATTTGGGCAGCCGATTAAAGTAATGCATGATCGCATGGCTTGTGCAAACCACCTCTTTGCAATGACCCCTATGGCAATGGTGGGTTAAAGCGGTTTAATTTTTCTTTATTTCGTTCCTTTGTTTGCCTTAATCGACCTTATTGGGTCGATTTTTTTTGTCCTTTCCTCAGACACTCCAATCCGAAAGACCATGAAACTGTTTGTTTTCTATGCATGCAAACATGAAGCTGGTCACTTTTATTTTACTTATTTCAATTTGATTACTCCTTTAATTAGGCAACCTAGCGCCTAAAACAACCCTATTTATTCCCCTATAAAGGGTATTTGTAAGTAACTTACATCAACCAATCCCGACTGGTATATACCAAAATGCATGTAAATAAGTATTCACTTCTTCTAAAGGAAACAAAATACGTTCATGAATGAAAAACATTCAAACTAAAGATGTTGAAAGTTTTAGATCATTTGAGTGGTGATGATTTGAACTAACGGGTGGGAAAATACCTTTAAAAACGAGGCATTGATCGTAAAGTCAGGTATAATTGAAGCCATTTTTTATCAGCGAAAGAACACTATGAATCAATATCTCGCGGTAACTTCAAATGGCATGGAAAATTTGCTTGTTGAAGAACTGACTAAACTAGGCATTGAAAATGCGAAACCAGTACAGGCAGGCGTAAAATTTAAAGCGACAAACGAACAGGTTTATCGCTGTTGTTTGTGGAGCCGTTTAGCGTCTCGATTTGTACGTGTTTTATCTGAGTTCACGTGTAACAACGACATGGACTTGTATCTATCCACTTCCACTATTAACTGGGTTAACCAATTTCATAGCTCTAAACGCTTTGTTGTGGACTTTAACGGCACAAACCGTGAGATTAGAAATAGCCAATACGGAGCTATGAAGGTCAAAGATGGCATCGTAGATTGCTTTGAGAATAAAGGCTTGCCACGTCCTAATATCAGCAAAGAACGCCCAGATATTCGTATTCACGTTCGTTTGCATAAAGATAAAGCGTTGCTTGGGGTAGACATGGTAGGTAGTGGTCTTCATCAGCGTGGTTATCGACCAGAATCGGGTCGTGCGCCATTACGTGAAACGCTTGCTTCTGCGATTATCATGCGTTGTGGCTGGGATGGGCATCAACCATTACTCGATCCAATGTGTGGTTCTGGTACTTTGCTTATTGAAGCGGCGATGATGGCAGCCAACATGGCACCTGGCGTTAAGCGCAAACAATGGGGCTTCGAAGTTTTGGAAGATTTTGAACCGGAGACCTGGGCTGAGATTAAATCAGAGGCTAATGTTCAAGCTAGACGAGGTGTCAAGAAAGTTGACGCTAAGTTTTTTGGATTCGATAACGACCCCAAAGTATTAAAAGTTGCTCAAGAAAACGCCCGCAGAGCAGGTGTTGAAGAGTTGATTGAGTTTGCGCAAGGTGATGCTGCAACTATTACTCGTCCCGCAGGATTTGAACACGGTGTTATCGTTTCAAACCCACCTTACGGTGAGCGTCTAGGAACTGAGCCGGGGCTGATTGCGCTCTATACCGCATTCGGTGGACAGCTAAAATCTGAGTTTGGCGGATGTAAAGCATCTATCTTCTCTAGCTCAGACGAGCTCTTGAGTTGCCTTCGTATGCGCGCTGATAAACAGTTTAAATTGAACAATGGTGCGTTACCGTGTCACCAAAAGAACTACAGCATTGCCGAGCGCAGCGCTGATGAAGTTAAAGGTGCAGATACTAACGTTCAAATCGCACCAGACTTCTCAAACCGTTTGAAGAAAAACATTGGCAAGATTGGCAAGTGGGCGCGTAAAGAGAAACTAGACTGCTACCGTATCTACGATGCAGACCTTCCAGAATATAACGTAGCGATCGACGTGTACGGCGATCAAATTGTGATTCAAGAGTACGCAGCACCTAAGAACATCCCTGAAGAAAAAGCCAAGCGTCGTCTAACGGACATTATCCGTGCGACGATTCAGGTGACAGGTGTCGAAGCGAACAAAGTTGTACTGAAAGTTCGTGAGAAGCAGAAAGGTCGAAGCCAGTACCAAAAATTAGGTCAGGTATCAGAGACGCTCGAAGTAAACGAGTACGGTGTGAAGCTGATCGTGAACCTCCATGACTACCTAGACACAGGCCTGTTCTTGGATCATAAGATCACTCGTCGTCGTCTTGGCGAAATGGCACAGGGTAAAGATTTCCTTAACTTGTTTGCTTACACTGGTAGTGCAACAGTGCACGCTGCAGTTGGTGGTGCGCGTTCCACTACAACTGTCGATATGTCAAACACCTACTTGAACTGGGCGAAAGACAATATGCAGCTTAATGGCTGTGTAGGGCGCCAACATAAATATGAACAAGCGGACTGTTTGCAATGGCTAGAAAACGCAAAAAGTGAGTACGACTTGATCTTTATTGACCCACCTACGTTCTCTAACTCTAAGCGTATGGAAACATCATTCGATGTACAACGTGACCACATTAAGCTAATGAAGAACCTCAAACGTTTACTGAGAAGTGAAGGCACAATCGTATTTTCAAATAACAAACGTCACTTCAAGATGGATGAAGAATCACTCGCTGAATTGGGTTTGAAGGCTCAGAATATTTCTTCTCAAACGTTACCATTAGATTTTGCGCGTAATAAACAGATTCATAACTGTTGGCTAGTAACGCACGCGTAGTATAAACAAAAGGATTAATACGTGCTGATATTGTATAGCACGGAGGGATGCCATCTTTGTGAGATGGCATTTGCTCTAGTAGACCAAGTCGGTTTGGCCGAGCAAACAGATATCATTGATATTGCGTTCGATGATGTACTATTTTCTCGTTACGGCGTCACAATACCCGTATTAAAATATCAAGATTCTGAGTTGAACTGGCCGTTTGACTTAGAACAACTCACACATTGGTTGGATAATAATGGCATTACTTACCATTCATAACGCACAACTTGCATTTGGTGACCACCCATTGCTAGACAAAGCGGAGTTCGCTCTTCAAGAAAACGAACGCGTTTGTTTAGTTGGTCGTAACGGAGCAGGTAAGTCCACGTTAATGAAAGTGCTTGCCGGCGACATTTTGTTGGATGATGGCAAGATTCAAATAACTCAAGACGTAGTAGTTTCTCGGCTTGAACAAGATCCACCGCGCAATCAAGAGGGTACGGTTTACGAATACGTATCTGGCGGTTTGGCTGAAATCGGCGAACAATTGAAGATCTATCACGATCTTCTCGATCTTGTTGCTCAAGACCCAAGTGAGAAGAACATTAACCGTTTGGCGAAAGTTCAAGAGCAACTTGATCATTCTAACGCTTGGCGCTTTGATGACCGTGTTAAGAACGTACTTGGCGCTTTAAAACTAAGCCCAGAAACCAAACTGACCGATCTATCCGGTGGCTGGCAACGTAAAGCTGCTTTAGCTCGTGCGCTGGTTTGTGATCCTGATGTATTGCTTCTTGATGAACCAACAAACCATCTCGATGTGACAACGATCGAATGGTTAGAGAACTTCTTAAAAGACTTCAAAGGCTCGATCATCTTTATTTCGCACGACCGTACATTCATCAAGTCGATGGCGACACGCATCGTCGACTTAGATCGCGGTCAATTAGCTTCTTTCCCTGGTAATTACGAACAGTATTTGAATGACAAAGAAGAAATGCTTCGCGTCGAAGAAATGCAAAATGCTGAGTTCGATAAGAAACTAGCTCAGGAAGAAGTGTGGATTCGTCAAGGCATTAAAGCACGTCGTACTCGTAATGAAGGCCGTGTTCGAGCCCTTAAAAAACTTCGTGAAGAGCGTCGTGACCGTCGTGAAGTTCAAGGTAAAGTTAACCTAAACATCGATGATGCTTCTCGTTCAGGTAAGATTGTATTTGAAGCAGAAAATGTATCTTTTGCTTACGAAGGCAAGACAATTGTCGACGACTTTAGCTTTAACATCATGCGTGGTGACCGTATTGCACTTATCGGACCAAATGGCTGCGGTAAGAGTACGGTACTTAAATTGCTACTAGGGCAATTGGAAGCGCAGTCTGGTCGTTTACACTGCGGAACAAAATTAGAAGTCGCGTACTTTGATCAGTACCGAGAGATTTTGGATCCAGAAAAGACAGTGATCGATAACTTAGCGGATGGGAAACAAGAAGTAATGGTTGGGGGACGTCAGCGTCATGCGCTGAGTTATCTTCAAGACTTCTTATTTGCACCTAAGCGCGCCAGAACCCCGGTTAAGGCACTTTCTGGTGGTGAGAAAAACCGATTATTGCTAGCCCGTATCTTGTTGAAACCAAACAACTTACTTATTCTTGATGAACCAACTAACGATTTGGATATCGAAACGTTGGAACTTTTAGAAGAAATGCTTGCCAATTATCAGGGTACATTATTGTTAGTGAGTCACGACCGTGAGTTCGTAGACAACACAGTAACAACCAGCTGGATTTTTGAGGGTAACGGTATAATCGAAGAGTTCGTTGGTGGTTATCATGATGCTAAACAGCAGCGTGACCAAGTTCTTGCTTCGCGCAGTCAGGTTGAAAAACCAACGAAGAAAGAGAAAGTGGTTGAGGAAACTCCCAAAACTACGCAACCTAAGAACAATTCGAAGAAGTTATCGTATAAGCTGCAAAGAGAATTAGAGGCTCTACCAGCTAAACTTGAACAATTAGAGTCGGATATCGAGAGCCTTCAGGAGCAAGTGAACGATCCAGAGTTCTTTGCTAAACCTGTAGAGCAAACTCAGCCGGTATTGGAACAGCTTGCTGCACTAGAGCAGGAGTTGGAAATCGCATTCGAGAGATGGGAAGAACTCGAAGCAATGCAACAGGATAGTTAAGAATTCAATGAATTGTAGTAATAAATTCAAATTGACCGCCATTGCAATGATGGTTGGTACCACAATGAACGCACAGGCGGCATTGTATCAAGTTGTTGAGGTTTCACCTCAGGATCATGGTTCAAACGGTGACTACCAAACGGCTTACGGGGTTGCAATTCAACAGGGCGATGCAGGTACAGATCCTTCAACAGGTTCACCTTTCGCTTTAGGCTGCTTTGATGCAGCAGCAAACTGCACGCCAGAGCAGTTTAAACTTGCAATGGAAACTCGCACTACACCGATTTCAGCGACACAAGCCGTGGATGGGAACAGCTATCGTGAAGAAATCCCATTCGGATTAGACGCTGGCTTTTATTACATCCAAGAACTCAAAGACTTTGAGCGTTACTGTTACAACCAGCTTCGTTATTCCACCTGTGACTCTTGGGCTTCAGTAAACTGGACGCCGTGGAATAAAGAACGTAGTAAAGACTTTACTTCTAATGCGTTAGCGTTCATAGAAGAAGATTCTACTGCTTATAAAAATGAATATAACAATGTTATCAACCAGCTTACCGAGGGTGGTGCAGCTGTCGGTAATCAGAGTAAAGTTAGCACAGAAAATACTTCTACATTAGAAACACGAAATACCGTAGTTGCACCAGTAGAACCAAATATTCTTACTGGCGATAGTGACGCAAGTGTTGTGCAAAGCCATGCTTGGAGCACAGACGGCATTTTTACTGTTGGCAGTGTTTCTCGAACAGCAAGCAATACCAATGGATCTCACCACACATCAAAAGCAGCGATTTGGGATAAAAGCGGAACCGTCAGTGAATTGGCTTGGCCAAGTGGCACATCTAAAGATGGAGAAAGGTTAGCTCAAGGGAGCATGCGTGACCTTGTCACTGATGGAACTACGGTCTATGGCGTAGGTTACAACACTTACAGTGATGATAACTACCTGAATGCGACTGTTTTTGTCGGAACTCTAGAAGCCGAAGGTAGCGTTGAAAACGCAACTTGGAAAAACAAAGTTGTTGTAGGAGCTAGACAGCGCGAAGGTGATGATACGGTTCATACAAACTCACGATTAACCGACGTTAACTCTAATTTTGTTGCTATTGGTGAAGCAAAACGTTCGGGCGGATACTTAATGCCAACGGGCTCTGCTCCGAATCGTCTCTTTATCGTAGATGATGTTCGTAAGGATTCTATTAGCGCTTTTTACCCAACTACTGGCATTTTCTTTAGCGGTGCGGGCGGTAAGATGGGCGGTATCAACTCTTACAATGAAATCGTCGGGCAACTTGATGCGGAAACGACTCGTGAAGACGATGGCAAGCCACGTCGTAAGCGCGGTTTTATCTATCCATATAGCGTAGGTGGCGAGACTAGTGAACGTGCTGCAACATTATTCAATGGAAAAGCTTGGTTCCTAGACAGTTTGACTAATGGCGGTGATTACTCTGAACAAAACAATCAGTTCCGTATTATCGACGCAACTGATATCAATGATGCAGGTGTGATCTCTGGTACTGCTATGAAATGTGCAGGTGGTTATAGCACAACAGCAAACAATGCGACATGTAGCTCTGAAGAGCAAATTGTAGCAGTCAAACTAGTACCTATTGCTGACGCAACTAAGGACGACATCGTATCTCGAAGCATTGACTCAACGACGACAGAGCGTCAAGGTGCAGGCCTTGGTTGGTTAGCTTTGACCATGCTTGGATTGTTTGGGTTCCGTAGAAAATAGTTAAAAATCGTCAGTAATTTTTAAATCAAGCAGAGGCTCACACATTTGAGTCTCTGCTTTTTTTATGCCTTGAGAAATTGCCTACTTTGATCGATTCTTATAAGTGGAGTCATAAAAACTCCATCAAAGTTTCACAATAACAGCTGTACGTTAGTAAATGGACCTGTATGAGGAATTAACTATGAAGAGACAAAAGCGTGATCGCCTAGAACGAGCTCAATCTCAAGGCTACAAAGCTGGGTTGAATGGAAGGTCTCAAGAGGCTTGCCCATATCAACAAGTTGATGCTCGGTCGTATTGGTTAGGTGGTTGGCGTGATGCCAGAGATGAAAGACAATCTGGTCTCTACAAATAAACTCTCCACATACAAAAAGAAGGATTCGAAAGGGCTCTACGGAGCCTTTTCTACATTATAGGGACATAGGGAAGTAGGTTAACACTCGATAACAAAAAGGCTCCTAAATAGGAGCCTTAATAAATCGATTAAAATCGTGATTAGAAGCTTGAAGTATCTTGGAACAAGCCAACTTTCAAATCTTTTGCTACGTAGATTTCTTTGCCGTCCACACATACACGACCGTCAGCCAAACCCATCACAAGCTTACGGTTTACAACGCGTTTCATGTGGATTTCGTACGTCACTTTTTTCGCTGTTGGTAGGATCTGACCTGTAAACTTCACTTCGCCAACACCCAGAGCACGACCTTTTCCTTTGCCACCAACCCAGCCAAGGAAGAAACCAACAAGTTGCCACATCGCATCAAGGCCAAGACAACCCGGCATTACAGGGTCGCCAGGGAAGTGGCAGTCAAAGAACCACAAATCTGGAGTAATATCCAATTCCGCCAAGATCAAACCTTTACCAAAATCGCCTTCAGTCTCAGACATTTTAGTAACACGATCCATCATTAGCATGTTTGGCGCAGGAAGCTGAGGGTAACCAGGCCCAAACAGTTCGCCTTGGCTAGAAGCAAGTAGATCGTCACGGTTATAAGAATCACGTTTGTTTTGCATTATCAATTACTCCAATTTTTGATAGCTGCATCTTAGTGAACACGTGTACGCTAAACAACTCCGATCAGTACTAGACAAACCAGTTTTTGATGCGCTGCACAATTCCTTCTGGATGCTCATGTCTTTCAAAGTTTTCAATACGTTCCGCTATTTTGCCAATAATGCTATCGTCTTCACCTCTAAAAGGTTTATTCATTACAATCGGAATAGCTTCATCTACGGTAGAAACGGACCAAATATGGAACTCACCATTTTTAATGCTTTCTATTACATCTTTATGTAATGCAAGGTGTTTAAGGTTTGATTTTGGCATCACAACACCTTGATTTCCTGTAAAACCTTGATGTTTACAAACCTGATAAAAGCCTTCAATTTTTTCGTTCAAGCCACCGACGGCTTGCACTCGACCAAACTGATCAACAGCTCCTGTAACAGCAACTTGTTGATTAATTGGAGATTCAGATAAAGCACTCACCAAGCAACAAAGTTCTGCAAGAGATGCGCTGTCACCATCAACTTCACTATAAGACTGTTCAAATACGATGGAGGCAGAGTAAGGCAGTGGTTCATCCAGTTTCAGAGCAGAGCTCAAGAAAGCTTGCATAATCATCATGCCTTTTGCATGTAGATTGCCTCCAAGCTCAGCTTTGCGCTCAACATCGGAAACATCGCCATCACCAAAATGAATTACACAAGATATTCGTGCAGGCTCACCATAGCTGACAGGGTGCCCAGCCATATCAATAACGGTTAGGCCATTGATTTGACCAACTTGTTCCCCAGTTGTCTCAATGATGACTTGTCCATCTAAAATATCGTACACGGCACGCTGAGGAAGGTAAGATTCTCGGTAATACTTGTCGTCAATCGCTTTATCTAACGACTTGTAATCTAATGCGTGGCCATCACTGAACTGGCTGGCAAGCGTTAGAAGTTGAGAGTGCCACATTACTCCTAAAGGCAGATAATGTTGATCTTCAGTAAATCTCATACCGGCCAGCAACAATCTTCTAAAACCACATTCAGTTAAGTGAGGCAGTTGATATTGAGAACAAATCCAGTTCACTAAACCAAAGTAATCTGTCAAATTCTGCTCTGACAGATGAATATCTTCTTCAACTTCCGTATACATGGCAAAGCCAGAACAGAAGTCGTCATCGATGTATTCTAGCTCTGCTAACTGACTTCTTTCTCCTGTTACAATCAGTTTTACATCATAAGCTTTAGCTTGCGGTACTGAAGTAGGTAAACGAGTAGGGCTTAGGTTCAGTGGCTCGATAAGGTTTTGTTGAATTGCAGACTTTATATTTGGCCAAAGTCCTGGATTAGCCAAAATTAGATTAGCCGGTACAATTAAGTAACCGCTATCTGCCTGTGAAATTAAGCCAGGTTGGAAGGCAATATCACCACTTAAATCGACACTGTAACGGTCAAATAAGCGTTTGGCATCAAGTGATTCCGACAAAACAATCGCAGCGTTAGACTGGCTCTGAAGAGCTTTACTGATGAACTCTCTATAGACAGAATTATCTACGCAGTTAATGAGTAGTACTCGCGTCAATCCAGAAATTTTTGAAAAACGAGATATCGTTGCCGACATTCTCGGTTGGAGCTCAGTAAAAGACTTCTTTGGTAACGAAGGTGCAGACTTTAAAAGTGCTTCGTACTGCTCAAGTGAAGGTGTTACGTCTTGCCAATTAAGTTGGTTCATTAAAATTCATCGTAATTCAATCTTGCCGACATTATAACGAAACGGACTATAACACCCTAGCACCAATTTGGTTTGCTCATGGCATTCAATTCTCAATGAACAATACTTAGACAAATGAGTGATCAACATCGATACTTCTAAGAGTTTTATTTGCCCAAGTAAACCATCTGGGTTACGCTGTCACTAGGTTATGTTTATGGGTCGGAATAAATGAAATATCAGCAGCTTGAGAATCTAGAATGTGGGTGGAAATGGAAGTATCTCATCAAAAAATGGAAAGATGGTGAAGCGATTACCCGACATATTGATACAAGCGAAGCAGATGCAGCGGTCGCAGAACTAAAACGCCTTGAACACGAGCCTACACTTGTCTTGGCTTGGATAGAAAACCACATGTCAGAAGAGTTAGATAATAAACTCAAGCAGGCTATCCGAGCGAAACGGAAACGTCACTTCAATGCAGAGCAAGTCCATACAAAGAAAAAATCCATTGATTTAGATTACCGGGTTTGGGAAAAGCTTTCTAGCAGAGCGAATGAACTTGGTTGTACGTTATCTGACGCAATTGAATATTTGCTTTCCGAAGCGTCGAGAAGTGAAAAAGCGAGTCAAAAAGTTACCTCAATTAAAGAGGATTTGAGTAAATTGCTATCTAGCTAGGATAGGGAGTGCCAAATGTTATATGTAATCTTAATTGCAGCCATCGTGATCTTTTGGTTGATCGCAGTCGATAGGCCGGTGTTAAAAGTAAAGTTCGATAATGGCCATATTAGTAACGTAAAAGGGCATCTACCTCCTTCTTTCAAACACAACTTACAGGATATTAGTGAGCATAACCCGTTTACTGGTGAAATGAAGGTGTATAGCCAACGAACAGGAATGCGCTTAAGCTTTTCCAAAGGCATTCCCAAAAAAGTTCAACAGAGGATTCGTAACGTTTTTCCGCATCAGGGCTTCAAAGCAAACAAAGGCAAGAAGCGCGCTTAATTACATATCAGTTACTTCATCATGTTAAATGGGACGCAATGTGGCGTCCCATTTTCGTATCTACAGAAAAATTACTTATCATCGAACAATCAACAACATAAACGGACCAAAACGATGAGATACGTTGTAACTTTAATGATACTGATCTTTGCAAGTACTTCAGTTTTTGCTGACGACTCAGAAACGAACCTGTTGGCTAAAAAGATTAAGACTAAGCTTCAAAAGAAAGTAGACAATAAGTTTGATGACTATCAAGGTTATTGTGACGTCATGATAGAAATGGAGCACAAAAGTAAAAACGCAGTAATAAAAAGAGTAACCAGTAGTGGTGACCAAAAAGTGTGTAGGTACGTTAAGTCCAACTTGAAGAAAGGAAAACGCTATCGTTACAAATACCCCGAAAAGTACATTCGCCTCCATATAACCACAGGCTTATAAATGTTTCAGAACGCCTTGATTAAGAGCGAGTGAACTGAGCTCGTGATTTTTGGCAGATTTCGTTGCGGAGCGATTAGAGCGTTTAGCTGATTTTTGCTGTTGTACGAGGCGAGTATGAAAGGCTTTTTTGTTTGGTAGTGCTTAAGTTAGTAATCGTGATGCCATTGAATGGCAAATTCAGTGAGTTGGCCATCATCACCATACATAGATTGATTCAGGTGCTTACAGAAGAACACGCCAGTAAGTCGAGGACTAAGCGCGCATCAATTTTCAATAAGAGATTTGATTTGCTTCGTAAGCATAACCACAAATTATTGTCTTTGATTAGTGATTAAGCACCTTTAATCAAAGTGGGTAACTCTCTTCTTTTCAAATTGGAGTCTCAGATCTAGTCTGAACTAATACAAAAATTCTGATGAATTAATCTTCAAATACATCGAGTAGATTTGTATCGAACGAAAGTCCCTTTAAATTGTGCTCTTCACATAACGATATGAGTTTGTCATCACAATAAATTGACGTACAACCTTCACCTTTTGATTTAAAGACATATTTATTTGAAAGATCGCTTTCTATAAATGCCAGTTTCTCTAATAATCCTTGTTCTCCGTCAATGTCTTCAAATTTGATTTTCTGCTTGTCTTCTTCTCCAAAGGACATCACGTTGAACACGGTAAAACTTTCATCATCGATTGTAATCGGTAAGAACTCACCGTCAGAATCAATTACATCTCGTACTACCTGATATGCATTTTCTCTCAAGACAAGAAATGTTCTCCATTTAGATATGTCTGGGATTGCTTCAGCAGATTTAAAGTGTTGAGTAAATGTTGCATATTCATTTACCCAAACATCTCTCAAGCTGGTTGAATCAACAGGGGCTCTTCGAAGTCGTCTTAACAACTTAAAGTCATCTGAATCGAGAGCTCGCTTATAAGGGTCATGCTCTAAGACCTTAAATTCTCGAGGTTTACTTTTTAATTTGTATACAGTCATACAGTAGGTTTCCAGTTAGCATCTTTCTTCTCCAGAATTTTCTCAGGATGAGAACTATCTTGTATTTGCTTTTTCAGCAGTTAAGCAGTTAAGCAGTTCAGCAGTGTGGACTTAAATACATTCTCACTATGCCTAATTCTTCCAAGCGTGCCAATCCAGTTCTGATAATTTGTACCATGTATTCGTGAATGAGGTGGAGCTTTTGGAGTAGTGTAGTGATCTTTATAAGCACTGGATCTAGGTAACCAAACACCATTAATTGCATCATTAATCCCTATACCAAATTCTAACATTTGTAATTTTGCATCAATCATCGCAGTTACCTTACCGTTTCTCATCACAATCTGATGTGCTGCGTGATTTGGGCTAGGATGAGGTTCTGCTACGGCATAAAGTATGCGAGACAAGTGCCGGTAGCTTATTCCAAGAATGGATGTGGCTTCTCGGCACTTTAACTTATTGTTTAACACACCTTGGATACTGGAGAAACGTTGCAATTCATGGTAGTTCATCGTAACTAACTTCCTAGATACCTCCAAGCAAACATAGGACAGATTCACTTGGAAATACTAGGACATTATCGCTTTGGGCTTACACTATTAGTGCGCATTATATCTGCTTATGTTGAATGCGATTGCATATGCCAGTCCTATAAAATGTCTCTCTTTTGAGGGACTATTCAATGAAGTATCACGAAATGACTAAAAACTATATTTTTCGTGAATTTGAATGTGGTTTAACCGTCGAACAAGCTGCTGAACTTTGTTTGAAAACTGTGAGAACGGTCAAAGAATGGGATAAGGGGAAAACCATTCCACCGGAGTGCAAGAGACTCATGCGGATGACAAAGGGAAGGGAATTGAGTCCATCGGAGCAATGGGAAGGTTTTAAAATGCACTATGACAGACTAGAGCTTCCTACAGGGCAAATCGTTACTGCTCAACAAGTACTTACAGGAATTGCGCTAATAGAAATAGGAGCCAATTCTGACTTAGAGTTATGTCGACGAATGCTAAAGTATGCCAGGGAGTTGAAAAGATTAATGTAATAACTCTCGGCAATTAGGAGATTTCCTATTTATCTGATGTAGCAAAACGCCATTTTTGTGAACTGGCTAAATGAATTGCGATAATGGTCATAATGAACACCTTGAAATGTATATTTTTATCCGCATATCCAAATAGGTGCGATGTTGCACTGCAATCTGTACAATTTTATAGGATTTATTATGAAAGATTCAGAATATGTAAATTTTTCGGAAGATTATGAGTTAAATCGTCATCTTGAATTGGTAGGAAAGTCTCAGTCTATTAAGAACCGAGAGTACCTAAGAGAGTATACTGGTCCAAGAGCTAAAAAAGAGTTGAACAAAATAATCTTAACACATGCTGAGTTTAAGCCATATGTTGAGCAAGACAAACCGCACTTAGATGATCCGGCTTAGTTGCCATTTTTGCATAAAGTGTGTTCTATACACCACAACAAAAAGTCAGCCAATGGCTGACTTTTTGTTGTATCTCGTGAAGATGGAAATTTATGCCAAATCACCATTTATAGAGTGTGAATGAGTTTCAGCACTAACGCCAAAAGCAAAGTAAAGACTAATCCATATCAGATGAGGTTTTAACGTCATTCGCGTCAATTTCTGCCTCTACTGGTAACGTAACCATTTCTATTTTATCTTCTGTTGCATCAGACATAATGGTGGGCGGAGTCTCTTCTGAAAAGAAATCTAAATACGGTGGGATTAATGCCATAATCGCAATAGTCAAACTAACATATGTGATTATCCGTGAGTATTTTCTCTCTTTTTCCGACTCTAAAGATGAAGACTTAGCCAATTCAATTATTTCGCATTGAGTATTATGCATGTTTTCAAAGAGCTCAAACTGTTTTAGTTCGAGCTCCTTCTTTTCTTGTTTTTCCTTCTGGATTTGATTCTGTTGTTTTATAAGGTTGGAGTTATGCTCCATGAAATTTTTTTCAACAGCTTCGAAATCCGAAGGGATACGTATATTTTTGTATTTGCTATGTGCTTCTTCAAAGTTTTTATGGAGAGAAGAATGCATCTTTTGAGATTCAAGCATAGATTCTGTTGCTTTGAGCATACCCAAATATCTGCTGCGTTGATCTTCAATATCTTTGTGGAGGAACGCTAGCTGTTCTGCTTTGCTTAGATCTGTAGCTTTCAATGCACTCCTAATACTACTCTCCGGTGATTTGGCGTACTGCTCAGCAAACTTTGCTGCTGCTGACAGATTTATTTGGTTAAGTGCTTTCTTCTTCTCATTCATCAAGTTATAACCTTTTTTCATAGAATCTATACATTATATTTTATAACATTGGTTATCAACGCCTATGAATATGATATAGCTTGAATTTCTTGTCGGTGCATATAAAGCTGACACTAGTGGGAATTTACCCCCGTAATACATTACGGGGGCGCATAAAAGCTGATTTCAATAACACACCGAACAAAAACGATATGCTACCATGCACTCATTTTTTTATGAGTGGGGAACAGCAAGTGACTGAATTACTGATAATTATATCCTTAGCGTGTATTGTGTATCTATTCACAAAGAAGGGTAAGAAATCTAAACGTAGGATTAACGAATGGGAACAAGGCGCTGCGGTTAGAAGGCCGAACAGCATACATTCTTTTGAACCAAAAGCTGTAGAAAAGAACCCCAAGATAGTCGAAGTACCTTTTCCAAACACCAACAATAAGGCTAAGTCTGTACCTCACAAGAAAAGCACATACTTGGCCACCAAGACAGAGCGCAGATTCTATAAAGTGTTGCAGGAGCTTCTACCGGAAGAATATGTCATTCATAGTCAGGTCTCTTTAATGGCGTTGGTTCAACCTACCAACTTTAAAGACAACTCTCGAACTTGGGCTAAAAGAATGGACTACGTGATAACGGATAGAGATACAAAAGTCTTGGCGGTCATCGAGCTGGATGACTCATCTCATAGGCAGAAGAAGAGACAAGAGCGAGATATATACGTAAATAATGCACTTAACGGACACCATCCGTTGCTTCGGTTTGAAGCTAGAAGCTCTTATGACAAAACAAATATCGCAACCGTATTAGAGCGTGACACGATAATAAAGTGTAGAGAATTGGAAAGCGTATTACAGCACAGCTAAAGAAGAGCCGAACAGCAATTGTTCGGCTTTTCTTTTAACTCAAAGTATCGTGGTTCTTATCGTTACTTTAAGTTCTTTATCTACCGTATTGGTCTTTTCTGACCGGAATAGAGCACCAAGTAAAGGCACATCCATCAAAACAGGCACACCACTTACAGAGTCGCGTTGCTCTTGGGAAATCAAACCACCTAAAGAGATCGTTTGGCGGTCTTTTACCTTGACTACAGTTTGCAGTGTTCGCGTATTGGTGATGATGTCGGATGCGATAGAGGAATCCGTTACTGAGTCAGACTTTTGCATTATCTGCAACACAACATGATCACCAATCACATGAGGTACCACTTCAAGTGACACGCCCACATCCTTACGCTCAATTTGCTGGACTCGATTACCGCCGTCAGTTACCTCAGACGAAGTGAGGAACGGCACGTTCTGACCTACCGTGATGTAACCGCGCTCCCTGTCCATAATGAACATATTTGGTCGCGATAAGAGCTTGGTATTCTGATTCTTTGATACAGCTTTAATGAGCGCGTTAAAATCACCGCCCTCATAAAACAGCAAGTTATCAACGGCTTTCTTAATTGCAGTAGGTTGCGAAACAAAACCAGCCTCACTCAATGCTAAGTCCATATTTACGCCGACTTCTTGAGAATCACCGAGCTCAGTTTCGGTAATTACCGCCTCGATAAAGACTTGCTTTTGTGGTCTATCAATCCCTTTGATGAGCACATCAATGTGCTTCAATTGGTTCTCAGAGCCAGTCACGATAATGCTGTTTGTGGTCGGTAGCACCTCAACCTTGTAATTCTTAATCGCTTTGTTGTTCAGTGTTTGATTCTGAGTTGCAGCAAGCATCGAGGAAATCAAATCAACGACCTTGGTATTTCGAACATTCTCAAAGAAGTACAACTTCACTTGTGAGGGTTCGAACGTCTCCACTTTGTTGGCGTCAGCAATGATGGTAAAAACGCCGTGGTCATGCGTAAGCTCGTAACCATGCGCACGAAGCACCGAAAGGAAAAAGGCTGGATAGTCCTCATCTTTCAAATCCGGTGCGGTAAAGCTGACCTCACCAGTAACACCTTGACCGAGAACCACCGTATTCCCCGTATGAACCGAGAACCACGATGCAAAGTCTCCAATCGGTGTGTTCTTTGCCTCAAAAGGCGCAGAGCTTGCAGCAAAAGAAGGGGAGCTGAGCAGGGTGCACGCGAGCAGAAAGGTAGTAATGCTGGATGTGGAAAAGTTGGAACAAGCCGTAGTTTGTTTATCAACTTTACCACAGCGCATAGTGAGCAACGAGAGCGCTGATAATAAGCCTCCGGCACAATAAGATTTTTTTTGTTTTTTTGAAAGACAAGCTGTGAGTTTTGCGATTATCCATGACATAAAGCGCACCTTATTCCCTAGCACATAACTTTGAATGATTGACCGTTGCCGCTAACCGTAATGGAGCAAGAGCCGTTAGATTGAGCCGTAAAGCCCTTTGCGTATAGTTGCGACGACGACAGACGCACATCGTCCTTAACGAGCACAAAAGACGGGGCTACGTTTGGGGGATTCATTGACGATTCGATTCGATAGCCGTCGAGCAAGTCACTCAATGACTCGCGAGGCTCCGAGGCTTGAGCCGTTTCGGGTTCCGTCGATATGTTCGGTGTGCCAACTAAGGTGAACACCGCAAACGAGACGGCGACACCTGCCGCAAATACACTGAATCGAGAGTATTTACGGAGATAGATTTTCGTAATGCGCATGATATTTCTCAACGTATACGGGACAGTGTAACGTCCATGGGTATAATAGGGCGGCAATACTGAAAAAACGCCGTCCTCATAGTTGTTTCTAAACATCTGCTTAGTGTCATAAGAGCTGTATAAGTCCGTACCCCAGAGCATCCATTTATCGACGGTGAGCGAGTTCGCGTTGTCACCATACTTCACAATGCCAACGTGCAGCTTAGGCATTTTCAACTTGAGCTGACCGAGCGTCAGAACGGATACCGCAGTCGAGATGATAGGGACTTGAAGACGGTCTAAACGACGACAAAACACGGTGTGCTCAGCCAGTGCGAGACGCGCTTGTTTATCAACAATCGAAATGTCTTGAACGATGAAAATGACATCCCATCCAAGCTTTCGAATATGCAAAAGGTGATCAATTAACTTTTGTCGATTCTTATCGTTCCATGTGCGCGAGTTAAACCACGTTCCGCACTCATCGAGCACAATCAAGCCGTCTTTTTTGGTGTCATAGCTCTTGTTTGCCGAACCAATCACCATCAAATCTTCCACTTGAGGCTTGTCCGGCAGACGGTAAAGGCGAGTGTTGCGCTTATCGCGTCCAAGCATTTCTTTCAAGTTGATATCGAGGTTTGTCGCTACAGGCACACCGCGCATAAACGCCTCGCGAATCTTACCGACTGCTGTTAGCGTTTTGCCTGAGCCGAGCTTACCCGTGACAAAGTAGACCGATGCCATTACGCCGCCCTCACAATCGCGTAGAACTTCCACTCCCACACCCAACGCAGCAGACGCGCCGAGTAAATCGCACTCACGCAAGGAATTGCGTTATTTGGGATAAACATGCCCGCCGCTTGTGACCAAAACGGGGGCGTGACGTAAGAAAGCCCAGTGGCAAGCGTATAAATGGCAAGAGTGAGCGCGAGTGTAAGCCCAATCAATAAGGTAATAATCACCAAGTTAATCGTGACGTTGCGCGCCTTGGCGATAAAGAACCAACCAAACAGAGTCGTCGCTATTTGTGCAATAAACGCGACCAAAGCAGGTAAACGCAGTGCCGCACTAATGCCTGAAACAATAGGTAATAGCTGAATCATTAGTAATATCTCCCCGAACCTGGCTTGTTACTTGGTACAGGCGTGACCTCAGTCAGCAGGATTTCAACAAGCGTCTTAATCGTATAGATGTAAATCAGAATGGAGAGGATCATTTTTAACTTATGAGAGAACTCACAAGAGATTGAAACGTTCCCACCATTGAGTGTTGGCAAAGAAAGCCGCATACATTCGCTAGGTTGTGGAAGCAAGTTAAGGAATGAATCAGAAACCGCAGTAATATGCGCCTCAGATTCAGCCGTAATATTCTTTTCAAGCAAATCATTTGCCGCACCAACAACCGTCGATTCATAAGAGCCTAAAGCACCAGAAACAATCGAATCCGCTTGAGTTAGTGCATCACCAACAAAGTTACTATCCAATCCATGAGGGCTTTCACAGAATCTATTCTCAGGAGTAGGGTCGCATGGTTTTAAATCGTCTAGCTTGTTCAAAAGGTCATCAAAACCTTGTTGGTTGGTTTCCTGTAAATCTCCAAGGTCACTAGACAGTTGACCAAAACCATTACTTAACTGATTGTTCGCCGAAGTCAGCAAACGGTTTGTATTGTTGCCAATATCAGACAACATATCGGACTGACCTTGAATAGCATTCGCCACATGGTTTGCATTATCGACGACAGTATCCGTATTCAAATCTACCGACGCTTTGAGCGCATCGAGAGCCGATTTAGTTTCAGCCTGATTTCTATTCATGTCGTTATTGATGCCAGTTAGCTGCGCATTCAAGTCACTGTTCATGGATTTGATAGCAGCGAGGGTATCACTCGTATTATCGACATCAGGCTCGGGTTTCTCTGGGTCAGGATTACCAGTACCGCCGCCACTTGGTTTATCAGGGTCGCCCAAATCACCGCCCGTTGGGGGGTCGATATCGGTATCAGTGGCACAAGCTGGCCAATTGGGACCGCCAATAACACAGGATTCTGGCTTGGGAGTATCACACCAATTGTTTTCTGGTCTACAACACGTACCATATCTAGGATCCCAATCCGGTGAATCAGGTGTACATTCTTCTGGCTCTGGGTCTTTACATGCAGGCCAATCAGATGAATCAGGGGTGCACTCTTCAGGCTCTGGAGGTGGGTTACATGACATCTCTAAAGATTCAGTTGAATCAGTACAAGACACCACAGGGTTCCAACCCTTGTCGAAACAAGCATCTTTAAACTGATTCATTTGATTTATAGTGTCAGGCTTCTCACAGAAAGGAACTGGAGGTTCTTCACACTTGCCAGTGTCAGGGTTTAGTTGTTCACCATCAGGACAAGATGAGACCAAGGAGCCGTACATATAACCATCATGGGTTTTACTACCGTATTTCCAAGAAACACGGACTTGACTTGCACTAACCGCAAATTCAGTACAAGTGCCACCATTGTAACTATTACCCAAAGAGCGAAAGCCAAGAGCAACTACAGACCCAACAGAAACACCAGTACAACCAGTAACTAAATGTGAGTTGTTGCCAATTTGAGTAATTTTCAAATAATCAGAAGCAAAAGCACTAAACGAAACACTCAGCAAAATAACCAGTGACGCAATGCTTTGTTTAATACTCATTTATTTTCCTCATAAAAAACGCCCCCATTCGGAGGCGCTGACCAATGGGTGTATAAAGCAATCGTTAGAATTACGTTGCTTTGTTTGCACCTTTCTTGAATAGCTTGATGCCGATGAAGCCAACCGTCATTGGCACGGCGATACCCCATGTCGAGGTGAGCATTTCAGTGACGTAACTTGCCAGTGTGCTAAAGGCTTGTGTTGCCACTTCTGGCAGTGCTGCATTCGCAGAAGATGCCGCCATGAGAAGTGCACCACCAAATGCCGCACGTTTTGCTGTTACTACTGCGCCAGCCTTAGCCATTGCTGCGCGTACTTTGCTTTGCTTTTCCATAGTCTTATTTCCTATGTTATGGTTTATGAAGAAGTTGAAACCTCAGCCGCTTTCTTGAATCCGAGAATGTGGAAGCCAATCGAGAAGCCAAGGATAAAGGCTGTCGCGAAACAGCCGAGCATGAACTCTGATGACAGCATTTATCTTTGTCCTCCGACTATCCAACCGAGCGCAACTAGCAAGAAACAAATGCCTAAGAACACCATTAACTGAAAGTTATCGAGTCGAGCCATTAGCTCTGCAAATTGCGTCTCGGTCATGAT
>NZ_JAWPOM010000027.1:0-55680 GCF_033344285.1 Vibrio sp. 779(2023)
GTTTCATTGAAACCTAATTTGATACCGAGGTATCTAATTGGATTATCATCAACGAGTGCCCACACAGATTGATAGGTTCTTATTTTTAAAGAGCTTTTCTAACATTTTCAGCAACTTAGTTGCTCGTCGTTAGGGGTGCGTATCTTACTTCACACCGTGAGAGAGTCAAGCATTTTTTCAAATTTATTTTCTCTCTTCCCGACTCGCTGTGTGACTTTCGTCTCACTCCGTGTCGGTGGATGCGCAGTATAGGGAGTTGAGAAATTAGTACAAGTGTTTTTTGCAAATAAAAAACCAACCGGTCACAAATTAGCCAAAAGTGCGATATTTGCATATTTCTTCGTCACATTTGAGACATATCACAGCAATTGGTTGGAAAAACACCAACCATATACGTAAGATTCATGTGTCTATTCTGTTAATGGGCAATCGATCTCTTTATCACTATGTGTAGTAATTAAAATGACGTCTAAAAAAAATCTGATTTTATGTGTTGGGCTGGCCATCGTTGGGGGAATCATCTTCTCTCAATTCATCATCCCACCAGCCTTGAGCTTCCTCATTGGTGTTATCGCTACTGCTTTTCTTTTTTCATTTTCTAGCAAAACACCTGTTCTTCAATCTTCGGATCCTGATCCTTCAACTAAAACGCTGTATGTCGGCAACCTTCCTTATAAGGCCAATGAGAGTCATGTTCGCGATTTGTTTGCTGAATATGGACAGGTCTATGCAGTACGCTTAATGAAAGATAAGCGCACTGGAAAAAGAAGAGGGTTTGGTTTTGTAGTGATGGCTGCGGCAGATGCCAAGCCAGCTATCGCTAAACTTAATGAAAAGGAATATATGGAGAGAACGCTAAAAGTGAGAATTGCGAACGATCCTAAACATCCGGATGGCGGTAAACCTGAACAGGATTAAAACCTAGCTTCTTTAAACAAATGTTCAGTGCATCTTCCTGCCAAGGAGTTGCACTGGCATAGATCGACTTACTTCCCTCTTCTGTATCCTCAATTTCATCACTTAATAGCAATGCTTTTACTCGACGTGCAATCGCTGCGCCTGAATCAATTAAAGTAACGTCCCCACCCAAAGCTTGATGAATCTCCTCTTTGATTAAAGGGAAGTGAGTACAACCGAGCACCGCAACATCGACTTTATCGCGAAGGGGAAGCAGGATATTTGTCAGTTCGTCGAGAGAAACGCTGTTGCCTCGCAACTTCTCTTCGGCCATATCTACCAAGCGAGTTGATCCCACCAGCTCAACTGGTTTGCCTTGCGCAAAGTCCCGTATTAACTCGTGAGTATATTGGCGTGTTACTGTCGCCGGAGTGGCGATCAGCCCTACCCCTTTTGATGCTAAAAGCGATGCGGGTTTAATCGCAGGGACAACACCAACAACGGGAATCGATAAATTTTCGCGTAAGGAAGGAAGCACTATGGTGCTCGCCGTGTTGCAAGCAATGACAACAACGTCGACTTGGTGTTCTTCGACTAATGAAGAGACCAGTTGGTTAACTCGTGAAATGAGTACAGCCTGATCGAGTTCACCATAAGGGTAAGCCTGATTATCGAATAAGTATAAGTAGTCTAACTGGGGCAATAGGCGATGTATCTCTTGGAATACAGAAAGACCACCAACACCAGAGTCAAAAACTAGGACTTTTTTCTTACTTGCTACTCGCACGAGTCTTACCTAAAGAACAGAAACGTTGCGATCATACTGCGTAGATTTGTTTTGGCAATGCTTTAGCATGGTATCTTTGATGGCTGAATCTATCTCCAGATTCTACATCTCGCTTCGTCAACTCGATATGTCCTTGAAAAGATGGCGAAGACGTAACCAATGTGTGAAATTCACCATTTTCCCCACAGGGATCAATTTGACTTGGTAATGACTCTATTAGGGCTTTGTCATACCAGCGACCACACCATTCTGGAGGGAGAACTCTTCCGTCGATGGTGATTAACATAGTTTGAATACCACGCTCTATGATTTCCATCGCTAGTTTTTCGCTGCTCTCCCCTAATAGAGGAAAGACGCATTCCCAGCCAACAGGTTCAATATAGCTGCGTCGGTAATCGGCAATGCCATTACAAAACATATCACCAAATGCGACAGCTTCTATATTCAGACCACTACTTTGTAATGCATTAACGATGGTCGATTGATAAATGTCGTTACTTGGAAAGACTTCAGGTAGCTCGATAGTAATGAGCGGAAGCGCAAGTAAGTCTGCTTGCATTTGTACGACTTCAAGCGGAGTTGCTTGGAAAGGGACTTCTTTCCCTACGTAAGTCGTGTACAAACCGACAACTTGATAATTTGGATTCTCGTTAAGGCGCTCAAGCGTTAATGTCGAATCTTTACCGCTGGACCAACTGATCACCACTCGCTTGGGTTTCTTCATTCGATTTTCCACCACAAAATATTAAAAACCGCCCGAAGGCGGTTTGTGCTCATTCACGATTAGAATTCGTAGCCAACGTTGAGATAGTACGCTCGCTCTGCAGCAGGGTAACCTTTTGCCATCTCATACTCTTCATCAAGTAGATTATCGATACGAGCGCTAATAGAGGTCGACTCATTCGGATAGTAAGTCACCGCCGTATCAACCAACGAGTAAGAAGAAAGCGTAATATCTTGTGAAGGCCAAGTGCTGTAATCCACATCTGGACGCTTACCGACGTACTGATAGCTAACCGACCAATCCACTTTATCGAAGCTCACTAAAGCATTCCACTTATACATTTCTTTAGCGCGGCGCTGCAACTGATGCCCTTTATCGTCTTCAGCATCTTTGTAATCTGCACTCAACTGGTGCTGCACAATCCCTGTATCAAACTCAGCAACAAGCTCCACACCTTGGATATGTGTTTCACCATCGACATTCAAATATTTGTATGTGGTTGGATGGTAATCGATAAGATTCGTGATTTTATAGTCATAACCCGTGACGGACCAAAAAACGCCTTGGACATCACCGCTGAATGCTAGCTCCCAAGCATCTGACTCTTCCGGCTTCAGATCTTTCTCACCGTATGTTGGGTCATACTGTTGATATAGGTTTGGAGCCTTAAACGCAGTACCAAAAGAAGCTTTAACCCCAAACTCTGGCACAAATTGGTAACCAGCCGCTAAACTGTAAGTGAACTCACTACCGTATTCTTCGTTATCATCAAGGCGAGCACTGCCCTCAAGCATTGCTTTATCAATACTAGTCGTTGCCATACCAAACAGAGCGCCATTGGTACGATCAAACGTTTTATTCGCACTCTTGTCTTTATAAGACTCATTACGCCAATCAATACCACCAGCCAACGTCGTATTGTTGTTTAGCAAGTAACTGTTGGTCCACTGGACATTCTGCTGCTCAAGTTCATCTTTAGTACCTGAGTGTTTGCCTTTTGCTTGCTCATAGTTCCAAGACTTCTGTTTCTGTGCCGTTACTTGCAGTTCTGACATCACATTATCAGACTGATACTTACCGCCCAGAGTGACAGAAAGATCGTCTTTTTCTGCTTCGTAGTAACCGCGACTGCCGTAGCTGCTGTCATATTGATAAACATTTTCGTAAGCACGTAGGTTACCAAATGCAGACCACTGGTCATTGAAGTTGTGCACGTAACCTAGCAGACCATTCTTTGTATCAAAGCCATGGCGATCGCCGTCATTAACTCCCGGTACAGGACGAACGTTATAACCATCATCACTTTCACTACCAAGCGCGATATTTAGCTGGCCGCTCTCTGCGACTTTAATACCAGATGCCACACTCAATTCCTGGTAATCTAAGCTGCCTAAACCCGCACTTAACTTCGTTCCTTCTTCGTCAGCACGCGCAATGGTGATGATATTGATCACGCCACCAATCGCTTCTGAGCCGTAAAGTGACGCACGCGCACCACGCACGTACTCAATACGTTGAACGTAAGTAAGTGGGATTTGGTTAAAGTCCACAGCGCCCTTCGCTGCTCGTGCAAAACGTACGCCATCAACCAGTACTAAAACTTGGTCGGAACTGGTTCCACGAACAAATAAAGACGCTAACTGACCACGACCACCATTTTGTGAAACTTGAATTCCGGTAAGGCGACGCAATACATCTGGTAGGGTTTTCGCTTGAATGCGATCGATGTCTTGTCGAGTAACTACTTCGACATCTGCCAACGTACGGCTTTCGGCTTGCTCAAAACGGTTTGCAGTAACAACGATGGTTTCGTCAGTGGAGGTTTCTTGGGCCTGTAGATAAGAGACAGGTGAAAGCAGCGATGCCAAAGTGATCGCCAGTGCGGATTTTCTCATTGTATTGTCCTAAATCGCGTAATTCCTTCCGAGCCCTGTCATCATGACAGTCCAGTGCTGTGGCTCAGTTGTTGGCAGGTATTCGGACTCAAGAGCACGGGTGTACCGCCTACTTGCTCGACTTCCCACATAAACTAATGCAGTGTCTGATGAGCGTTCGTTCTCTTTTACCGCTGCGCGTCAGTTCTGGATTCACACCAGATTCCCATTTCAGCCATCTAGATTGCTAGATAGCACCAACTTGAGGCAAATATTATTCAGCTATTGATTATTTGTCCAGCCAATATTGCCCTTAGAAGTTGTAACGTTTTGATTGATTTTGCTTTCTACTCTGCCTGTACGCACTATCTTTAAATCAATTCCAGTACAAAACTGGACATCCTATTGAGATTGAATAAAATCTGCGCTCTTAAATTGAATGCACCATAAAAGGTAAGATCATGGCTACTCTTGATGTCAACCCACAACGCTACCAAGAACAACTGGCTGAAAAAGTCGAACGTCTCACGGATATGTTCGCGCCATACAACATGCCAGAACTGGAAGTGTTTGAATCACCAGAGCAGCACTACCGCATGCGTGCTGAGTTCCGTGTTTGGCATGAAGGCGAAGATCTTTACTACATCATGTTCAACCAAGAGACTCGTGAGAAATACCGAGTTGACCAATTCCCTGCAGCAAGCCGTCTGATCAACGACCTGATGCCGCTATTGGTTGAAGCGATGAAAGACAACGACTCGCTACGTCGTAAACTGTTCCAGGTGGATTTCCTGTCGACGCTAAGCGGTGAGATTCTGGTTTCACTCCTTTACCATCGCCAACTTGATGAAGAGTGGATTGAAAACGCGAAAGCCCTTAAACAGCGTTTAAATGATGAAGGCTTTAACCTAAACATCATTGGTCGCGCTCGTAAGATGAAGATTGTCCTAGACCGCGACTACGTGATCGAGAAGCTCGATGTCAATGGTCAAAGCTACATCTACCAACAAGTGGAGAACAGCTTCACTCAGCCGAACGGCAAAGTCGCAGAGAAGATGCTGGAATGGGCGGTCGACTGTACCCAAGAAAGCACTGGCGACCTACTAGAGCTTTACTGTGGTAACGGTAACTTCTCGCTGGCGTTGGCACAGAATTTCGACCGCGTACTGGCAACTGAGCTAGCGAAGCCATCGGTTGTATCTGCACAGTACAACATCGCCGCCAATAAGATTGATAACGTACAAATCTTACGTCTATCAGCCGAGGAATTTACTCAAGCGATCGAAGGTAAGCGTGAATTCCGTCGTCTACAAGATGCAGGTGTAGATCTGAAGAGCTACAACTGCAATACGATTTTTGTCGACCCACCACGTGCTGGGATGGATGTCGATACTTGTAAGATGGTGCAAGGTTACGAGCGCATCATGTACATCTCTTGTAACCCTGAGACTCTAAAAGAGAACTTGGACATTCTATGCGAAACACACAACGTGACGCGTTTTGCTCTGTTTGACCAATTCCCTTATACCCACCATATGGAGTCTGGAGTGCTTCTAGAGCGCATAAAATAAGGACCTGAACGGCTTTTATCTTTAGCAAAAAACACCCTGGGTACGGCTTGGGGTACGGGGACAATAAAGTCTAACCCTCAAGCCATCACAGGAAGCCATATTTTACACATACCAAATTCGATGACAGATTGGGCACGTTTTAACAAGCAGGATTAGATACAAGGGTCAATAACAACAAGAAAGGTTTGTATTTAACTTTCACCAGACAGCATTGTGTCTTCAAGCAGAGTGATGAATGAGGCACAATCGCCTAGATAGTTAGGGTAGGCTTCCGAAAGTTGGCCCATATTTTTTGTGGATATGAGAAGGGTATTGAGTATTGAGGTTGCTCGTGAGTAGCTACGAGTGACTTTCTCAGCTGCGTTATAAACTGAAATTGCTTGGCTGTAATTTTCAAACTCTTCACTAAAGATCAATTCTCGTGAAGTTTCGTTAATAACTAGCAATACGTGCTCAATGGAACCATCACAGTAAGAATTAACCTTTTCAGATAAAATTTTAAAACTACTCAACCGATTTAGCGCATTGATTTCGCGGTCCAAGACGACCAAACGCTTTGAAAAATCGGCTTTATCGATATCACTTAACTCTATAGCCCCTTCAGCATCAGCAATGCATTGGCTCATTATCGAAAGCAATTCTTCCCACTGAACCTGTAAACTGCTCTTGCCTTCATTTGAACTGTGAGAGTGAGTCTTAATCTTGGTACCTTCTAGGATGTCGACAATTTCCACTGTAGTAGCCCAAAGATGTTGAAGTCGAGTACGTAGCTGAGCCTCAATGTTAAAACTTTTACCGCTAGCATGGTCATAGCGATAAATCACATGCAAGCTTCGGTAACCACAATCATTAGGTTTAGGACTAGTAATATAGTCATCAATATCTTTAATTCTAACTCGGCCTACCTTCTCAACTGTAAGTTGCAGTTGAGATTTCACCTTCTCCAATGAAATTAAATCCGGAAAAATCGCCCTGCAGCCGCCAATATCATTCATATTGGTTACGCAAGTAGCATTTGCCGTTTCACCATCAAGAGATTTACGCTGCAACTTATCTACGATTGTTTCTAAGCGCTTTAACCGTGTAACTGGTTTAACATCTATACCCAGCTCACGGCAACAGCGACCAACAAGATATGCGATAGTGTTTAATGGCTTTTCGTGTGCGGCTCGAAACTGTTGGATTGTAGCAGTAGCTGACTTGAGGTCGCCCTCTCTCTTGCGAAGCCGTCTTCCAGCTTTCTTTACTCCATTATTTGAGTACGAGAAGTCTTCAGCAGCACTTTCATTTACCGTTCTTTCTATAAAATCTTGAAAGTCCAGTTCGTAGTCGTCTTGGAAGGTTTTTGAAGCTTGTTCAGCTGTGGGGGTGTCGTCAATGTAAAAACTGACGACACTATTTTCTTTGTTACTCACAGGCTAGCTGTTCGTCCGGATTGTTTGATTTGAGTGTAATGGGCTTGAATCAAATGGTCCGGAATCACTTTTTGGTGTGTGCCATCCCATACCTGATGCCATGGACTTCCTTCGCGGTGAGTTAAATCTACAAGTTGAGGCCCCGTCAAATGGCCCAGCTTAGAGACTACATCTTTAACAATAGACTCACTTTCTTGGTCTAGTGCTACATCACATTGTTCAGTGATCACACTACTACCGTAAGATTTAAAGCGAAAGTAAACAGATGGCACCACTGGACCAAACTTCCAAGCAAATACATCATCTACGACGAGAGGACGCTGGAAGTGTGCCAATGATAAACCATGACAAACATAGGTAAGTTTTTGTAGCTGCAAATTGGAGAAGCATTTACCTTGCTCTTTCGCATGCTTGAGCAAGCTCCATGCAACGTCTACAGCACTGTATGTGTGATATGCTTTCATTTTTTATTCCAATTTCGTCCAAATAGTTTACATAATCCGGTTGATATAACGCAAAAAGTGTAAACCATCGCTGTATTTAAAGACAGTGATTTTATTAACTGTTAGATGCTAGTTCGCAAAAATAAGCAACATGTTCATGTGAATAGTCAGCGCTGACAGCGCGTTATATGCTCACATGCAGTAAGCAGACAATTTCCTTACATTAAGCACACCAAGTGTGTATTTTCACCCAAGCTGATCACTCAATAACCCGATCTCCTTCATGTTAATACTCACACCAAGCGCCTAGCCACCAGCTCTACTAGTGGTATTTATAGTGTAAAGATGCTTAGTCTTGGTCACTGTCCTTTGGCTGCATGTGAATAATTGAACGACCTTTTCTTTCTAGAGTCAGTTGTAACGGTTCATCTGCATGATGGTTAGTAGAAACATTGTCGCTTTCAGAGGGCTTGTGAAGGTTCTCTTTTTTAAGAGTCGCAATTTTTGACTCCAACTCTAAAATTTTTTTTCGAGCAGAGCCTAACTCCTTTTCTAACGTGGTATTGGCTGTAGCTTCTAGTGATAGAATTCTATCAGTTTCTTGTAACTTTCGAACTTCGAGCATTGATGTTAATGAACCATTTACAAGCTCTTCAAGAACCTTCTGCTGAGTCTGTCCCCTCTTTGTGGCTAAAGCTTGAAGATTTTGACCAAATTCTATCGTGAGTTCAAAATTATACTGTTTTTTCCCCTTCCGCTTTTGCTTTTCTCTTCTCGACCTTTTCCCCCAAGCTCCATGCATAAGTAACCAGATCTCTCTACCATCAGCTGAATTTTTACAATCTATAAAAAAATTTTGAAGTCGTTTTTTAGGTGATGCTGATAACTGAAATAACCCAAAGTAATGCTTTTCGACAATTGGATTAGTTTTGGCTTTTGCTAGATACGTATTTAACCATTTCACATGAGATTCATTGTTGAAGCTAAAACCTTCTAATGGACGTATTTTTTTCTCACTCATATCACTCTAGCTTCCAGCGTTTTTAATATAGTTGGCATCCTTCACACTATAACTATGTCTTTGGACTTAGTACAAGGACATAGAAAGAAAAACCAAGTAATATACATACCAAAACGCCCTATAAATAAATATAAATGTGATTTTATGATTGTAAACTGGACTTTCCAAGAGAATGACAAACTAAACGCTGAAGCTAGAATGCTACTGCTGCTTATGTATTTGGATGCCGAATCAGACAATTTTTACAGAAAACCTGTTCTATATATGGCCCGAAAATACCAAGCCTCAGAACGCCTTATAAGGCGCTGTCTACGCTTATTGATAGAGGCAAAAGTTATTCTCTTGATACCTGAGAAAGAAGTACCTAGAAAACGAGGAAGACCAGTCACACGCTATCAACTTACAGGCATTGATTTTGATGAGTTGAGTAGTCAGTTTGAACAACGCCCCATCTATATGAGGAGGTGGATGAATCATCTTTGGTATAGTAATCAGCATGCTAAAGAGTTGACGCTGTCAAATCGCTTAATGCTTACCCATCTTTTAAGTGAGGCTACGGAATCTGGGATTGTTGATAGTATAAGCCTTAGAGATTTATGCAGATTTATGGGATGCACTGAACGTAAAGCTCAAGCAATGCTCAGCAAGCTTAGAAGACTTGGTTATATCAGGGGATATATCAAAGGTCTCAGCCACTCTGTTCTAAAGAAAAGAAAGTCAATAATTTTTCTGAACTTATCCATGTACGCTCAAAAAAGCTACTACAGCTTTATCGCCCATTTAAAATCGTCTGGTGCGCTGAATCCCGTTTACAACCTCACAATACCTTTATTATTTCAAAAAGTTGCTGACGTAAAATGCAATAAAGAGTTTGCAGAACACATAGATTACTTTATTGAAAGTGAAATCATTAAGTTCATCAATGTCGAAGGAAAGGTTTGTACAGACATTGAGTGGTATGAGCGTGTTATACGTGAACATTTTGCCTGGTCAACACTTAAGCTTGAGAAAGAGAAAGTCAATAAGTTAATCGAATTTCTTGCTTATCGTGCATTGGACCTAGCACGTACAATCAAAGCCCTTGATGTTGTTGATGGAAAGCAATTTGCGATTGGTATCAATGAGAAAAATCAGAGACTCCTTCTCAAACGGGGGGCCTAACTTTTTATCAGAGTAACTTTTGCAAGTTTTGAAGCTACAGGACGCCTTGTCGAGCAAAGATGCGTGGCTGGAGGAAGGGAGTGAAAAACTGTCGGTAATAATAGTATTTATATGAACCTTATCTAATATTATTTATATGAACCTTATCTAATATTTATATGAACCTTATCTAATTAATTACAACAACCTATCTACCTATTGAGAACACTAACCAATAGGAATGATAGAAATGAATAACATCAACAATGCATGTAAGTTACACATCAACGGTATGCCATTGAGTTTCAATACCAACAAAGGGGCCCTTGAACCAAAGTACTTACGAAAAATCAAGAAGACTTTCGATTATGCGTTAAGCCAATACCCTCGAACACGGCTAATGCGATTTGATTTACATTACCCGGATGGTTATCCGGTTAACGGGGTAACTGGCAAACAGATTACTAAGTTCCAAGAGTCCTTCAAAGCTATCATGTGTGCTTATCTAAAACGTAAGAAGCACAACCGCCACTCTCAACCTCGATTTATCTGGTGTAAAGAGATAGTCACTTCAGTGTATCCTCACTATCACGTAGCCATATTGCTAAATGGTGATGTTTTTCAAGGAATAGGGCCTTATGATGATCTTACGGGTGAATACGTTTCAGGGATGGTTGCTAAGGCTTGGGCAAGTGCAATCGGTATTACGGTCGGGCAAGCAAGTAGTGCGATTTTTTTCCCTAATAACGGTACTTATGAAATTAATAAGCGACTAGATACGGAGACTTTTTACAACCAATACAATCAGGCTTTTTACCGTGTCAGCTATTTAGCAAAACTTGAAAGTAAGCCTTTTGGGGATAAAGGAAAAAACTTCCACAGCAGTTGCAAGTGAGAAGACAAAAAAGAAAGGCCCTTGTGGCCTTTCAGTTGTTTAATCCGCATTAAAGCGGTAACTCCCTTCACTAGAGTGAATGTCAATTTGTAGGACTCTACAGGGCATTGTAGTGACATAACCAGTAGACTCTCCGTACTTCAAATCCACTTCGGAATAAGGAAGCCATTTCACACCACTAGACTTGTTGTTACTGGAAGGCTTTTTGTAATCAGGGTTGATCATGTTTTTGAGTAACTCTTCAGATTGGCTGTATTTATTCTTGTTGACGGTAATCTTTGGTGTTTCTGGTCTAGCGACTTCACAGTTACCTCGGTTAACTTCGATCCCGAAGACAGTCGAGTAGTCAAAGAGGGACGTTACATATATTTTCGTCTTTGGTCCCCATCGGGTGTTGATGTCTTTGTATTCGACTTTGTAGCTCTCAGCAGACGCAGTAAAGGTCATGAGCAGTGTTAATGCTGCGGTAATTACAATAGGTTTCATGAGAGATATCCTTTATATATTATTCAATGAGTTGATATTAAAAGGTGGTTGCGACAACTTATGTCGAAGAGAGATTGGCTTTGAGAGATGTAACCGTAGCGGCGCTTATCTACCAGCCAAAGAGATAGCGTAAACCGCCTAAGCATGCCCCTAGCGCACCGCCTATAATTTTGCCTAGGTGCTTGCCCATAGTGCCAAACACACTTCCTATTTCTTCGCCGTATTGCGCACCTTGAGTCGTAGTGTCGAAGATTGCCTCCCACAAACTAAGACTGGTTTTTTTGTTGTAATCACTGGCATCGTTGTCTTTCCAATTCTCATGTCGAGGGGAAAGCGTGCGATTCGCCAGTAAGAGCCGTTTATTTTTTGGTAAACGTTCAACAATCAAATACAGCAACTTGGAAAGGTTATAGGGCCGTTGCTTGGCCAATCCATCACAGTGCCCCGCAACGTAGTAGACGGGCTTTAGATAAACCCCTGTTGCACGCAATACGCGTCGATGAACCGAGCGCACCATGGTTTCAAGATAAGCTTTTGATGCGGGTGTCGGTGTATTGCTTTCGTAGTCCCAGGCTTGATTTCCTTTTAACGCATTATCGGCTTGATTAATGGCGATGATTAAACGGTGCTGTGCGTCTTCGCCTAATACCGGAATAAGCACATCGCTAATCAAGGTGATAGGTGTACCTAAATCGCGTGAGCTACCATCAAGAATCACAAGTACCAAGTCAATCACGAAACGATTCTGCTCATCTCTCGCTCTCAGCGTATTTTTCAATAAGCGGGCATGGCGCTTATCTTCTTCGATACCATCCCCCAGACCAGGACTATCCCAAAGAATAAGATTGTTCAGACGATATTGCGTAACACCCTGAGTGTGCGGCTCACAACTGATTCCCACCTCTGCAACACTCATGTCAAAGAGAGCGTTAATCGTTGAGCTTTTTCCTGCTCCGGTGGCTCCTGTAATGAGAATGTTGAGCTCGGTGGCTCTCATTTGTTTGAGGTTATCGAGTAACTTGGTGCGAGTACGTTCATTGAGGGATGCCTGGCGTATCTCGCTTTCAAGCGTAGTGAAAAGATCGTGCTGTTCGGACATAGGCGCTCCTTAGTTAGCGTCCGGAAAAATTACAACTAGCTACCTCCTTATGACGAACAAATCATGAGGACAGAAAAATGAGACTAATTCGACTAAAAGAAGTGCTGGATAATACAGGTTTGAGCCGTGCGTACATGTACAAGCTCATGGCTGAGGGTAAGTTCCCTAAATCGGTATCACTGGGCTTTCGCAGCGTGGCTTGGGTAGAAAGCGAAGTCCAATACTGGATATTAGAAAGAGTGACAGAGCGAGATGAACAGTTGGGATTACCACAACCAGAAGTTTGATTGATTCTTTGGTGGAGATATAAAGCAGCAGGTTAAAGATTAGCTAGATTGATAAAAGTTAATGAGAAATCTGAATGTCGTCGTAACACTCCCATTCGACGTACTGAAGAAAGTTTTGCTCCCACATTTGATACAGCTCATCGATGCCTGGAGAGCGAATGCTTTGCCATCCCGTGGCGACGGTAAAAGCGACTTGATTGCCAAAATCAAAATCAATGCATCGCTCTAACTCCGGATAATAGCTCCCCATATACGCAAAGTCGGTAATGTAGAGAACATCAACCGTTTTACCATTTACAATGTTGAGGCCAATCTCAACCGGATGATATCCCCCTTCCTCCGCGCTATAGCTTTTGTCTCGAAAATGGATAGAGAGGGCATGACTGGTGGACTGTGTTGATTCCATCGAGGCATGACAATGTTGGTTTAATAACGTCAGAAGCTTATTAGAAACAGGCAGTACTGACGGCGTAAAATTCAGTATAGACATGGCTAGATCTCCTAAAAGTGGCCGAGGTTAAAACGTGATCATTAATGGTGTTCATCGAAGGTTTGAATCATCGATAACTGAATGTCATCAAAGAGGGACTGAGTAAGGTGTCGAGAGAGAGAGCGTTCAGCCAAGTATATAACAGCGCTTTCACTTGCGGGTGTGCAAGACTTGCAGCACCGCTATCTGGTTGATAACACCAAAGATTGAAGAGATGAAAGTAGAGTTCAGGCTCCATCTCACTAGGTTTACTTTCCGAATAAGAAAAACTCGCTAAACAGACGACCTGCCAATCTTCACTGGCCGATGTCCGACGAAATTGTATTTCAATGGGGTGAAGCCCCTGCCCCGTCTGGTAATAGCGTCTTTGTCGACAGTTCAGGACCATACGCTGAGCTTGTGGAGGAATCGAATAACGTTGGATTACCAAAAGCAATGCTCGATGAAAGCCATCCTGCAATTCCAGTTCACCCGATGTTTTCTGGATCATAGTAGCCCCCTTTCTGCAAAAGAGATGGCGCTATCGCCAACCACGATATGATCAAGAACTCGAATGTCCACCAGCGCTAAAGCCTCTTTGAGCCTTTGCGTAATTTGTTTATCGGCTTGGGAAGGTGTGGCATCACCAGAAGGGTGATTGTGAGCAAAGATGAGTGCGGCGGCATTGACTTTTAAAGCCGCTTTGAGGACTTCTCGGGGATAAACACTTGCCGAATCAATTGTGCCAAAGAAGAGCTCTTCAAAAGCAATAAGGCGATGCTGATTATCTAGAAACATCACCGCAAAAACCTCTCTTTCATGGTGTTTTAATTTGCAAGATAAATAGGTTTTTGTTGCTTCGGGATTGCAATATTGTTCGCCTCGGAGAGCCCGTGTGGCAAGGATTTCAGCGGCCGCGTCGAGCACCTTATCTGCTGTAACAGGGCCATCAAAGTAGTAGTTATTTTCGCGCATAAAAAGCTCCTAAAAATGAAACCGTTGAGGTATGCACGCAGATAATATCTATCTGAAATAAATTTAATTATTATTACGAGGAATGAGATGGTCAGTTTGAGATAAAAGTGCGGCAACCTATTATCTCGCATCGTTGCTGGTTAAGAGAGAAATATGATCAACGATTTCTTTTTGAAAGGGTTTTCATTTATACATCATGGAAGTTATGCCTAGATATGACAAAGCAAGGCTCTCAGACCTTGCCTTTCATTTAATCATGCTGCATACCACCCGTCAGCTAGCACTTCTGCTTGATCCAGAACCAGCTTAATCGCCTCTTCAGCCGCATCAGGTGGGTACTTCCAGCGACGCAATAAACGACGTACAAGGTTACGCATCCGCGCACGCACGCTTTCTCGTTTCTGCCAATCTACAGTAGCCGATTTACGCAGTTGGTGCGTGAGTTCAATAGCGAGTTGGCGCAAGTTGTCATCGCCTAAGGTGCGCACAGATGCCTCGTTGGTGACCAATGCACGGTAAAACGCAATTTCATCAGTGGAAAGCCCCAGTTTTTCCATCATCTCAGCGTCAGCTTGCATCTCTTTCGCCCACTGTATCAGCTCTTCAATCACCTGCGCGGTTTCAATGTTGCGATTATGGTATTTCTGCAGAAGAGCCATCACTCTATTTTCTAGCTACCTGTTTGATATCAAAAGTGAAGAACATCATTTCTTCGATTCTAAGAACTTAATTCATCTTCTGGATAACGGCCCTGAGCCAATCACAAAAGAGTGGTTTAAAGATGAATGCATCGAATGTTGGGAAGCGCTTTATGTAGATGGCCCACGTTATGCTTATACCGAGCTTGCCTACCCTGACGACAGTGGTGTCATTTTTGAAGAATACTTACCACTAGTCATGGTAAGTGAAGATGTATGGGATTCGCTTCATGAGCGCTATAAAAACAAACTGAAAGAACATGTAGAGTTCGCCCAATAACTCTTGTGTCTTACCTCTCATCAAACTACGAAAATAACCGTCAATAATAGGAACCAAGAGAAAATGACCGCGACAATTTCAGTCAGTAAAAGTGCGATATTTGAGCTAATCATAGCTGGTTTAGAGGCTTATGCGATAAAGCATGAGGGCAGCAAATCAGTCTCCATAGAGACAGCGGCCCACCTTTGGGGATATGCGAATAAAGCCCACCCATTTAAATGTACGATAAATCATGTTTCTGTTGAAACATCAGCTAAAAGAAAACGCTCTTCAGTTGAATGGAACCCACTCTCTCTTTCAATAAAAAAAGATATCGCTAAAGTGTTCGGCGAGGATTATCAATACATTGGAACGGCTCATTCTCATCCCTACTTACGCGAAGAAGTCATTGACGCAGCAACGATTAGAAGCAATAAACTGTACGAGCTATCTTCTTCGGATCACTGGTGTGAGCTTGCGCGTCCTGAAATACAGGTTGCAGGAAGATCATACAGTGTGGCAATAATATTAACGGTTCACTCGATGCTAAAAGCCAACAATCGAATGGATGGGATTTATGGTGAAGCACCGCTTATTGAATTTTCACTAGGAAATATCAAATGCTGGTTATATGGTCGAGTATTTGAGCACAAACTCAAGTCATCTTTAACGGACGAAGAACAACGCAGCTTTGAGCTCTATCAGCTGGATATTAACGATTTCTCAGACGATGAAACTCTCGCAGTGCCTGTAGAAACCATCTTAGAAAGCGACATCGCTCTTGATGTATTATGTGAAAGTTTTGGTCGGCTGAAATTTGAAGGGAATAACTCAACATATCACTCGGCTGACGATGCTGAGGGCAGATGGTAAAGAAACGAAGCAGAAGTCTCGTGAAATAACTACCTCTAGCCACCTATCAAAACTAATTCGCCCCGACTTCTGTTCTTCAAAATACTTGAAATCAGGTATTAGGAAGGAGCAATGACCTTCCTAATACTTAAGCACTGCGCATAATGGGGCTATATCATTAATTTCAGGCCTCTCACTTGAAGAGATCGAGTTCGGTGCGATTCCTACCATTATGTTTAGCTTGATAAAGAGCATCATCGGCACGTTTAAGAGTCGCGCTAATAGGCTCATCTTCTGCTGACCAATGAGACACGCCGATAGAAATCGTAACGTGCCCTACGGCATCAAACTTGTTTAATGCAATAGATTTACGAATTCTCTCGGCAACGAGTTTAGCCTGATGTATGTCCGTTTTGACTAAGAAAACGATAAACTCTTCGCCACCAGAGCGGCAAACAATATCAACTTCTCGTGCCTGAGCCTTGATCATACTTGCCACACTGACTAATAAATCATCGCCGACATCATGACCAAAGCTATCATTCACTTTTTTAAAGTAATCAAGATCCAAAACTAGCACAGAAAAGGGAGTTTTTTGTGCTCGCAAGGTATCAATCGCCTTACCTTGACCTCTGCGGTTCAGTAGCCCAGTCATGGGATCAGTTAAAGTATCTAGGTGCAGCTGATCAATAGTGCTGGATACAATATTGAACGTGCTGAGAAATGAACGTTTCAAGTATGATGCTTCAAAATACCAAGGCTTCACTTCATTTAAGTCTTGCTTGGTAGAGTTATGGCTTTCAAAACTTTTGACTACACTGGCTAATTGCCATAAAGGTTTCGATATAAAAATCGAAGAAACCCAAATAATCAAAAATATAAGAACACTAACTGGGAGTGACTCTATAAACATATGCCACATTTGATCGACAAGCATAGACAAAACGCGCTCTTCTGGCTTCTCAGCAATAATCCCCCAGCCAGCATGTTTTACGGGCGCGTATCCAGAGAGCATGCCAACGCTTTGGGAGTTAACGATAGCTTTTCCCCCTTCCTCACCACGACTTACCGCTCTTATTGCTTCGTTATTAGTAATAACTTCTCCAATTCGTTGCGGATCAGGGTGATAAATCAACGTCTGATGCTTATCGACAACATACAAATATGACCCATCTTTGTAACTATGCTGCCCAAGAATTGTCCTTAATATATTTTTTTGATCGAGGTAGATGGATCCCGCAACATAGCCTAAGTAATCGCCGTTTTCAGAAAAGATAGGATACGAAATGCTTGTCAAATAGTTACCAGAAGGGGATACAAATGGATTAGTGATAAGTGGAGTTTTCGCATTTAGAGACTGTAACGCGCTTTCTTCAGTTAATTGAACACCTTTCACTTCAATAGTTTCTGGTGAAACCGATATGATGACACCGTCCGCATTAACAATTACGACAGAGTTGAAAGAGTCGGTTTGAGTTCGCAATCGATTTGCCTCTTGCTGCAATACAAGCGGCTCAAGCATTCTACGGCTGATTATCGGTGCGCTGTACTCTAGTTGGGATAAAGCATAATCAATAAAAGTATCCGTCATTTCCGCCATTTTAACGGCATATACACGGTTAGACTCTATGGTATTGTTAACTAGCAGCTCATGCTGAACTCTATATATGGAGTGAAAAGTATTAAGAAGAGTGACTAGTACACTGAACACACTCAGGCACAGAATTAACTTTCTCAGATTTAACTTATCCCTCATCTGTTTCATTTCCTCCATATACTCCATAAGTTAAATCATCCATTTTTTCATTATATATAAAAGACATTGCCACTCACAGTTCTATACTAACTCAAAGACTTAATCAGACCTTTGAATACTCTGTATGAAACATCACTCCTTACTTAGAGTTATCTTGAGCAAAACCCCATAGAGAGTAACTCCAAGACGTGACTAACCAACATACGTTAAAACGCCAGAATAGCCCTAACAGTCTGTGATTGATGCTCGATGTAACATTTTAAACACTTTAGTGATGTGCCACTAGATTGACACGCAATTTAATGATAGTTTACTCATTTACTTATATAAGTATAAACTTACTCATGGGCAGTAAACAAATAATACTGTGGTCAGTATGAAAAGAGATATAAAATCCTCCACTAAGCTCGTTTTTACTTACTTTGTGTTTGCGTCGCTATGGGTTTGGTTCTCAGATAAAGCAGTAGCACTCCTATCGAGCAATACACAAGTCTATACCTTGGTTCAATCACTGAAGGGAATGTTATTTATAGTGGTCACATCTTTATTGCTGTGGGGACTGGTAAAAAAGAACAATCGAGAACTTGAACAAACGAATGACATTGACTCTGTAACAGGTTTACACAGCCCTTTGGTATTTTTTCGCTACCTAGAACAAAAAATCCAAAGTGCCAAAGAAGATGAACACTACGTTCTTTTTCTTCTTGATATTGATAACTTTAAACCCATAGCCGATCGCCTCGGTTTTACGAAAAGTAGTCAGTTTCTAAAGGATATCGCACAATCTATTGACTCTCATACGGTCTTTCCTCTTCTCTCATCACGAATACACTCTGATGGGTTTGCTTGTTTGGTACGAATGCATGATGAAAACCAAATAGCTCTGCACTTAGCTCGCGTTCAAAAGCAGTTTAATCAACATGCAAAAAATCATGAAATTGATGTGACATGCTCTATTGGTGTGGCCTTCTACCCATGTGATGGAGAGAGTGTCAAGCAACTCATGTCGTCGGCAAAATATGCTCTAGCTCAGGCAAAAAAAACAAAAAATACTATCCGATACCACGATAAAAAACTAGCTGAAGAAGATTTCCAAAAACAACGCATGATTATAGAGTTGCGTCATGCGATTCAAGAAGAGCAAATACAGATAGTCTTTCAACCAAAATATCGCCTAAAAGACAAGAGAGTGGCGGGAGTTGAAGTGATATCTCGCTGGACCCACTCTCAATACGGAGATATACCTCCATCAGTATTTGTCACGCTGGCAGAAGAAAATAATCTTAGTAGCGCTTTAACGAAGCTAGTAATTAAGCAAGCATCAAAGCAACTTAAAGAAGCTCAGCTCCTAGGCCGTGTCATCCAAAGCGTATCTGTAAATATTTCAGCGACTGAGCTAAATAGCACTGGGGGTATTCATCAAATTGAGCATCAGCTAAATCAAGACACTGAGCTTTCAAAATACCTATGCCTTGAAATCACAGAGACAGCCACACTTAAGAATATAGAAAAATGTGCAAGCCTAGTAACAAAAATGAAAAGGTCTGGTGTAGCGTTCTCTATCGATGACTTTGGGGTCGGTTATACCTCATTTAGAATTTTCAATAGACTCGACGTCGATGAAATCAAGATAGATCGTAGTTTCATCAAAGATATTGCGGTTGATTATCGTTCAAGAGCGATCACTTCGGGCATTATCGACATTGCAAAAGGGTTCGGAATTCAAGTCGTTGCGGAAGGAGTAGAAACCGATCACCAGTTACGAATTCTTGAAGAGTTAGGCTGTGAACAAGCCCAAGGTTTCTATCTAAGCCACCCAATACCTGTTGAAGAATTAAAAGAGAAATTAAATATAACTTCGCAAGACAATAAAGTTGATTTCATTGCAGTGTCTAGCAGGCCCAAAAACTGAAGGAGCGTTTGTCCCAAATAGCATGCTGTGGAGGATTGCTGAACTGCCGACGACAAGCATCATTAATTGAGCGCGTTACTCAATACTGGTGTGATGCTAGACAACTTGTTCTATCGAGGAGAAACAGCTCCCCCTGAAACGGTTTTCAGTGCTTGATGTTTACTTTTGCTTTTTGTTTTTTTCTGCTTCAATTTTGCTAGTAGCTTAACTGCTTCAGCCCTAGTCAAGTGACGTTCATTTTTAAGCAGCTTCTCTAATTTTCTCTCTATACGACTGACCACAACTCAAATCACCTACGGCATCTTAGTTCATCAGTCAAACTACTAAAACTTTCGAGTAGATACCATACTCTTTGCAAATCGCTTTGTCCCATTGTGAGTTACGACACCAGCACATTCGCAGTACGACCTAGTTGTACTAACCTGTGGGTTTGTAAGGTCAAGCATGAGTTGCGACACTTTAGTTCAGTCTAAATCTTCTTTACTCGCGTTTTCTCGTAGTACATATTCTCATCGGCTTTAGTTATCGCTGACTCTAGGGAAAAGTCTGCTCCTTCAATAATATACTTACCTATTGACGTACCTACCTGCACCTTACCTTTGCCGATATTTATTGGACCAGCGAGTGCACTCTCAATTCTCGACATCACCTCTTCCGTGTAGTATTCCGCTTCTCTATTGCTACTCCCAACGCTCCCTAAAAATACGACAAACTCATCTCCGCCATACCTTGATACTAGGCCGGAAGCCCTCACACTACTTTTCATACGTTCACTTACTTCACGTAATATGTGATCGCCTACTGTATGGCCATGATCATCATTAATTTTTTTGAAATCGTTCAAGTCAATAAATAGAAAAGCAGAAAAAGTGTTTTCACTTATCCTCTTTTTTAGGTATCGTTGTACGCTTTCGATGAGTCCACGCCTGTTGAAAACTTTAGTTAATTCATCCATTTGAGCTTGCTGGCATGCCTTCTTTTCGAGTTCCTTTTGCTTTGTAATATCAGTCGAAATACCTAAGATAGCTACAACCTCATTAGAGGATTCGGGGCTATAAATTGGTGATTTCATCTCAAGATAAATCCGTTGCTTACCATTTGCATCATTAATGAAAACCTCTTCCCTAGTCGTTTCTCCCTTGATGACCTTAGCATCAATATGCTTTATGAACTCAACGGTATCCTCTGGTAAAAAATCCGAATCTCTTATTTGACCCAGTTTTTTCTTATCAATTCTCATTAACTGCAGGCTTAGGTTATTTGCATAGATATATCTGGATTGCGTATCTTTGATGAACACATATGTCTCGAGATGATCAAGAGATTCAATAAGATCATCAAGATTAACTCCCAGCCTTCCTAATTGAAGATACATTATGGCCTCCAGCATGCAGCAAAATATTTTATGTATATGATAATTTTTTGTTATTTTTATTGGTGTACTGTATTACATTTGAAAATATTGATTTTAGTAATACTAAAGAGGTATTAAACATACCACTCAATAATACTAAAGCACCGTCAATGTGAGGGACTTTTTGGAGTAGTTATTTGATCTATATAACAGTCAACGTTTTGATGAAGGTTAACCCTAAGCTCGTTTAGTTGGAGAGATGATAGTGGATGCTGCCGATGGACAAGAGAAGGGAGCATACGAAAAATCTTAGCGAGTTATGTATTCTCTCTATCGTCTTCCAAAAGACTTCCCCATTCATGAAGCCCACATAGCCAAAGAGCCACGATTAAATTTCGCTCAGATAAAGAGTAACACCCCCTAACTAGTAAGAATAATCTCTAAGAATTTTACAAATGCTTAGGCAACTTCATCGACTCTAAAGGAATGACATTGCTTGTATCTAACGCTTGCAACTTTTCTCCCCATGCTTGCAGTACCACTAACTGCTCTTCAAGATAGTCGTGATGGTTATATACCCGCAACATACCTGGTAGCTGGTGACCAACCGTCTTTTCAATCGCCACGATATCCAGCCCCATTTCGCTACAACGGCTGATAAAGGTGCGGCGTAGATCGTGTGGCGAAAAACGCTCAAAATCTTCCGGTAAATTGCGTTTGATCAGAGCACGTACTGCTGCGGGTTCTTGAAGTTTGTCATCCATAAGCTGCGGCCAAACAAGTTTCCATTTGCTTGGTACATTCTCACGCTGCTCTTTAAGAAGTTTCAGTAGGTAATCACTTAATGGTACTTTTCGGCTCTCCTGACTCTTGGTGTGACGTTCTTTTGAACTGGCTGGCAACAACCATACCTTCTCTTGCAAATCTACCTCACTCCAACGCATTTCAAGCACAGCACTAATACGTTGCCCACACCCGAGCAAAAACTGCATTAGACGGACGTTTGAGGGCTCTGTACGCCAAGAAGGCAAGCTTGTTAGCAATGTTTTCAATTCTGAAAAGCTCAAATTGCGTTTTGTGACCTTAGAACCACCACCGACATCCTTGGATTTCAAATGTGGTGCAGGGTGTGCACCAATCATATTCAAAGCTAGCGCATGGTTGATCACCTGATTGATAATTCTATGGCATGCATTAATCGCACCCGCTTTTCGCTGTCCATTCTCATCAACCTTTGCATCAAATACTTTATTAAGATCATGAATTCTCAACTCTTCTAATTTGATGTGACCAAGAAATGGTTTGACATCCCGGCTATAGGTTGCCCTCGCTTGTTCTCCTCGTAGCTGCTTGGACAAACGCTTCTCGTCAAAACTGGCAAAAGCATCATCAAAAGTTTTTGCTTCCTCTTGCTCGCGCTGTTCACGTGCCAGTTCCTGTTTCGGATTTTTATTGTTTTCCAGCCAGCTACGGTAACGCCCCGCTTCTGTTCGAGCCTGTTCAAGTGTCATCCCCGTTTCCGGTTTCAACTTAACATACCGTCCCATGGTGATTTTTTCGTGTTTGTTACCAGCCTGAAAGCGAAAGATCCAAGTCATCGTGCCCGTTGGTCGAACGCGAATATTCAATCCTTCGATTTTCTTATCTGGAATTAAATATTCCTTGCCTTGTGGCTTCAATGCTTTCAGCGTGGCATTCGTACTAATTTTATCGACTGGCTTGATCATGACTGAAAAACCTCTGTATTTCTGGGTACAGCTCTGGGTACGGCGTGGGGTACGGGGAAAGACGAGTTTTCATTGTACGGCTAAAGACATCCTTGGACAAGGAACAATTAAAATCCGATTAAAAACAACATATTAAAATGAAAAGTTGGATTTTAGAAGACGTTACAAGATTCAGAGTTCGATTTACCCACCACATGGAAGCGGGAGTGCTATTGGAACGCAAAGTGTAACCCACGGCGTCAAATACAAAAAGCGAGCTCAATGGCTCGCTTTTTAATTTGATTCGTTTTGCTTATTCCGCAGAAGTCTTCTTGCTGACAAAACCTAGCTTCTTACCAATCCATGCGAGTAAGATCATTGAAACCATGATCGCAAAGAAGTTTGAGCCTGCTTCTGGGTATTGCGCTTTAATAAACGCAGAGTGACCAAACGCACCTACGAAGAAACACGCCAAGCCAACTAATGGGATATCTTCTGATACCGGATTATTTAGGTACTCTTGGTAAAGAGCTTGTACAGCCAGTACGAGTGCAATCAATGGGAAGATTGAAAAAGACACTTCACTCATGGTCAACCATGACAACAAAGCATCACCACACATACCTGCAACCAGTGCCAAAATCAGCGTTTTCTTTTCAGATTTATTTCCATTCGACATTATTCTATCCCGCCTTTTAATCGGTTACGTTCACGTTCTTTGCGATACCAATAGGCCCCTTTGGCTATCATTCGCAATTGCATGATCAATCGCTCGGCGAGTTCATCGCGCTCACGTCGATCTAAATCTAAAGCTTCAGCTCCCGAACTGAAAACCAAAGTCACAGACGCTTCTGCTTGAGTATACGCCTCTTCTCTGGTCACGCCGGTGCTCATTAAATACTCGGTTAATTCTGCCGCAAAATGCTGGATTTCTCGAGCAACAGCGGTACGAAATTCAGCAGAAGTGCCGGAGCGCTCACGCAACAACAAACGAAAAACGTTCGGACTACTTTCAATGAATTCCATAAAGGTTTCGACCGAGGTACGAATTACGCTACCTTCTTTCACAATACGTTGACGCGCCTGACGCATCAGTTGACGTAGTAGCAAACCGCCTTCATCAACCATGGTTAAGCCTAGCTCATCCATATCTTTGAAGTGACGGTAAAAAGAAGTCGGTGCAATCCCTGCCTCTCGGGCGACTTCTCGCAAGCTAAGGCTGGAAAAGCTGCGATCCGCACTTAATTGACTAAATGCCGCATCGATCAATGATCGACGTGTCTTCTCTTTTTGCTGTGCGCGGATTCCCATCGATTTCATTCTTAACTTGCTCTTTTTCTGTAGGGTACAAGAGCCTCAATATAACGCAATTTGCTCCTACGGAGAAAGATATGTTGCTTCGCTCGCTCTGAGCGCCGAGAACGTTACTATTGGCATGCATCTAATTGCAATGTTCTCGATGCAATTTATAGACATACAACATACCAAATCACCCTTTTGGTCGATTCTGCGTGATCACTTCCACTCTCTAACAGGCATTACGTGTACCAATAGAGTAAATGAGTTAAAATCGCGCTAAAGCAATGTTAAGCAAATATAACAAGGAAGGCATCATGGCGCATGTTAATCACTATGACGTGATCGTAATCGGTAGTGGCCCTGGCGGAGAAGGGGCTGCAATGGGATTAACCAAAGCGGGACTGAATGTTGCCATTGTCGAGAAAGAAAGCAGTGTCGGCGGCGGTTGTACTCACTGGGGAACTATTCCATCTAAAGCACTGCGTCATGCCGTTAGCCGCATCATCGAATTTAATAGCAACCCGCTATTTTGTCGAAACAACACCAGCGTTCATGCAACATTTTCTGACATTTTAGGTCATGCTAAATCGGTCATTGATAAGCAAACTCGACTTCGTCAGGGCTTTTATGACCGTAACTCATGCACACTTTTGTTCGGAACCGCGCGATTTATCGATAACTACTCAATTGCAGTGATGCAAAGCGACGGTACAGAAGAAATCTATTCTGCAGATAAGTTTGTCATCGCGACGGGTTCTCGTCCGTATCAGCCTAACGACGTAGATTTCTTGCATGAGCGCATCTACGACAGTGATTCCATTTTGAGCCTGAAACACGACCCTCGCCATATCATCATTTACGGTGCGGGCGTTATCGGTTGTGAATACGCTTCTATCTTCCGCGGCCTTGGAGTGAAAACCGACCTTATCAATACCCGAGACCGCTTGTTGGAGTTTTTGGATAATGAAGTGTCAGATGCGCTGTCTTACCACTTCTGGAACAGCGGTGTAGTAATTCGTAATGATGAGACCTATGAAAAAATCGAAGGCACAGAAGATGGCGTGATTATTCACCTACAATCTGGCAAGAAGATGAAGGCAGACTGCTTGTTGTATGCGAATGGTCGAACAGGTAACACCGATAAGTTGAATTTGGGTGCAGTGGGTCTGGAAGCGGACTCTCGCGGACAACTAAAAGTAAACCGTAACTACCAAACCGATATTGAGCACATTTACGCTGTAGGCGATGTCATCGGTTACCCTAGCCTTGCAAGCGCCGCTTATGACCAAGGGCGATTTGTCGCACAAGCCATTACGAAAGGTCAGGCAGAAAACTATCTGATTGATGATATTCCAACGGGTATCTACACCATCCCAGAGATTAGCTCTGTGGGTAAAACCGAGCAAGAGCTAACAGCTGCGAAAGTACCGTATGAAGTAGGACGCTCTTCGTTCAAGCATCTAGCTCGTGCACAGATCGCAGGAAAAGACATCGGTAGCTTGAAGATATTGTTCCATCGTGAAACCAAAGAAATTTTAGGGATTCACTGTTTTGGCGAACGTGCCGCGGAAATTATCCACATCGGTCAAGCCATTATGGAGCAAAAAGGCTCAGCGAATAACATCGAGTATTTCGTCAATACCACCTTCAACTATCCAACAATGGCCGAAGCGTATCGTGTCGCTGCGTTGAATGGTTTGAACCGCTTGTTCTAATCTATGCTTCTTGATAGCAGAAAGAAAAACAGCAGGCTTGGACCTGCTGTTTTTATATCAACATTGTGCTAGGAAGGTATCCTTGTGCCATTGGTAGAAAAAGATAACCCCTAAACCAATACCCCGCATCAACATAAAGCTCGTCATTGCAAACCACAGCGCGTGATTTTCCCACTCGGCGAACAAGTAAAAGACAACGAAGAAACTGCTGGTCGCGACAAACATACTATTGCGCATGTCTTTGCCTTTGGTTGCACCGACAAAAATGCCATCCAATAGAAAGCACCACATCGACGCAAGTGGCATCACCACCAGCCAAGGTAGATACACCGCTGCTTGCTGTTGTACCGCCTCAATTGAAGTGATCATGGCGATCAACTGGGATCCCGCCAAACCAAAGAGCGCGGTCAGTCCTAAACAAATAACCAAACTCCAAAAGAAAGTGCCGACAAGCGATTCACTCAATTGTTGCCTATCTTTGGCACCAATCGCCTTCCCGACCATGGCCTCCATTGCGTAAGCAAAGCCATCCATGCCATACGAGATAATCATCAGGAAGCTCATCAGAACCGCATTTGCAGCGACAACCTCATCACCAAAGCTCGCACCTTGGAACGTCATAAAGCTAAAAGCCGCTTGCAGACACAAAGAGCGCAAGAAAATATCGCGATTCAATTTCACGAAGCGCCCTAAACCGTGTTGAGTGCTGGTTAGCAACTTTTGAGGTGATGGTAATTGCCTCTCTCGCCAGGTTTTCCAGACACACATGAGACCAAAACCCATGCCTGAGTAGTCAGCAATCACCGATGCCAGCGCAGCGCCTTCTACTTTCCACCCCAAACCAATCACAAACAACAAATCGAGGGCAATATTAGTCACGTTGGTGATGATCACCATCCACATTGGTGCTTTGGAATTTTGCGTTCCGAGCAGCCACCCCAACAACACAAAGTTCATTAGCGCAGCGGGGGCACTCCACACACGGATAGAGAAATATTGCATACCGTAGTGTTTTACCTCTGCGCTGGCGTCACTCCAACCAAAGATCAAATCAGCTATCGGGGTATGGGCAATAAGGAAGACTAACGCAAACAGCAGCGCCATAAGTGAGCCTTGCATAAACACCAAGGCAAGTTGCTTTCGGTCTTCACCGCCATAGGACTGCGCCGCCAACCCAGTAGTCGACATACGCAAAAAACCAAGCAGCCAAAACGTCACGCTGATCATGGTGCTGCCCAACGCAACACCACCCAAATACCAAGCGTGGTCTAGATGACCAATCACCGCAGCATCGACCAAACCGAGCAATGGAACAGTAATATTCGACAGCACCATAGGTATAGCTAAAGCTAAGACTTGACGATGAACTTTTGGGTTAGATAAAGGAGAGAAGATTGAATTTGTCACAGGCACCTCATCAGTAAGATCGACGAGTGTACCTGAGCGCTTAACGACTAGCCAATTACCACTTGATGTGAACGAGGACTGGCGTGAGGCGATGCTTCAACATTGGAATCTTATTAAGCCAACGCTGCCAAGCTTTCCAACGAGAACAGAATCTATCGAATGGCGAGAAAGCTTTCACCCATTGTGCCCATGGTAACCATTGCAATATCTGTGCTGCAGGCGCTTCAAAGCCATGAGCATAACGATCAGAGCCAAGCTTTTGCCCCCACTTGGTTTCCGTTAAATCTCCTGCCAGCACCATACACAGTTCAGCAGAAACAAAATGTCGACCCAAGGTTTGAATAAATTTCGCGACTTGGCGCTCTGTGCAATCGAGCAGTGCCATTTCACATAAAATGAGTACTGGTGCTTGCTCTGGAATGGCTAACGTCTCTAGCCACGACATTTCATCCACACTGCCACAGCGATGTTCATAGCGTTCATTTTTGTGGAACAAGCGCTGACGCCATACCAAATTTTCCGTCACATCCAGCTCTATCCAATGGCAGCGTCCATTATCCAAACGATAAAAGCGGGTATCCAGCCCCGCTCCGACATTGATTATCCAAGCATCGGGATACTGCTGTAAGAAGTGACTAACCTGCTGGTCACAAAGCTGAGTCAGCGTCACGTGCAGCAATTGCTTCTGCGCAATATCACCACTCAAACAATCCGGCGCCATCTTACAGCTCAAACACGCTTTAGCAGCTATCGGATCGTACACCAAGCCATTGTCGACCATGCTTTCACGGCTACGCAATAACAGTGGCTTCAATAGATGGTTAGGAACTTGATGTTTAGACTGAGACATGGGCATTTCCTGCGCCAGAGAGAAAACATAGACATTAATAAAGATGATAATGAATATCAATTACATTATCAAGCTTATAAATTGGCCAAAACAAACAAGGTCAAGATGATGAGCAAGCTTTTGGAGGAAGTAGAAAAAGAGAAAAGAAGAGAAAAGACAAAACAGCCCAGATCAACTGGGCTGCTTAAATGCACTTACATCCAATCGGTATTACGAATAATACCAACGGCTAAGCCTTCAATCGTAAGGTGCTGAGACGTTAAGTCCACTTGGATTGGGGCAAACTCTTCATTCTCAGCATGCAGTAATATGGTTGAGCCTTTGCGCTCCAAACGCTTCACAGTCACATCATCATCAACACGCGCAACGACAACTTGACCGTCTCTCACGTCTTGGGTTTTATGCACCGCGAGCAAATCGCCATCCATAATCCCGATGTCTTTCATACTCTCGCCATTTACACGAAGTAAGAAATCCGCTTGCGGTTTGAACATCGCAGGATCGACTTGGTAGTGCGCCTCTACGTGCTCTTGAGCCAAGATTGGCTCACCCGCTGCGACTTGACCAATCAAAGGCAAACCCTGCTCATCATTGGCTGCGTCTTCAAGCAGGATACGAATCCCACGAGAAGCGCCTGGAATAATTTCAATTGCTTGCTTACGAGCAAGCGCTTTTAGGTGTTCCTCTGCGGCATTCGCAGAGCGGAAGCCAAGCTCACGCGCAATCTCTGCACGAGTTGGTGGCATTCCGGTGTCGTCGATTTTACTTTTAATCAAATCGAAGACTTGTTGTTGGCGTGGCGTTAACGGCTTCATGTCTCACCTGTCTTTTTATACAGTTAACTGTGAGTATATCCAGTAAATGCTCAAATGAAAACCCAATTGGTTGTTTTTTAATTTATTTGTGGGGAGCTTTCAGCTTACCAATTAAGTTCATTCTTTATTCGTTTAAAACATCGACTTTTCAGTTAATCAAGTCAAAGCAATAACTTAGGGGTTCGACTAATTTACAGCCAATAAAATTAAAAGGTTTGACCAGTTTCTGGTATCCTTGCAGCGCTTAAATTTTATCGCCTAGGCTTATTTCTATTGCCGTACTCATCTCTTTTTATAGAGAAGACATGCAAAGCGGAAACTGAAATAAGGTTAGGCCTGTTTGAATACCTATTGAGGCTGTGAACTTTATGTCTTCTGGACAATCATTTTCACGTTCATTACTAAAACTACCTTTATCGGTACTGGTAAAGGGCACCGCAATCCCGTCGAACCCGATTGAAGATCTGAACATCGACCTAACTAAACCGATTGTATATGCCCTGCCGTTCCGCTCGAACGTGGATTTGCTGACACTGCAAAAACAAGCCATGAGCCTTGGTCTACCCGACCCGCTCAGCCCGCTGGAAATCAATGGCAAAACGCTGAACCGTTTCGTCTTTATCGCTGCGCGTCCAACTGTGATGAACAACGATAATGATGTCCCAACCGATTCTGTCTCTCTGTTCACTGACTTACTGGAACTGCACAAGCTGGATAGTGAGTTGGATGTTCAAATGATCCCTGCAACCGTGCTTTGGGGGCGTAAGCCAGGTAAAGAAGAGAACCAAAAGCCTTACCTTCAACCGATGAATGGTCCGCAAAAAGCCAAAGCGGTAATGGCGGCGGGACGCGACTGCTTAGTTCGCTTTAGTCCCGTGGTATCTCTGCGTTATATGGCAGACTCTCACGGTACCGACAGCGCAATTGCGCACAAACTGGCTCGCGTGGCGCGTATCCACTTCTCACGCCAGAAACTGGCTGCTTCAGGCCCAAACCTGCCACAACGCCAAGTGTTGTTTGCTCGTTTACTAAAGTCTCCAGCTATTGAACTGGCGATTGCTGACGAAGCCAAGAGCAAAAACATCTCGATTGATAAGGCACGTAAAGAAGCCCACGACATCATGGATGAAATCGCCGCCGACTTCTCCTACAGTCTGGTGAAAAACGGCGACCGCATCCTGAGTTGGTTATGGACAAAACTATACCAAGGTTTGCACATCAATAACGCCTCGACTGTGCGTCGTTTAGCGCAAGACGGCCACGAAATTGTGTACGTTCCGTGTCACCGTAGTCATATGGACTACCTGCTGTTGTCTTATGTTTTATACCATGAAGGCATGGTGCCTCCGCACATTGCGGCAGGCATTAACTTGAACTTCTTCCCGGCCGGTCCGCTTTTCCGTCGCGGTGGGGCGTTCTTTATTCGTCGTAGTTTTAAAGGCAACAAACTGTACTCAACCATTTTCCGTGAGTATCTAGCTGAGCTGTTTGCCAAAGGCTATTCAGTCGAGTACTTCAGTGAGGGTGGTCGTTCACGTACAGGTCGCTTACTGCAAGCGAAAACGGGTATGCTGGCTATGACCATCCAAGCAATGCTACGTGGTCTAAACCGCCCAGTAACGCTAGTGCCGGTCTACATCGGCTACGAGCACGTGATGGAAGTGGGCACTTACGCGAAAGAGCTGCGTGGCAAACGCAAAGAGAAAGAAAACGCAGGGCTTGTACTGCGTACTCTGCGTAAACTGCGTAACTTTGGTTTGGGCTATGTGAACTTCGGTGAGCCAATTCAGCTCAACCAATACTTGAACGAGCATGCTCCTGAGTGGACGAAAGACATCGACAGCATGGGTGGTAACAAACCACAATGGATGAATCCTGTGGTGAACGACCTCGCTAATAAGATGATGACGCACATCAATGATGCGGCGGCGGCAAACGCGTTGACCTTGTGTGCAACCGCACTGCTTGCTTCTCGTCAACGTGCACTTTCTCGTGACTCGCTGATCAACCAGATCGAGTGTTACTTAAAGCTACTCAAAAATAATCCGTACTCAAGCACCTCCACTATCCCTACCGAAAGTGCTGAGGAGTTGGTCGATCATGCAATTTCGCTTGATAAGTTCGTGATTGAAACCGATAGCATGGGTGACATCATTTCGCTGGACCGTAGCCAATCGATCCTGATGACTTACTATCGCAACAACATCATTCACTTGTTCGCTCTGCCATCATTAATTGCCCAAATGCTCATTCGTCAGCGCAACCTTTCGGTAGCCAAGATTCAAGCGAATGTCGCGCAAATCTACCCATTCTTGAAGAAAGAGCTGTTCTTAAGTTACCAAGAAGACGAGTTGGATGAATTGGTCGTTAAAACACTGCATGAATTTGCCGATCAGAAAATGATTAGTCTGGATGGTGATAAGCTAGAGATCAATCAGTCGAACAACCAGCCTTTAGTTCTGTTAGGTCGCACGATAACTGAAACGCTGCAACGCTACTCTATCGCGATGAACTTGCTTGTTGCTTACCCTGAACTGGGTAAATCGGACCTAGAGCAGAAGAGCCAAGATATTGCTCAGCGCCTAGGGCGTTTGCACGGTATTAATGCGCCAGAATTCTTCGATAAAGGTGTGTTTACCGCGATGTTCAATACGCTCAAACAGCAAAAATACCTCGATAACGATGGTAACTGTGACACGAAGAAAACGCAGCAATTTGCACGACTACTGTTCACTCTGCTTTATCCAGAAGTGAAACTGACGATCGAAGAGAGTATTCACCAACTTCAGTCGTAACCGTTTTACCTTCTTCCAATAAGAAAAAAGGCATCCAATCGGATGCCTTTTTCTATTTCTTCGCTTACCAAAATGCGACCAGTAACCCTATCGCTATCACCATGCCAACATAATTGTTGTTAAGGAAAGCCTTAAAGCACAACTCACGCTCACGGTGACGAATTAAGTGCTGCTGATAAACAAACAACGACGCTGCAATCAAAAGGGTCCAGTAGTAACTTTGTCCCAATTGGTAGAACAGCCCTAACCAAACCAACATCGCGAGTGCAATCAGTTGCAACACACCAATAATAAGCTTGTCATGACGACCAAACAGAATTGCCGTCGATTTAATGCCAATCTTTAGATCATCATCTCGGTCTACCATCGCATATTGAGTGTCGTACGCAATGGTCCACAAAGCGTTAATGAGGAACAAAAACCAAACAATCAATGGTAATTCCCCAGTTTGTGCAGCCCACGCCATTGGAATCGCCCAGCTAAAAGCCAAGCCTAAAAATAGCTGTGGAATATGAGTGTAACGCTTCATAAATGGATAGATGAACGCCAACACAATGCCAGCGAAGGATAGCTGAATCGTCAGCGGGTTCATGGTCAGCACTAACAAAAACGAGCTGATACCCAAAACCAAAAATAATCCAATCGCTTCTTTTGCTGTCACTTTCCCTGATGGCAGTGGACGTTGCTTAGTACGCTTTACATGGCCGTCGACTTTGCGATCTGCAAAATCATTAATCACGCACCCCGCACTACGCATTAGGAAAACACCCAATACAAACACGATGAATACATCCCAACTTGGCATCCCTTGGGCTGAGATAATTAGCGCCCAAATCGTTGGCCACATCAGTAACAGTGAACCAATCGGGCGGTCCATGCGCATCAGTTGCCAATATGCTTTGGCTTTTTCTGCGGACATTTACACTGTCTCCTTAGCGTAAACTGGTGAATTAGATAAGAATAACTCGGCGACTAGCATCGGTTTGTGATTCATCCACAACCTTGAGCGTCGCGCTAACAAACGTCCTTCTGGTACGGCTACCCATCCCATTTGCAAAGAGTCCCGCTCAACGTTATCTGCGCTGAACACAGTTAGTCCTAATGGGATATCCCCTTGTTGAGCCAAATCATACTGCTGATCAACTAAGGTTGAACGAGGAATCAATGTCCGCCCAATAACCCAGTTGTTATTGTCACCGCACAAAATTACCTCTCTCAGTAAGCAATCTTGTTCGGACAATAACTGGCTTTCGTCCTGTTTTAATGTCGCTGCAGTGACGATCTGATTTTGTAGTAATTCTACCGTTAACGCTTGGCAGTGCTGTTTTAAACGACGTGACAAAGACCCTTGCTCTTCAAGCCAATGCTTGGCAAATTCATTTGGAAATTCGAATTCTTCGGGGTTTTGCCACTCTACTTCCAATAAAGAAGCAAGATAGAGTGATGTTGGCTGATTCATACTAGTATTCAATTGGAGGCTTTATGCGTACAATAAAGCAACAACTTACCGTCCATAGTAATGTATGTAACCGTAAGTTCCGTTATTTGTTATAGACGGCCCATTGTATCAAGACTGAAGCGATTCGAATATCGCGATCCAGAGAAAGAAAAGTTAGAAATATGTACAAACGTTATATAGCCCAAATTATTTTTGCGTTAACCATACTATTCGCCGCACCAAGTTGGGCTGAAACGGAAGAAGCTGGACCTAAGTTGGCATACTTTACCCTAGAGCCTGATCTCACTACTAACTTTTACACCAAAGGCAAAAAGTTAGGTTATGTGCAAGTGCGCATCGACATCATGGTAATGAGTCAACAAGATTTATCAGTTGTTGAGCATCACCAACCTTTGATTCGCGATGCAGTGATTGAATTACTGGGTAAGCAAACAGAAGATACGATTAAGTCCCTGTCTGGCCGAGAAGATCTGCGCAAAACCTTAGTGACGACCCTCAACGAAACACTTTTGCCTGAAACAGGTAAAACCATCATTGCCGATTTGTTGTTTACAAAATACCTTTATCAATAAACCCAAATCCGTTTTGAACATAAAAAAAGACCGCCCTTGAGCGGTCTTTTCATTTCATCTGCTTTAGGCTTGCTGTTGGTATTTCATCTTGCCTGAATCAAACAGCGCAATCGCCATCCCCGACAGTAGCCCAACTAAGTGAGCGGTGTTTGCAATCGCCATAAATGGCTGCACAAAACCAAGAACTAACCATACCAACATAAAGACGATAATTGGCTTGGGTAGCGTAAGGCCTAAATGTGGCAAGCGGTAACCCAATATCCACAAATAACCAAGCAGTGCATAGACCACGCCAGACAAGCCGCCGAAGTTAGCCCCTTCAACATAGAACTGGCCAGCCCCTGAAAGCGCTGCCGACACCACAAAGAGTTGCAATAGCTTACCGGAACCGAGACGACGTTCGATGTCGCCACCCAACTGCCACCACCATAGTAAGTTAAACACGATGTGAGTTACTGAAAAGTGCAGTAACGCATGACTTAGCCATCGCCACACTTGCCATTGTTGCCCCTCAAAAGCCGGGAAGTGCAACAACTTAAACACGCCATTGCCAAAGCCAAACATTTGTAACAAGTAGGTGATGATACAGACTGTCATGATCAGCAAAGTCATGGGGCCAGCTTTCGCTTTGACCATGCTCATGATACTCGGGCTGGAATAATGAAATGTGCTCTTACGAGTATCGGCAACGTCCCACGAGGCGGCGCTGTATTTTGAATCAGACGGGTTAGCAAGGAACAGCTTAAGTTCGGCTTCCGCTTCTATTTCATGCTGGCTATCAGTCAGCCACAGCGCAAATTGCCCATCCCCTTCTGGCATCATTTCGATGTCAATTTGGCGAGAGGCCATATAATCAATAAAGGCTTGCGCCATACGTGGATTATTTAACGTTACCAATCTCTTCATTAACTTCTCACTATCGGTAGTTCTGCTCGATGCCAGGCTTCAAAGCCACCATCTACACTGTACACCTGTTCAAAGCCTTGGTTAACCAAATATTGCGCCGCACCTTGGCTACTAATACCGTGGTAACACATCACTAGAATAGGTTGTTCGAACTCCACTTCATCCATAAACGCAACGATCGTATCGTTAGTTAAGTGATACGCGGACTCGGCATGTGCAACGGCAAACGATTGAGGGTCACGGATATCTACAAGCTTCGCATCACCCTGCTCGAGCAGCGCTTGCGCACCTTGTACATCGATATGCTTAAACTGATCCATTTACTTTCTCATTGTCTTATTAATATACCCAAGCAACCTCGAACCTAACGTACTAATCAGCACCCGTGGTACAGCATAAAATCCATATTTGAAGCTGCTTGGGTATACTGCCGCTATTGTAACCTATCCAACGGCAAACTTAGACACATGGATAATCAGGCTTTTCAAAAGTGTACACATTCCAACCATTTGTGGATAAAGCTGTGAATTGCGTTGATAAAGTGTATTTGGATCTTTTGATCCACAATATGTAGTGATGATCCTGATCTAACTGTGTGTATATCTATAACTATCCCCAGATGGAAAAGTGCTTGAATCCCTTATTTTGTCCGGGTTTCGAACAGTTGATAAATAATTACTTCACAGAGTTATACACAGGTAGCACATAAAATCCGGATCGCAAACGCTATCGATTTTCGATCGACAATAAAAAAGCCGAGATCACATGATCTCGGCTTTCTATGAAAATCTTACTTTCAATTAGCAGTGGAAATTAAAATTCACCCACAGCCAATTTTAGTTTCTTCATTGCATTTTTTTCTAGCTGGCGAATACGCTCGGCAGAAACACCGAACTCATCAGCTAAGTCTTGCAATGTTGCTTTCTCATCATCTAACCAACGAGAACGCACGATGCGCTGACTACGCTCATCCAAACTCGCTAATGCATGACCCAAGCGATTGTTGGTGTGCATTTCCCAGTTGGCGGCTTCAATGTTGTCGGCCACATCAGACGATTTGTCTTCTAGGTATAGCATCGGCGCTGTGTAAGCGTTTGAACTGTCGTCTTCATCAGTTGGCATATCAAAGGTTGAATCCACCGCCGCTAAGCGTGATTCCATCTCGCGAACTTCAGAAGGCTCAACACCTAACTCGCGCGCAACGGTTTCCACTTCACCGTTGTTAAACCAACCCAAGCGCTTTTTCGACTTACGCAGGTTGAAGAACAATTTACGTTGCGCTTTAGTGGTCGCAATTTTCACGATACGCCAGTTACGTAGCACGTATTCGTGGATCTCTGCTTTGATCCAGTGGACAGCAAAAGAAACCAAGCGAACCCCTACTTCTGGGTTAAAACGCTTAACGGCTTTCATTAGACCGATGTTACCCTCTTGCACAAGATCCGCCATTGGCAAACCGTAGCCAGAGTAACCACGAGCAACGTGAACAACGAATCGTAGGTGCGAAAGAATTAGACCTTTTGCAGCCTCAATCTCACCTTTATAGTGTAATCGTTCTGCCAGCTCACGCTCTTCGTCTGCAGTCAGCATTGGGTAGCTGTTTACTGAGCGAATATAGCTATCAAGGCTATCTTGCGTGACTAGAGCCATCGGATACGCTTCTTTTGTCATTCAATTCCTCATCAATCTCTGATCTGGAGCATTACATTGCAATTTAGCTTCGATATCTTGAACTCAAAATGAACAAGTTTCAAGAAGGGGAAGCAATTATCCATAAACATTTGGTCTAAGCAAGGGTTCAAAATTAGCTAGTGCTAATGAAATCCAAGTAATAAGACCGCCATCACTTAAACTGGTTCAATTTCTTTTAAATGTCGTTGCGCAGAAAAACGCGCCGCAATACATCCCAAAAGACTCCCAATGATGATTAATAACAAAGATTCATCCCAACTTAGACCAATCAGGCGGAACTGGCTATCGTACAACGCAGCAAGGTCTTCCACCGCACTATTCATGACAATGGTCACTAAAGCCGTTACCAACCACGCAATAGTGGCACCTAACACGCCAAACCACATGCCTGTGTACAAGTAAGGGCGCAGAATAAAACTGTCCGTCGCACCGATCAGTTTCATGGTTTGAATCTCTTCTTTATTCGCCAGCACATTAAATCGCAATGTATTGCCAACGATTAAAAATACCGCACCGAGCATCAGCACTGTCAGGGTAATGACAATAATACTCGCGAGAGTTTTGATGGCATCAAGACGCGCCAGCCAGTCTTCGTCAAGTCTCACGTCGGTCACATCTTGTTGCTCTCGAACGTCTTTGGCTAATGACTGAATATCACTTTTTAGCTCCGAATCTGGCGTAATCACCAACACACCAGGTAGCGCATAGCCACTTAAAAGACTGATAGCTTGGTCGAACCCTGCATATTGGCTTAAATCAGATAGACCTTGTTGCGGTGAAATATATTCTACCTCTTTTACCAAAGGCCAAGTTTCAATTTGATCTTTGAGAACCATCACTCGCGCATCCGGCATGCCTTCAACTAAGTAAGCACTAACTTGTGAAGGAGAAGCGACATCTTCCGCTGCCCCCGCAACGTTTTTCCCCAATAGATACAAACAAGCTGGCATGGCAAGTGCCATGGAGATGACCGCTAGGGTCAGAATGTTGCCTAGTGGTCGTTGCCATAAGGCGCTAAAAGAGGATTTAGCTTGTTTTGCGTGGACAGAGAAAAAACCATCGGTATTCGCACGCTTGGCACTACGGCCTTTCCCCTTCTTTTGGGAGTGCTTGTTACCTGCCATAGTCTTCTACCTCACTTAGGAAGCCTTGGTTCAATTCAAAATGACGATACTGTGGGCGAGTGTTTACTAACCCCACATCGTGCGTGGCAAGTAGGATAGTCACGCCCGCACGGTTAAATTCTTCGAATAGACGCAACACACGGTTGGATAATTCTGGGTCAAGGTTACCCGTAGGCTCATCAGCCACCAGCAACGTTGGTCGATTAACCACAGCACGGGCAATACCGACGCGCTGTTGCTCACCACCAGAAAGTTGACTAGGTAGACAACGAGCTTTATCGAGTAAGCCCGTTTTATCTAACGCCGCAGAAACACGGCGTTTGATTTCGTTTTCAGAAATCGATTCGATACGCATTGGCAGAGCGACATTGTCGTACACACTGCGATCCATCAATAGGCGATGATCTTGAAAAACAATCCCAATATTGCGGCGCAAAAAAGGGATGTCTTTGCTTGGAATACGCGTGATGTCGTGACCATTAAAATGGATTTTGCCATCGGTTGGTCGCTCTATCGCGCAGATCAATTTCAGCAAGGTACTTTTACCAGCCCCGGAATGTCCGCCTAAAAACGCCATTTCACCGCGCCTCAGGTGAAAATCGACTTTTTGCAGTGCTTGTCGACCACCTCGGTAAGCTTTGCTTACTTGCTGAAATTTGATCACCGTTGATTTCCTCTAACTCTTTTTATTCTTCACGACTAAACAGTGCGTCAATAAACTCTTGAGTTTCAAATGGACGCAAGTCTTCGATACCTTCACCCACACCAATGTAACGAATTGGAATACCGAACTGATCAGCGATAGCGAAAATTACGCCGCCCTTGGCTGTACCATCCAGCTTAGTCAAAGTAATCCCGGTTAGAGGGGCAACATCACTGAAAAGTTTCGCTTGGCTAATGGCATTTTGTCCTGTACCTGCATCAAGCGTTAGCATGATCTCATGTGGTGCAGAGTCATCAATTTTCTTCATCACACGTACAATCTTACGCAGCTCTTCCATTAGGTTCGCTTTGTTCTGTAGACGACCTGCTGTATCAGCAATCACCACATCCACACCACGTGCTTTTGCCGCTTCAATCGCATCATAGATAACAGAGGCACTGTCTGCGCCAGTATGTTGAGCAATCACAGGAACATTATTACGTTCACCCCACACTTGTAACTGCTCAACCGCTGCGGCACGGAAAGTATCGCCCGCTGCAAGCATCACTTTTTTGCCTTGAGTTTGGAACTGCTTCGCTAGCTTACCGATGGTCGTGGTTTTACCCACGCCATTTACACCCACCATCAAGATGACGTAAGGCGTTTTGTTGCTATCGATTTCTAGTGGCTGTTCGACTTTAGAAAGAATCTCAGCCATTTCTTCTTTCAACAAACCATAAAGGGCTTCGCCGTCTTTCAGATCGCCACGTGTGGCTTTTTCTGTCAGGTTGTTGATAATTTTTGTTGTGGTATTCATGCCCACATCAGCAATAAGCAGTTGCTCTTCTAGCTCTTCAAATAAGTCCTCATCGATTTTCTTACCGCTGAACAGACCGAAGAAGCCAGCACCAATATTTGCTTTTGTTCGGCTTAGGCTGCGTTTAAGACGAGCAAAAAAGCTTTCTGTTGGCTTTTCTTGTTCTTGAACACGAGGCGCGGCCGATACGACTTCTGGCTCTTCTGCTTCTGCTTCTGCTTCTGCTTCTGCTTCTGCTTCTGCTGGGGCAGCCTCTGATTGTTTCGCTTCTTCTTCAAGTTCTGGCGTTGCTTCCGCTTGCTCAGCAACCGCTTCGGTTTGCTGCTCTTCAGAAGGCGCTTCCACTGCTTCTTCTTTTACTGTTTCTTCAGTTTTTGGTTTTGGGCTTTGTTCTTCGTCACCAAAACCTAGCCACGAAAGTAATCCGCGCTTCTTTTTTTCCGTCATCTGGGGCTATCCTAGATTGTTCTTTTATCTATTAATGACTCTTTTTTGACAAGATTATTATCTGTCTAAAAAAGGCTAATGACAAAGTTCTGAAAACTTTCCGATTAGGTAATTCTAATCTTATTAGTGTTACACTCTGTCATCTTGAATATTCTGGGCTGTATCCAAGCTCCAAGCTCATTGCTTGGGCGATTAGATATAGTATCACTTTATTAGCGGTCAAAAAATCTATGGTAAGACGTCGCCAGCAAAACTCATCACAAAAAAAGCCAACAACGGGCTTTGTTCGCATTATTAGTGGCTTATGGAGAGGCAGAAAACTTCCTGTACACGATGCTGAAGGCTTACGCCCCACGACCGATCGCGTCAAAGAAACGCTGTTTAACTGGTTAGCTCAAGATGTACCACAGGCAAAATGTCTCGACTTGTTTGCTGGCTCTGGCGGCTTGGGATTTGAGTCAGCTTCGCGCCAAGCAGAGCAAGTGACCATGGTTGAGCTAAACCCACAAGCTTTCCAACAGTTACAAAAGAATGTTGCCTCTCTTAACGCGAACAACATCCAAGTGGTAAATACCGACGCACTGAGTTTTTTGAAGCAACCGGGTTCTGCTCACCATGTGGTGTTTATTGACCCACCGTTTCGCAAAGGTCTATTGGATGAGACCGTGGCTCTGCTAGAACAAAATGGCTGGCTCGCGGAAGATGCGATGATTTATATTGAAACAGAAAAAGAACTCAATATTGCCGACTTACCAGAAAACTGGCAATTACATCGAGAAAAAACAGCAGGCCAAGTGAGCTATCGTCTGTACGAACGTACCTCCGCATAACGCCTCGATTTAAAAGGATACTTAAATGAAAGCACTAATTATGCTGGCCAAAGCGGCTATCGCCTTTGTTTGGTTAGTATTAATCCTAAATATTTTTATGCCCTTTCCCGGCAATGCCGCGATTGCGCTCTACATCATGACCGCTTTTTTGTTCATCATGCACGGTTTACAAATGGCCATCTTCATTGGTGCATTTGGCGACAAAATAAAAATGAGCAGTTGGGAAAAATATTCAATCCTGATTTTTGGTATTTTTGCCCTACTCGATATTCGTCGTAAACACATGATGTAATCGCTCAGATACGAAAAAGCCGCTCTTGTGAGCGGTTTTTTTTCTGCGTTTCGTTCGTCACCCAATGTAACTTTTTACACCATCCAAGAACATTTGAGTGGAGATCATCACCAGTAACAAGCCCATTAAGCGTTCTACCGCCTTCAAGCCACGTTCACCCAACAAGCGATTAAAGAAGCCATAAAACATCAGTATAAAAAATGTTGCGCCCCACGCAATTACGACTGATGCTGACATTTCCAACATTTTCTCTGGATGTTGCGAAGACAGTAAAAGCAAGGCTGCAATCACTGAAGGGCCCGCGATCATAGGAATGGCCATCGGAACAATAAAGGGCTCCTCGCCTGCTGCCAGTCCAGTGATGCTGCCAGCACTCGGGAAAATCATCTTAATCGCAATAATGAAGAGAATAATGCCACCAGAAATGCTGAGCGTTTCTGGCTGGACATGCAAAAAACTTAAGATGCTTTGTCCTGCAAACAGAAATAGCATCAAGATCAGTAAGGCAAACAGTAGTTCACGAATCAATACCTTACGACGACGCTTGGGATCGATATGTTTGAGAATAGACAACACAATCGGCAAGTTACCGAGAGGGTCCATGATTAGAAACAGCATGGTCGCTGCAGAAAGAATGTCCATATTCTGGCCTCACCTAAAAAATGGCGGCCAGTGTATAGCAAACTGACAACATGAGTATATGACTGAGGGCGAAAACACCATAGTCACCCTCGATCTTAGCCGCCGTTTAGTGATTGCAAACTCGCGCCATATTGACCACAAACTTACCTTCAAGCTCACGAATTTTGTCGCGCTTGAGCAAAAATGCTAGTAATGCATCTAAGTCTAGATCATTCAGTTTACAGGTGTGAAAGCGAACGCTAGCACCAAAGTGCTGTGTGAGGGCTTCGCGATCCATTGGTGTTTCTCTAAGTAGGTTTAGCAGCTCGTGAGCATGGATTTCACTCATTATTGACTCCAGTTATTAAGAACAATGCGTTCAGTCTACTGAAATCCTCAAGAGCTGCTTTGACTTAAATTAGTAAATGATTGAGGCAACAATGAGAGCATGAGCAAAAAAGTAACTGCCACTCACCCACAAATAGGCGTGTTTCATCGGTTTTCGATAACCGTGTATCGCGTATGCCAGCGCCGAATAGATCAAAACTAAGGTTCCGCTAAAGCCGATAGCATTGGCGTAACTCGGCACTTGTAACCAAACTTCACCGGCTGCCCAAGCAAGTTGAACCAGCATCATCCCCATGATCACAACAGGGAATACCAGAGAGTCGAGTTGAGGCAGCAACAAAAAGAACGCCACGATACTCGCTGCAAGCAGCAGGGCCAACAGCCACCAGACAATCTCACCATTAAGCTGCACCCAAAATGACTTGCTGTAGCATACCTGGGCAACCAGATAAGCCGTAAAATAGATTAGCTTACGAGTTTTAAACGAGTGCAGCGTATCTGCCACCATAGACACAATCAGCCCACCCGCAATCCAGTAGGTATATGTTGCGGATGCACCTTGAGTTAACACCAACACAAGAAGAAGTAGCAGAGTAAAGATTTTAAACACGAGGGATTGTGTCGGGTTAGCTTGCTTTGCTCCCAACACGGAATACACACCTGATAGCCCTATCGCCAGCCAACTCCACATGCAGTATACACCTTTTACTTAAACTCGCCGCTAGTCTAGGTAGACCAGTTTTGATGTAAAGACACAATCTACGAAAGTTGGATCTCGCTAGCGATTCGAAACATTTTGTAACCCTCAGCCTACGTAATAATAAAGCCGATGAGCCTGAATGATGCCACTAAACATTGGGGCCAAGCTTTGCTCATCAGCCGAACCCATCAAATCACACGACACAATAACCAACGCTTTCTAAAACTATTTAACTGAAAAACAGATAAGTGCTCCAGGTAAGCCGCCATTTCACAAACTGACGATTAAACCACCAGGATGTATATAATGCAGTCAACAAGAATAAATAACAGACACAAAATAGAAAATAGTCTTAGTAGCGCTCTAAGAGAGGAGAAACCACTGATGACTAGGGGTAAAAACTAAGGAAACCGACCTTAATTCAGTAAAAAAAACATCAGACAAGAAAAGTAAGTCAATGATAAATAAAACCATAATTTCAATAACAGATAAAAGTGCGGACTTCATAAACCATAGAATCACTAAACACTTTTGAAGCCCATATTTTCTCATAAGGTAAGAAAATCTCACTCCATGCTTTCGATTTGACGATGCAACCTCATAGCACATTTTTTAATTTTCTCAATTTTTGAGAAATACAGACAAAATAAACACCCAACATACCACTCGAAACAAAAAACAATTACAAAGCCAACATCACAAACCATTTAACATTATAAAATCATACACTTAAAACAAAAAAGGATAGAAATAAAACAATGTGAACACTTTAAATACAGCACAAAAAACATAGTTTCATTAGTCAGAATCACGTAAAACTAGACAAGTTAAGTGTGGTTTTTGAAAAGATTAACGAGCATATGTTGATCAAACCCCAAAAACAGTGCTATATTAAATTCATCGAGTTCATCAAAGATTAAGGGGTAGTGTTATGATTTCATCTTCTCAAAAACAAGGGCTGGTTATGATTGCAGTGGTTGTGGGTTTAATGACACTGCCAATGATGTACTAACCCAATGATTTAAAATAAAAAAGGACGCAAATGCGTCCTTTTTTATTTATCTGTATAGCTCTACTGAATGTGCTTAGACAAAATATCCCAGTGCATATAGTAGAAACCAAGAGCGGCCAGCGTAATCAACGTCATTAGCAAAATTGCTGTACGCCAAATAAAGCGAGAGCTTCTTGGTGTCAGCTCTTTTTCACAAGCATCACATGCCGCCATAAAGCCTTTACGATCATCCAGCTTGTAATCGTCTTCGTGCACCACTTTGTTACGCACGGTTGCGATGAATCGAAGCTTTGCTATCACGTCATGCGGTAAACGTTCTTCACAACTATTAATAAGTTGGTGCAACCCTTTCCCTTCTGCATGGTACTGAGTACGCAAAAGTTTTTCGATCGTTCGGGTACGCATGACTACTTTTTCAATATCTGACATCGTAACCCTCCTTGCCAGACCCTTCCTATGTTCATTATTTTTATTCTTCTATAAATTTAGAGCTTTTTCGAGCCGTTAAGTGCAATTTTACTTTCAATTTGTGCCCTTGAGCTCATATAGCCCAACAAGTGAAAGCCGCTTCGTTCAGCTTTAGTGACTTCGCTTGCAGATGAAGCGACGATTTCATCGTGCATCATTAAGATAAATCGTGAAGTGCGCCGAATAATCTCCATATCCCTTTCATTAGATTATGAATAAGCTACCTCAACTCATCGTTTCGTCAGCGAGTTCTGTAGAATGGGACCCGATAAAACATTGGAGGTTAATATGCCAATCTCACTTATTGTCGCCCTATTCGCCCTTATTGCCTTGGGCGCGTGGGTGTTTTTCCGTTTTTATAGTAAGCACTATGTGGGCGAAGACGCTCCAGAGCAAAGCGCGCAGGTAACGGTTTTAGATAAACAAGCGATAGACATACCAAACGCACCACCAGGTCAAGACGATCAAGAGTATTGGATTTACGTTCAACGTGGTTCTATCGGTCCAAAGCGTGAATTCCAAATTGGAGTGCATTACTACCATGCACTCAACCCTGGAGATAAGGGAACACTGACCTATCGCGGCAACAAGTTCCTTCACTTCGCTATCAAACGTTAAGGCAGTAACCAACGAGTCTTGGCAGAACGAGAAAAGAGATAGCTCATCGCCAAGGCTCCAGATCCACTTAGAACGATCCAGACTGGAATCACCCAAGCAGGATGTCCTGTGTACCAACCGAACTCTTTCATCGGCCATAAGAAAATAGGGTGAAGTAAGTAAATCCCCAAGCTGTGCTGACTGATCACACTGACCGCTTTTTGTACTTTTGGTGATAAGCCTTCACCAAAGTAACGCCCGATCATAAAAATCATCGAAGCCGCTAGAATCACATTCAGTGTTTTATAAGAGAGCCAGCGCCCAACCGTATACTTCTCCGCCTCTAAGCTATTTGTCACAACCATCGTAAAGGTCACTGCCAACGCCACGAGTCCTAGCCCAACAAATAAGGTCACCATAGAGCGATTCGAAGGTACCTTTTGAAATAAAACATACCCCAGTGGAAGGTAACCCATATAAAGCCACATCTGATTACTCCAAGGGCCATCAATCTTGAACAAGAACAGTGTGCTGGTGAAAAGCCAAAATGCGAGATAGGTATACAAGACGTTGTCATCCACGTTGCGTACCATCCATTGAAACAGCGGAATCACAAAATACAGTGGTATAAAGTAATAGAAAAAGCCGAGATGGTAATACGTTGCGTGGAATGGGCTATTGCTTAATACCTCTTTTACGGTTTCAAAATCAAAGCCTTGAGAAGTCCAGCCTGAAAGGTACGCATAAAACATCGACCAAATAAGAAATGGAACTAAAACTTTGCCCAAACGCCTTTTGATATAATACTTACCGTCAAATGGTCGAGTGTCACTGAGCATTAGCGCTCCGGTGATCAAAATAAAAACTGGCACTGCCCAGCGGGTTACGCTATTCACGCCTACCGCTGTCAGCCATTGGTCAAATGGAATCACTCCTAACTCATTTCGATACGGTGCCAAGACGTGAATGGCGATCACTGCTACCGCTGCGAAGCAGCGCAATAAATCAAAAAACAGAACCCTTTCTCTCATACCTTTCCCTACTTTGAGTCGCTTATCGTTTATAGCATAGGGTAAATCTCAACCAGTGAAATGGTTAACAATCTGTTTTTGCTTATTTTTAACTCAACAATGACCTACAACGGGGATTTCATCACCACTCTAATCACTTAACGAGAACCAAAAACCAAGCATCAGTATTCACTCTCCATGCCAAACCGACACAATCTGATTACACCAAACGGCGCATAAGAAACAAAAATGGCTCCGATTTGGAGCCATTTATACCATCTACAGATAGCGATACTGGGGATAGTTACGCAGTAGCAACATCAGCTTTTGGCAACTTAATTGAAATCAGCGTCGTCAGTGCCAAGAAAGCAAAAGAAACCCATAAGCACGCCGCAAGACCAGCCTCTTGGTAGATCCAACCCGATAATACCGTGCCAATCAAACGTCCCATCGCATTGGCCATGTAATAAAAACCGACATCCAACGAGACGCCATCGCCTTTAGCGTAGCTCACTATCAAGTACGAGTGCAGCGAAGAGTTAATGGCAAACACAGCGCCAAAAATCATCAAACCTACCACAATCACCAATTCAGGCTGCCAACCGATTTGCACACCATAAGCAATACCAGCCGTAATTAACGCTAGGACTCCTGCCCACACCAATGCTGCACTACCATCAGGCACACGACCTTGCGCTTTGCCAGTAATACGCGGCGCAATGCCTTGCACAAACCCATAAGCAATGACCCACGCAGCGAGAAAGCTACCAACCCACAAGTGATCCCAGCCAAACACGCTACCAAGATAAATAGGCAGAGCAACGACAAACCACACATCACGAGCACCGAATAAGAACATGCGAGCTGCGGATAAAATGTTTATCGATTCAGACTTGGAGAATATTTGGCGAAACTTAGGTTTACTCTTTGCTTTACCCATGTCCGCTTCTAGCCAGATCATGCTGCAAACAAACACTAATGTAAGTACACCCGCCATAATAAACATCGAGTTTTGAAAACCCACCCAAGACAGCAGCAAGCCGCCAACAAAAAAGCCCGCTCCTTTGAGTGCATTCTTCGAGCCAGTCAAAATCGCTACCCATTTGTAGAGCGCACCTTGCTGTTCGTCTGGTACCAGCGTTTTAATCGCGCTCTTAGCACTCATTTTGTTCAGATCTTTGGCAATCCCCGACAGAGCTTGCGCTGCCATCACCCAAGGGATGGTCAGCCATGCATTTGGTACTGCGAGCATCAGCAACGCAAACACTTGCATCGCTAAACCAATGTTCATGGTTTTATTTAGGCCTAACCTTGCGCCCAACCAACCACCAACCAGGTTTGTCACCACACCAAAAAATTCATAGAAAAGAAACAGTGAGGCAATAGCTAACGTGGAATAACCTAAGTCATGAAAATAGAGCACCACCAGCATACGCAGTGCGCCATCGGTCACCGTAAAGTTCCAATAGTTAAACGTCACTAACATGTACTGACGAATACTTTTGCTTAATTGAGAAATCATATTGACCTCATATGTACAGCGATAGAAGCATTTAGATCATCATGTTCTAAATACTTCCTAACCTGTACAGCAACATTGACCAATACAATGTTGCTGTGATTTTCAAAAAATGCCCCAACATCAATAAAAAGCAAAATACACCTTAAAAACAATGCATTAGTTAATATTAATGGCTTTTCTTGTAAACAGTCGTATCCTGAAGAAGCTCGAATTTAGCTTTTGGATCATAATGAACCAAAAGCTATTTAAGCTGATCAAGCGTCTTGAGCCACGCGTTCGATGTACTCAACTTGCACAGGTTTTGTAAATGCACCAGGGCGCAATGCCCGCACTTCTCGCACGATATCTTCTAACTGCCATTCCTTTTCTAGGAGTAGGTGAGCAGCGAACAAACCTGTGCGCCCCGAACCACCCATGCAATGCATCGCAACTTTGCCACCTTGAGCAAGAATCGCGTGCAGTTCCGGACTGGCTTGTTGCCACTTCGTCGCAAATTCTTCATTTGGTGCGCAGTCGTCTTCAATCTCGATCTGGAACCATTTCATACCCAGTTGCTGAGTGGCTTCACCCAATGCAGAGACATTCTTCGCAGCTAATTCACTATCATCTAATGCAGTAACGACCGCTTGAACACCCTGCTCTTTCAACTGTTCTAACGACGCATGCAAATCGACACCTTTCGTTCCTGGGCACGGTGTTAAGATTAAAGCACCGGAGTCCAAATCTAATTGCCATGTAGGATGAGACATTGTGACCCCCTTTTAAGCCAAACCAACGTTACGAACCAGCTCTGCTGTGCGCGTTGCATAACCCATTTCGTTATCGTACCAAGCGTAAATCTTAACCATACGAGAACCCACAACCATGGTTGATTGCGCATCAACGATGGTTGAACGTTGGTCGCCTTTATAATCGATAGAAACTAAAGGACGCTCTTCGAAGCCAAGGATGCCTTTCAAATCACCTTCAGATGCTTCTTTTAACAGTGCATTCACTTCTTCTGCTGTGGTATCACGCTTCACATCAAAAATGATGTCTGTTAACGATGCGTTTGCTAGAGGTACGCGAACCGCATGACCATTAATTTTGTCTTTTAATTCTGGGAAAATTTCGACAATCGCCTTCGCGCTACCCGTCGTAGTCGGGATAAGGCTCATGCCGCATGCTCTTGCACGGCGTAGATCTTTGTGTGGCGCATCCAAAATAGTTTGCGTATTCGTCAGGTCGTGAATGGTCGTAAAAGAAGATTGTTCGATACCCAATTTCTCATGAATGACTTTAACCACAGGTGCGATACAGTTAGTCGTACACGAAGCTGCTGTCACGATACGATGTTTTTCAGGGTCGAAAATATGGTCGTTCACGCCCACCACAATGTTCGCGATACCTTCTTCTTTCACAGGTGCGCTTACCACGACACGTTTCACGCCTTGCTCTAGGTATTTGTTTAGGAATGATGTTTTGCGATGTACGCCTGTCGCTTCAATCACAACATCACAATCAGACCAGTTCACCGCATCGATATCGCGTTGTTGAGTCGTGGCGACACGCTTGCCGTTGATGACGAGCTCACTGCCTTCGACCTGAACTCCATGATGCCAACGACCTTGCACTGAATCGAATTCTAATAAGTGACCAAGCGTAGCGGCGTCACCTGCGACATCGTTGATTAACACAAACTCCAATTCTGGCCAATCAAATGCCGCTCGCAGCGCTAAGCGACCAATTCGGCCAAAGCCATTAATTCCTACTTTAATTGTCATAGTTTTACCCTCTAATCTTCTACCTTGAATCTCTATTCGCTGTTAACAGCAAGCCTCACGACTTTTATCGTGTAAGCGTGTGATGTCGTCTTGGTATTCCTGCTTCAAACAGTTTGATGCCACTAAGTCTTCAATTAACTTTCGCATCCAACCTGGTAATTGCTGTGATAACTCGTAATACACCCATTGTCCTTGGCGTTTATCCACCAAGATGCCACTGGATCGTAACTGAGCAAGATGACGAGAAACTTTCGGCTGGCTCTCTTGTAGAGCAAACGCCAAATCACCAACGCAAGTTTCACCTTCACGGGCCACGAGCATTAAACAACGTACGCGTGTTTCATCGGATAACAGCTTAAAAAACTGATGTGGAAGCATAATGAACATACCTATATATGGATATGCGTATATGTTTATTTAATTAAGATATATCGTCAAGAGGAAACCGTCCATCGTCATAAAAGTTTCACATCTAACGAACAGCTTGATTGTAAAGAGAGAGATTCAAAGAGATAAAAGATAAAACCAGAAATTATGCAGTCGCGATACTTTGACTCCAGCGAACCGCTTCACCTAAGGAGAGCTTCACTTCCTCTAAAGGCAACCCCAATTGCATCGTGATTTTTTCAACCCCTGACCAATCGGCACGCTCGTAGCACTCTTCGAGGGAAATAAGTGCACCATAAACCCCTTTGCGATGTAATAGCGCTTGTTGTACTGAATGACTAAGCGGTAACTGCCTAACTAAAGATTCCACCGAAAGATCCAACAGCGCATCTAGAATCGACAGCAAACCAACCATGAAACCTTGTTCGTTGAGATGAGAGAATGGCTGATAGCGCGACATCAATTGGCAAAATTGAGCTCGTTGCAATGAAAGGTGATACAGCTCTCGAGGCTTGTTACTGGAGATATACGATGCCACAACCAAAGAGACAAACTGCTTAAGGTTATCCTGGCCAAGATAAATCAATGCCTGACGAAAAGAGCTGATTTCGACAGCCAAATTCGGCGCTTGCGTATTTACAAAACGCAATAATTTATATGACAACGCGACATCTTGCGTAATGATGGACTCGATACGAGTAAAGTCAGGCTCAGGAGCACAAACTTCACGAAACAGTTGCAATGCCAACACTTGCTCAGGACTGACGTATTTAGTCTGCGAGACGAGTGGCTTGCTAAAAAAATAACCTTGGAAAAATTTAAAGCCAGCCGCTTTCGCTTGCTCAAACTCTTCTGCGGTTTCAACACGTTCTGCTAAAAAGTGGTATTTGACGCGTTTGGCAAGGTGTGTTTTGACCAGTTCACAGGCCTTTTCGAGCCCCATCGCCATAATGTCGAGCTTCACAATATGCACATATGGCAAAAAACGACGCCATTCTGGTGTTAGGGTGAAGTCATCCAAAGCGATCAAGTAACCTTCTCGATAAAACTCACGAATCGCATCAAGAAGCTCATCCGTAGGTTGGCACGTTTCCAACACTTCGATGACAATTTTGTTTTTCGGCAAACTGCGCGGCAAACGTCGCACCAAGCTTTGATGAGGAAAGTTAATAAAGCATCTTGAAGAGGCAATCACTGGGTTAGTGCCCAGTGATAGGAAGTTTTCGACGATCAGTCGGTATGTCGCTCGATTTGAATCAATATGTGAAGGGTATGCGTTACTCTCCCCGTCTCGAAACAACAATTCATAACCCAGCGTCTGTCTTTTTCGATTAAAGATCGGCTGGCGAGCGACATACGTTGTATTCATGCTAAAGAAGGACCTATAAATGGCTTATGACTTTGCAGCTGCTAATAATGCACCACAACCCATGAACATTGAACCGAATACTTTGTTTATTTTTCCCATGATTTTATCGGAGCGAATAAAGCGTCCCATTTGTGCTGCCAAGCTCGTGTAACCCAACATTACACACGCATCAATCACGACCGTAGTGACGCCAAGCACCAACAGTTGCGTGATTTGGTCTTTTGCCGGGTCAATAAACTGCGGGAACAACGCCACCAGAAAAACAATCGATTTAGGGTTGGTGAGGTTAATCAACACTGCCTTGTACAACAGCGCCGTGCCTGACATCTCGTTGTGGTTTTCAGCTGCGACTAAGCTTGATGTGTCGCGCCATTTCTGAACCCCCAGCCAAACCAGATAAGCGGCACCAACCCATTTAATGACAGAAAATGCGGTTGCTGACTGCGCGACAAGCGCACCAATACCCGCCCCCACCAGCGCGATGTGGATAACTAAACCAATTTGTAAGCCAATAATGGCACCCAGTGATTTACGGGTACCGTAACTCAAACCATTACTGATTGAGTTCACCGTGCCAGAGCCCGGAGCCAAACTAAAAACGATTGCTGTTACTACATAAGCTAACCAGACATGGGTATCCATTGCATTTCCTCACTAATTCTTCGATGATACATCGCGTAAACAACGTATCTTCAGGTAATCAACTAATGGCGACTAACCATTCACCTTTGACTTATACTCAAGAGACATTATTTGAGCAAGCAATTGGTGGTCCGATCGCAGCACTTTGGCAAACTCGCCAAGAGGGCTTTGTTAAAGGGACTGAGAAAAAGAACATTTACTGGTGCAAGCTAACCAACCCAGAGCATAAAAAAGCTGTGCTCATCGTAAATGGACGCATTGAGTCTTCCTGGAAATACCAAGAGCTGTTTTACGATCTCTACCGCCAAGGTTTCGATGTCTATTCTTTTGACCACCGCGGTCAAGGTTTATCAGATCGTTTATTATCTGACTCAGATATGGGTCACGTCTATGACTTTACTGATTATATTGATGATATGGACATCGTCGTAAAAAAACACGACCTTAGCGAATATCAACAATGCTTCATCATCGCGCACTCTATGGGCGGCGCGATCGCCACACGTTACCTGCAAACTCACCCAGAACACCCTTTTACTGGTTTGATTCTAAGTGCGCCCATGTTTGGCATTAACCTGCCATGGTACCTATCACCAATAGCGATTCCGGTCACACAAATTATGTCAGCGGTATCGACTTTGCCACGCTATGCACCAGGACATCAGGCCTACTTCCCTAAGCCCTTTGAAGATAACCCACTTAGCCAAAGTTACGGCCGCTACCAATGGTTCCGAAACCTATATACGGAAAAACCGGAACTGCAAGTCGGTGGGCCAAGCACTCGCTGGGTTTGGCAAGGGCTCATGGCCGCTAAGCAGTGCTTTTTATTAACTCGCCAAGTCAAAATACCAGTAATCCTAATCCAAGCCGGAAACGATCGGATTGTTAGCAACCTCGCGCAAAAGCGTTTTATTGATAAATTGCGGAAAACCAACCCGCACGCGGAGCTGCTTTCCATCGAAGGCGCACAGCATGAAATCTTATTCGAGACCGACAAGTATCGTAATCAAGCTCTCGATGCGATTTTCCGCTTTATGAATGACCCTAAATCGCCATCAAACGAACAAGCACAATAAGAACTCTAGGCGACCATTTCACGACTAAGATTAAAGAGGAAATGTCTGCACATCGATTTACCCTCTTTTTCATCCTCATTTTGACGTACACTGCTTGAACTTGGCTACTTTGACACTGTGTTTAACCGCATAGTGCTACGAGCCCAAGTTCCCCCGCATTCGGAGCAGTACGATCTAGTCAGTCTGCTGTACTCCGTTTGCAATTCACCTGTTCCACACTATCCAAACCGTTTACGAGGACTTCATGAGCACATCGCTACCTTGCAAAGAGATCACCAAAATCGTTGCCTCTGATCTGGATGGCACGTTACTCGCACCTAACCATCAGCTCAGTGCTTACTCAAAAGAGACGCTAAAAGCGCTGCATGAAAAGGGTTATACCTTTGTCTTTGCAACCGGCCGTCACCACGTAGACGTTGCGAGCATCCGTCGCCAAGTTGGCATTCCAGCTTATATGATCACGTCGAATGGTGCCCGAGTGCATGACCAGGAAGATCAGCTAATGTACAGCGAGAATGTCCCTGCGGAACTGGTACAAGGCGTGATCGACACGATCAAACATGATCAAGAAATACTTATTCACATGTATCAAAATGATAGCTGGTTGATGAACAAGGATGATGAAACGTTACGTGACTTCCACGATGAATTCACTTACGTCTTATTTGATGAAGACCAAGCCCCAACTGACGGTATTGCGAAAGTTTTCTTCACGCATCCAGGAGAAGACCACGAACGTTTGGTCGTATTTGAAAACAAACTACGTGAGCAGTTTGGTGATAAGCTGAACATCGCATTTTCAACGCCTTGGTGTTTGGAAGTAATGAGCGCTGGCGTGTCTAAAGGCCATGCTCTTGAAGCGGTAGCGAAAAAACTCGACCTCACGTTAGAAAACTGCGTAGCATTTGGTGATGGCATGAATGACGTAGAAATGCTGTCGATGGCAGGTAAAGGGCTAGTTATGGGTACATCACACGAAAAAGTGATGAAAGCTCTACCAAATAATGAAGTAATTGGCAGCAATGCAGAAGATGCGGTTGCACACTACCTACAAGAACACTTGCTGTAAGCTTCAATACTCCAAATAATGAAGGGCTGCACATTCGCAGCCCTTCTCTTTTATCGCTGACTTGGCAGCTTCTCTTTGCCAAGAATCGCGTCCCATTCTTCTTCTGTCACGGGCATAATCGACAAGCGATTTCCACGTTTCACCAACGGCATGTTCTCAAGTTCTGGCATCGCTTTCATCACCGACAACGGAATCACTCGCGCCGTTTTACGTACAAACTCGACATCCACCATAATCCAACGCGGGTTGTCTGGGTCTGACTTTGGATCGTAATAATCGCTTTCGGGATCGAATTGGAAATGATCGGGATAGGCTTCTCTCACAACTTTAGCAATACCTGCCACGCCAACATGTTTACAAGAAGAGTGGTAAATCAGGACTAAATCGCCCACCTTCACTTGGTCACGCATCATATTGCGCGCCTGATAATTACGAACTCCCTCCCAACATGAAACCTTTTGGGTTCGAAGCGTGTCAATAGAAAAGGTATCTGGTTCAGTTTTAAATAACCAATATGCCATAATGCCATCCGATGCCGATTGAGTAATAATAATGAGGAAGATATAACATGAAGGCTTTGAAAAACCCAGTGGCGCTTGCCACCCTGCTGGTTCTGCAAGCATGTAGTTCACAGCCGCCACAATCTGGTGCTGCTGACCCAACCTCTCCACCAGCAACCTTAGATAAGCCTGAAACCATTCAACCTCAAACTTTTATGCTGCGCGGAAAAGTGATCGTCGGTCACGAGAGCCAATACATCATGCCTTGTGGCAGCGACAAGCAATATTGGTTGCAACTATCACCACAGCAAATGCAACGAGCAATTCAGTTAAATAACGAGCCTTACCAGACTATGTATGGCGAGGTTATCGGCCACCTCAACCCACCGGGCATCGATGGGTTTTCTGCTGATTTCGATGCTAACTTTGTCGTGGAACAAGTGAACTTCCTCACAACGGAAAACCCAAACCGTTGTCAGCAACCAAACAAACCAACTCGCGTGTTTGGTAATGAGCCTTCTTGGTCGGCAAGCTTTGAGGCTAATGGACTAACATTCCAGCAAATCGGCAAACAAACCACAAAATTAGCGATTAACAGCAGTCAGCTTCAACCTCGCCAGCGCACTTATCAACTGCAAGGTGGTGAGCTTCGCTTAACAGAAAACCTCTGCTCAGACACAATGAGCGATTCTTTGTATGGCTGGAAAGCAACACTAAAACATGATGGCGAGACGTATCAAGGTTGTGGTATGACTGCAAACGTCGATGCAACGCTTGGCTGGGCTAATACCTATGTCGCGACCTCAACCCAATCACAAGGCTTTGAAGTACAAATGACCTTAAACCCAGACCACAGCGCCACAACAAAATACCGTTACGCCAATGGACAAGCACCATTAATCGAGCGTGGTTACTGGCAACAGTTAAGTCCGTCTCAGGTTCAAGTTGTCATGACGCATCATCAACAGCAAAGGCTAATGTCAGAGCGACTGTTTACTCGAGAAGGCAATCAGCTCAAAGCGACCAAAGAAAAAGTCGGTAACTTGGTATACCCAATCGCCGATGGTGGTTTAGTCCTTTATCCTGCCACCGTTCGTGATGAAGGCATCATGCAACCAGCCGAAAAACGCACCAACAACCCCATCGGTAGTGCTAACGTCCCTTCTAGTGCAGAGTTTGATTCAAAAGTAGATGCCGCGGTGCGCAACTACTTCTTTATCCATCAAACCACCCCCAACAATAACCAATACCGTTGGCTAACTTACGACCTCAACAGCGATGGTAACGAAGAGCTATTGGTACAGTTGGATTGGTGTGGTTCCGGTGGCTGTACATTGCTGATATTTGAACATCACGAAAAGGAATGGCGATTTAATAGCCGCATTACACTAGTGCAAAGCCCGATTATGCTCGGCCAACAAACCTCTCATGGTTGGCGAGATCTGATTTTTAATGTCAGCGGTGGCGGAGCTAAAGCGGCTCAACATGTGATGCAATACACTGGGGTTAGCTACCCACTCAACCCAAGCATGGCGCCAACGGCAACGCCGAACCAAGTCAGTGGCGTGCGTCTGTTCTCTGATGGGATAAGCCCGGTGCGAGAAGGAGTTCGTCTGTAATGTCACAACCGTGTCCAACCTGCGGTTTTCAATTCAATTGTATGTGCTCGCTAATGCCGAAACTTAACAGTGAGCACAACATCCTGCTGTTAATGCATCCGAATGAACTGAAGCGTGATACTAATACCGGCCAGCTACTAGAGCAGTGCCAACTCAGCATTGAGCGAGTAATCTGGGAGCGCAAACAGCCACCAGCAGAATTGCTCACTCTATTAGCTGATCCGTCGCGGTATCCGGTGTTGCTCTTCCCCTGTGAAGAAAGTATCACACTCGAACATGTGGTACTCCAAAGCCAGCAACAAACCAAAACTCCGCTGTTTATTATTTTAGATGCCACCTGGCAAGAGGCGCGCAAGATGATCAATAAGAGCCGTTGGTTAGAAGGTATCCCTACTATGGGATTGTCTGCGTCGGCGGACTCACAATATCAGCTGCGACGCAACCAACAACAAGGTAATTTGTGTACGTTTGAAGTCGCTGCACATTTGCTCGGGCAACTTGGAGAACAAAACAACCAACAACAAATGCAGCGCTTTTTTGCCCATTACCTCGCTCTGTTCCAAGCTGAAAGGAGTGGACACGCTCTTAAGCGTTAACCATTAAGCTCAGTAGAAGAACCAAGTAAATTACCACCTTCTAAAGAAGGTGGCTTTGTGTGAGCCCCCTAAAAGGGGGCCTTTGTTTAGTCCAGCGC
>NZ_JAWPOM010000028.1:0-51721 GCF_033344285.1 Vibrio sp. 779(2023)
AGCGTTCAATCTGAGCCATGATCAAACTCTTCAATTTAAGATTTTGTTCGGCTCAATGAATACTGAACATTACATAAGTAATGTTTGAATTGACTGTGCTGAATCTTTCGATTCAATGGTCACTTCGTTTCATTGAAACCTAATTTGATACCGAAGTATCGAATTGGATTATCATCAACGAGTGCCCACACAGATTGATAGGTCTATATTGTTAAAGAGCAACTCTTCTTTGTGATTGACATCACTTCGGAAGAGGCGGCCATTCTAGCGAGATAATTTATCGTGTCAAACACTTTCTTCAAATTATTTCGTTTTTCTTTTCAGCCTTATCAACTTCGCTTAAACCCTTCTGAGCCCTTGCCCTGTCGACGAGGAGGCATTATAGAGATCGCGCTCACATTGGCAAGTGTTATTTTTCAAAAATTGCAAAAATAATGGTTAAACGATGAGTTTTCGATCAAACCTTTATTTATTCAACTTTACCCCAAACTCTCACACAACTTATCCACAGAATTGTTCTTTGAGACGTGTTTTTCAGGTGCTATAAATAAAGAAAGCTGCTTTATTGCAGCTTTCTTTATTTACTCTAAACTCGATTTAAAGGTCACTATGGTTATATGCCGGACCCATCTTGTTCTGAACCATCATCTTCGTGTAGGCCACATTCTCGCTTTAAGCCAAAGAATCGAGTTTCTTCCTCTGACATTCCCGGCTCCCATTTACGAGTAGTATGTGTATCACCAACTGAAAGGTAACCTTCATCCCACAATGGGTGGTATTTAAGGCCGTGTTGTTCTAAGTAGTAATGAACGTCTTTATTAGTCCAATCAATTACTGGTAGAAATTTAAACACACCGTTCTGAATTGATAGAATCGGTAAACCTGCACGAGATTTACTTTGCTCTCGACGCAGTCCAGAGAACCACGTTCCAACATTAAGCTCTTTTAACGCTCGACGCATCGGCTCAACTTTATTGAGCTTGTTGTATTTTTCAATTCCCTCTACGCCCTGTTCCCATAATTTTCCATATCGAGCTTCTTGCCAATTCGCACTTTCTTTGGCTCGATAAACTTTTAAATTTAGGTTGAGAGCATCTGTCAGCTCATCGATAAATCGGTACGTCTCAGCAAACAGGTAACCAGTATCGGTTAGAATGACGGGGATGTCCGTTTTGGCGCGAGTAACTAAATGAAGCATAACCGCGGCTTGAATACCAAAACTAGAAGAAACCGCGAACTCGCCTTCTAGATTATCTAAAGCCCACGCTACTCTCTCTTGTGCTGAAAGCTTTTCGAGCTCGACATTAATTTGAGCAAGACGGAGGATTTGCTCCGTCTTTGTTAATGTCAGTAACTCTGTGAGCTCCAGCTTGGATGCTACAGAATCAAGCATGAAAGTCCCTCTTTGATACGAGCACTTCTTGGATAATGCCAGCACGAATAGTGAAATCGCCAAAGGCTTCGCCTTCTTCACGCTCTTTCGACCATCGAGCCACCAGCAGATCAATCTCTTCTAAGATTTGCTTATCCGTGATGTTCTCTTTATACATTTTAGGTACTCGAGTACCAGCACGGTTACCACCTAGGTGCAAGTTGTAACGACCCGGCGCTTTGCCAACTAGACCAATTTCAGCCAACATTGCGCGACCACAACCATTTGGACACCCAGTTACACGCAAAATGATGTTGTCATTTTCTGGTAGGTTGTGCTTCTCCAGAATCCCCTCCACATCAGTAACAAACTGAGGAAGGAAACGTTCAGCTTCTGCCATCGCTAGCGGACAAGTTGGAAAAGCAACACACGCCATTGAGTTCTTACGCTGTTCACTTACGCCGTCGTCCATTAAGCCATGTTCACGAGCGATCTTTTCAATTTTCGCTTTTTCGTTTTTAGGTACACCCGCAACAATTAGGTTTTGGTTCGCTGTCATGCGGAAATCGCCTTTGTGGATTTTGGCAATTTCAGCAACACCCGTCTTAAGTGGTTTACCTGGAAAGTCTAATAAGCGACCGTTTTCGATGAAAAGCGCTAAATGATATTTACCATCAATTCCTTCTACCCAGCCAATACGGTCACCACGTTCTGTGAATTCATATGGACGGCTTTGCTCAAACTTAACACCAGCACGTTTCTCGACTTCCGCTTTAAAGACATCGCTACCTACACGATCCAATGTGTATTTGGTTTTTGCGTTCTTACGGTTTGAACGGTTACCCCAGTCGCGCTGAGTTGTTACTACAGCTTCGGCAACATCAAGTGTCTTGTCCAGCGGAATAAAGCCAAAGTCGTCAGCGCGGCGCGGATAAGTTGATGTATCGCCATGCGTCATCGCTAAGCCGCCGCCGACCAGGACGTTAAAACCAACCAGCTTGCCGTTATCTGCAATCGCTACGAAGTTGAGATCGTTAGCGTGTACATCTACGTCATTTTGCGGTGGGATAACCACTGTGGTTTTAAACTTACGTGGTAAGTAGTTCTTGCCTAGAATCGGTTCGTCTTCTTCCGTACTTTCTACTTTTTCACCGTCTAGCCAAATCTCTGCATAAGCGCGTGTTTTCGGAAGCAGGTGTTCACTGATTCTCTTCGCCCATTCGTAAGCTTCTTGGTGTAACTCTGACTCCACTGGATTAGTGGTACACAACACGTTACGGTTTACATCACCCGCGGTTGCAATCGAATCAATACCAATACTGTTGAGCGTTTGATGCATCAACTTAATATTCGGTTTTAATACCCCATGAAACTGGAACGTTTGGCGAGTCGTCAGACGAATACTTCCATATAAAGAGTGCTCCGTTGCGAACTTGTCGATCGCTAACCATTGCGTTGGCGTGATGATGCCTCCAGGCATACGAGCACGAAGCATCACATTATGTAATGGTTCCAGTTTTTGCTTTGTGCGTTCATTACGGATATCACGATCGTCTTGTTGATACATACCGTGGAAACGAATTAACTGGAAGTTGTCGGCAGTAAAGCCACCAGTAATACGGTCCTGTAAATCTTGCTCAATGGTGCCACGTAATAAGTTGCTTTCTCGCTTCAGGCGCTCGTTATCAGATAGCGGCCCTAACTCTTCACCTAATACAACCTGCTTATTATTGTCCGTAGAAAAAGTCATTAGTACACATCCCTCTGATAACGTTTCGCTTTACGTAGGTCATTAATAAATTGTTCTGCATCGTCACGCGGCATCTTGCCTTCTTGTTCAGCAACGATAACCAATGCGTCGTGCACATCTTTTGCCATACGCGTTGCATCACCGCAGACATAGATATAAGCGCCTTCTTGGATCCACTGCCACACTTGAGCTGCGTTTTCTAAGATGCGATGTTGTACGTAAACCTTTTCTACTTGGTCACGACTAAAGGCAACATCCAATCGGCTTAGTACTCCTGACTTGAGATACTTTTGCCATTCCACTTGGTACAAGAAGTCTTGAGTGAACGTGCGATCACCAAAGAACAACCAGTTTTTGCCTTCAGCATCGCGGTTTTCACGCTCCTGAATAAAGCTACGGAATGGTGCGATCCCTGTGCCAGGACCAACCATGATAATTGGAGTGCTATCATCTTCCGGCAGTTTGAAGTTGTTGTTATGCTCAACAAATACTTTAACTTCACCCCCCTCTTCGAGACGCTGTGCTAAGAAACTAGACGCACCACCATATCGTTTTTCGTCGTTTTGTTCGTACTCAACCAAAGCAACCGTTAGGTGTACTTCTTCATCGACCTCTTCTTGGCTTGATGCAATAGAGTAAAGGCGTGGAGTAAGGCGACGAAGCAAACCAATCAATTCATCTGCGGTTAACTTGGTTTTCTTTTCTGCCAGTACATCAACGATTTGAGTATTTGCAGAGTACTCGCGAAGCTTATCTTTATCTTCAACTAACTTTTGTAGCTTCTTGCTACCGGATAACTCGGCAAACTTTGTGATGAGCTGCGGGTTAGATGTTGTGATTTCATATTTACTCACAAGAGCACTGTGGATTGACAAGCTTTCACCATCAACGTCAACAGTCTCAACCCCAGACAAACCGACCTTACCAAGAATGGCATTTGCAAGTTCCGAGCTATTTTCAAACCACACACCTAGTGCATCACCTGGCTGATACGTTAAGCCCGAGCCTTCTAAGTCGATTTCTATATGACGAACGTCTTTTCCAGAGTCACGGCCCGTGATTTTTTGACTGGTCAGTAACGTCGCAGTGTACGGATTTTGTTTATTGTAAGGAGAGTGCGCAGTCGCAGCTTGACCCACAGGAAGTTGAACCACATCCGCTTCAGAGCCAGAAGACAGTGTATCTTTTACCTTGTCTAACGCATTCTTACGCCATTCAGTTGCAGGGGCTTCATAATCCACATCGCAATCAAGACGCTCGATAAATGGAGTCGCGCCTAGCTTTGATAGGTAAGTGTCGAAGTCTTTACCGGTCTGACAGAAGAACTCGTAGCTAGAATCTCCCAATGCAATAACACCATATTGCAGGTTTGGCAGCTTAGGAGCCTTCTTCGATTGCAAAAACTCATGTAGCTCAATGGCATTGTCTGGCGCTTCGCCTTCGCCGTTAGTCGATGCCACAATAATGACATGCGTTTCTTTGGCTAAGTTTTTACCTTTGTAATCGCTTGCATCAAAAAGTTCGACTGCAATTCCTTCTGCTTTTGCTTCCTGTTCCAGAGCTTCAGCAACACCTTTAGCATTGCCCGTTTGGGAAGCAAAAATAATACTCAACTTACCTGCTGGCTTCGCTGATACGGCTGCCGTTGCTTGTGCAATTGGCGTTACCGCTGTGTTTGGTTGATTTTGAGCTAATCCCCAAAAATACCCACTGACCCAAGCAAGTTGCTGTGAAGACAACTCAGAGACAGTTTGTTGGAGTGAGCTAATTTGTTGGTCATTCAGAGGGCTTGCGATTGGAGGATTTCCTCCTTGCCCATTATTATCTTCAGACACATTCTTGTGAGAATACTCATTCTTTTGAAAAGACATTATCACGACATCCCTATTCATTGCGTGACGATAGAGTACCCACTCTCCTTAATAACAAGAAAGAATAGAAGTGAATGTTTTATAACTTTTTGGAAGTAAGAACGGCTTACTTTTTGCTCATCGATCTTCAATGCGGACTTGTTGAAAGCCTACTGCCATTGCCGATTTTGACGCAGTATCCAAATCTTCATAAAGACATTCTTCGCCGTGACTGTCCGTTAGAAAAACAAAACCACCGCGCGCATGTCTGAACTCTACAACCCAACCACCCTCTTGGATTGCAGGCTCAATAATCGCTTCGATAAGCTGATTTTCACGGAATAGATGTCTTAGTTCATTTATTGTCATCGCTATCCCTGCTTTAACTTTCACATTGCTCCTAGGTAAGCATGGTCTAAGTCAGCCAAATAGGGAGAAATTTCGATTAGATATAATGAAGTGATATAAAAAAACGCCGCTTATAAAGCGACGTTTTAAGTAAATCGAGTATCTAACATGGCTGAATTTAGAACGCGTATTCCGCACTCACAAAGAAGCCGTTAGCAAAAATAAACTCTTTCCCTAGATCCGACATGAATTTATCGGACTCTAAATCAATCACACGGTAACCTCCACGAAAAGCCAGTCGAGCTTTTTCGAGCGGTACACTGTATTGTACACCTGCCATGAAATCGGTGCTTTTGATACCTTTGTTGTCACCAAAGTTTATCTCACCAATCACATCAAAGTTTGTATCCGGAACTTGAATTTCTGCGTAACCATACCAAGCCCAAATCAGCTCATCAAATTCTTCTACACGCCTGCTTGAGCCAGCATCAATGTATTTAGTGTCACTTAAATTACTTAACGTGAGACCCGCATCAAAGTGCAATAAATCATGCTCTAGAACGTGGTAATACAAGGTTAAATCGAGCTTATCGAACCCCATGTAATCCGCATCAACACTTGAGTAACGAAGGCGCGCATTAGGGACGTATTTAACATCATGTTCAATCGCCGCGTAAAAAGTGCCCGCGGTACTGCTATCTCGTCTCACTTCATTAACTTTAGTGTCGGCAGCCCATACCTCTGCGCCGACTTTTGTCGATACAGAGTACTCTGCAAAAACAGGAAAAGATACTGCCAACGATAATGCCGTTAAAGCGATGTTCGCTTTATTTGTCATGTAGTATTTACTCCGAGATAGCTGATATTCACGTAGAGGACGTGGGAGGAAATATACCATATTCTCACGCCTCTCCATCAACTAAATGATGTTACTCATTATTTATAGCGGGGCTGAGCGACGTAATTCTTGAAGAACCAAATACCCAATGCAATCACGATTAACCATGGTAATAGTTTGAGTACCGCTCCAACCATTCCCAGTAAAAACATCACAACTAACGCAATACCAGTTGCTGCGAATACGGTCATCATTGTGATACCCGTAACCAACAAGGTCGCCGCAAAGACTAAAATAAAGATTAGCTCCAACATAATCACTTCTCCATTTGTTTTCAATAAACAGAGCAGTTTCCATACCAACTTATAGAGAAGAATTTAAGATTATGATTTTTAATAAAAAAACAAAACCAGAGGCATTTCTGCACTCTGGCTTTATCATTCTTTAGTTGGTAATTTTAGCCATTCACTGGCGAATTTTACACATTCAATTCTTTTGGAATCTTAGCTAGCGCGTCTTGCAATACTTCTAGACCAGAACCTGGTTTGTGCGCATTTTCACTGATATGACGACGCCATTGACGAGCACCGGGCATGCTTTGGAACAAACCTAACATGTGACGGGTAATGTGACCAAGGTACGCACCTTTCGCTAATTGCGCTTCAATGTATGGGTACATCTCTTCAACAATTTCGCTGCGTTTCTTCACTGGAGCGTTAGAGCCAAACAACTCTTGGTCTACCGATGCCAGTAGATATGGGCTTTGGTATGCTTCACGACCAATCATCACACCGTCAAGATGCTGAAGATGTGCTTTTGCTTCTTCTAATGACTTCACGCCACCGTTAATCGCAATCGTTAGGTGTGAGAAGTCTTGCTTCAATTGGTAAGCGCGTGGGTAATCCAATGGTGGGATCTCACGGTTTTCTTTTGGGCTTAAACCACTTAACCAAGCTTTACGAGCATGGATAGTGAACTGCTCACAGCCACCCTTTTCTGAAACAATAGAAACGAAATCCGTTAAGAACTCGTAAGAATCTTGATCATCAATACCAATGCGAGTCTTGACTGTTACAGGGATATCGACCACGTCTTTCATTGCTGCGACACAATCCGCAACTAACTGCGGTTCAGCCATTAGGCAAGCACCAAATCGACCGTTTTGTACGCGGTCAGATGGACATCCCACATTTAGGTTAATCTCATCGTAGCCACGCTCTTGCGCTAGCTTGGCACACGTAGCCAAATCTGCTGGGTTTGAACCACCAAGTTGAAGGGCTAACGGATGCTCTTCTTCGTTATAAGCCAGGAAATCTCCTTTTCCATGAATGATCGCACCTGTCGTCACCATTTCAGTGTACAGCAGGGTTTCTTTGGTCATTAAGCGATGGAAGTAGCGACAATGACGATCAGTCCAATCTAACATTGGTGCTACGGAGAGCCTGCAAGAATGAGTCATGATATAAACACCCGTTTTTATGTTGCCAAGGTCGAGCGCAGCAGTACGCTCAAAAAATAAGTCGGGTATTGTATACCCAAGCACCTCTGGGTGCTAGTTTCAGCGAGAATGATTTGGTTAGCTGACTAGCCAAGTGCTTAGGAATACGCAGAAGTAATACGAATCTGTCATTCGTTGATTCATTCTGTGATGATTATTCCGCCTTCACACCACCACCGACTTGCTTTAATTCATGATTTTCGTTCTGATAGTGGGTAAAATGAAGCATTTCTAAACGAACTTCGTATAGAAATGATTTATCATAGAGCACGTCCGATAGTTATGGTGAAAGGTTTGAACCCAACAATCATTGAACAAATTGAAAGTATCTGCGCAGAGCGTGGAGTACGACTGACTCCGCAACGCCGACGCGTATTTGAACTCATTTGTTCTAATCGCCGCGCCTCAAGTGCGTATGAGCTATTGGAGCAACTAAAAGAGAGTGAGCCTCAGGCTAAGCCGCCCACTGTTTATCGAGCATTAGATTTTCTCCTAGAGCAAGGCTTCATCCACCGAGTGGAATCGACAAATAGCTTTATTACTTGTTGTTCTTTCAATACTCAGCAGCACTTTTTCCAATTACTAATTTGCGATAAATGTGGTGATGTCGTTGAACTCGAAGATGAGACGCTGATATCCTTGTTAGCCGAAAACGCCGAGAAGCATGGATTCAAACTGACCAACCAAGTTATTGAAACTCATGGTGAATGCCAGGCCTGTTCCTCCGAGACGAAAGAAAAAGTATAGAAGAACGTTATGCGCGCTGAATTTGTAAACCCGTTTTTAGCTTCTTTAATGAACGTGCTAAAAACTATGGCTTCTCTTGAGCTGAAGCCACAAAAACCGCGAATCAAAAAAGATGAGATCGCACGAGGTGACGTTTCTGGTCTGATTGGTATGGTAGGCCCACAAACTCGTGGTTCAATGTCGATCACCTTTGATGAAGCACTCGCCCTAGAAATCATGCAGAACATGCTTGGTGAACGTCCAAATGGGCTCAATGAAGAAGTGACCGATATGGTGGGTGAGATCACCAACATGGTTACTGGTGGTGCGAAACGCATTCTGGCGGAAAGTGGTTTTGACTTTGATATGGCAACACCGGTTGTGGTTTCGGGCCGAGGTCATACGATTCGCCACAAGTGTGAAGGCTCAATTATTATCATGCCTTTCTCTTCCCAATGGGGAAATGCCTTTATCGAAATTTGCTTCGAATAAAAGAGAAAAAATAGGTTGGCACTGGCCAACCTATTTTGTTTTTGCCTCAGGCAATAAAAAGGTCAGCATTTGCTGACCTTTTCTTTATCTATTCAAACATTAAGCTTTGAACGCTTTAAATGCGTTGATTAGACCGTTTGTTGAGCTGTCATGCGAGCTGATTTGAGACTCATCTGCAAGCTCAGGTAGGATTTGGTTAGCCAGTTGTTTACCTAGCTCCACGCCCCACTGGTCAAAGCTGAAGATATTCCAGATAACACCTTGTACGAAAATTTTGTGTTCGTACATTGCGATCAAGTTACCTAGCGTACGAGGCGTGATTTGCTTCACTAGAATAGAGTTTGTTGGACGGTTACCTTCAAACACTTTGAATGGCGCAATCGCTGCCACTTCTTCAGCATTCTTACCTACTTTCACCAACTCTTCTTTCACGGTTTCTTCATTTTTACCAAACGCTAGAGCTTCAGTTTGCGCGAAGAAGTTAGACATCAGTTTTTGGTGATGATCGCTAGCTGGGTTGTGGCTAATTGCAGGTGCAATGAAGTCACATGGGATAAGCTTAGTACCTTGGTGAATTAGCTGGTAGAACGCGTGCTGACCGTTGGTACCTGGTTCACCCCAAATGATTGGGCCAGTTTGGTAAGTTACAGCATTGCCGTCACGGTCAACGTATTTACCGTTTGATTCCATGTTGCCTTGCTGGAAGTACGCCGCGAAACGGTGCATGTATTGATCGTAAGGTAGGATAGCTTCTGACTCCGCACCGTGGAAGTTGTTGTACCAAATACCAATCAAAGCAAGAATCACTGGAATATTGCTTTCTAGATCTGTTGATACGAAGTGCTTGTCCATCTCGTGAGCACCATCAAGCAACTCAACAAAGTTGTCGAAACCTACTGCTAGTGCAATTGATAGACCGATCGCAGACCATAGTGAGTAACGGCCACCAACCCAGTCCCAGAATTCAAACATGTTCGCTGTATCGATACCAAATTCAGACACGGCTGTCGCGTTTGTTGAAAGCGCAGCAAAGTGTTTAGCCACATGAGCCTGATCACCCGCAGATTCTAGGAACCAATCACGAGCAGTGTGCGCGTTAGTCATGGTTTCTTGCGTTGTAAACGTCTTAGACGCGATCAAGAATAACGTCGTTTCTGGGTTAACTTTCTTCAACGTTTCAACGATGTGTGTACCATCAACGTTAGATACGAAGTGAAGGTTTAGATGATTTTTGTATGGCGCTAGAGCTTCCGTCACCATGTAAGGGCCAAGGTCAGAACCGCCGATACCGATGTTCACAATATCAGTAATTGCTTTGCCTGTGTAACCTTTCCATTCACCACCGATAACGCGCTCAGTGAATGATTTCATTTTTTCTAGAACCGCGTTCACTGCTGGCATTACGTCTTCGCCGTCTACCATAACTGGAGTATTAGCGCGGTTACGTAGTGCAGTGTGAAGAACAGCGCGACCTTCTGTTTGGTTGATCGCTTCACCACTGAACATCGCTTCAATTGCAGATTTCAGCTCGGTCTCTTTCGCAAGAGCAAACAGGTGCTTCAGAGTTTCCTCATTGATGAGGTTCTTTGAGTAATCGACTAGGATGTCTGAGCCGAAACGTGCAGAGTATTTGTCGAAACGCGCTGCGTCTTGAGCAAACAGCTCTTTAAGATCCATATCTTGTGCAGATTCGAAATGCGCCGTTAGCGCTTTCCAAGCTTGTGTTTGCGTTGGATTGATATTTTTCAACATGGTCTTTATCCCGATGTTACAGTAGGTTCCATTCCTTACAGTCTAGCGAAAACTGTGGAATCCCCGATTTAGCAAATAGAATATAAATTAGATGTTTGGGCAAATCGCCACAAAACAAGTCTTTGTAATTTTTTTTCAGGCGCCAATTATGACCGAGAGCTTTTACACTCACATTGAGTTAGGTCACGTTCCCTGCCCTGAAATTGAACATTCATTTACGATGACAAGAATCATATCATTTACTAATGACAGGCTCTAATTGGAATAGGATAGACGCCAATTTATAAATTTCCAAAGGAACACGTATGTGGGCACAAAAAACACTGCAATTAAAAGCGAGAAGCCGCGGTTTTCACCTGATAACTGATGAAATTGAACAACAATTACCACAAATAAACGAACTTTCAGTAGGTTTATTACACTTATTTATTCAGCACACCTCCGCCAGTTTGACCTTAAATGAGAATGCTGATCCAACCGTGCGTATGGACATGGAAGCGCACTTCAATAAGTTTGTGCCAGAGCGTGCTCCTTATTATCAGCACACCTATGAAGGTGACGACGACATGCCGGCACATATTAAAACATCACTGCTTGGCAGTAGTGTGACGGTACCAATCCAAAATGGTCGATTAGCTTTAGGAACATGGCAAGGTATTTACTTGGGTGAGCATCGAGACTTTGGTGGCGGCCGCCGCGTTATTGCTACGATTAACGGTGAGTAGATAAAACAAAGGCTAACCTTGGGTTAGCCTTTCGTTGTTTATTTGGAGTATTCCATCTCGACGCGAGGCGTTAGCTTAGTCACGAGTTCATACGCAATCGTACCAATGTGACCCGCCACTTCTTCTACTGGGAGCTCTTTCCCCCAAAGAATCGCTTCGTCGCTGACTTTATCCGTTGCGTCTGGTCCCAAATCGACCGTCAGCATATCCATGGAAACTCGACCTGCAATAGGTACTTTACGGCCATTAACCCACACCGGCGTACCGTTTGGAGCACTTCTTGGGTAACCGTCGCCATACCCTACAGCGATGACCCCAACTTTTGTATCTCGCTCACTGGTCCAAATACCACCATAGCCAACACTTTCGCCCTTCTTCACTTCACGTACCGCAATAAGGTGGGATTTAAGTGTCATGACAGGCTGATACCCAAGATCTTGCGCCGTTTTGTCATCGAATGGCGACACACCATACATGATAATACCCGGACGAACCCAATCTAAATGGCTTTGAGGCCATGCCAATAACCCCGCAGATGCCGCCAGTGAACGTTCCCCTTGGCAACCAGAAGTCAACGATTTAAACAGCTCAATCTGTTGTGGGGTAATATCGCTATCCAGCTCATCTGCACAGCCAAAGTGGCTCATGTAACGCAACGGTTTCGCTACATTTGGACACTCCTTCAGCCGCGTTACAAAGTCGTCATATTGTTCAGGACGAACCCCAAGGCGGTGCATGCCACTGTCAATCTTCAGCCACACGACAACCGGAGTTTCAAGGTCTGCTTGCTCCAAGGCGATAAGCTGCTCTTCACAGTGCACCACGGTTTGGATGTTGTTCGTCACAAGAACAGGTAAATCACCAGGAGAGTAAAAACCTTCTAGCAATAGAATCGGCTTTACTACTCCACAAGCGCGCAGTTGCAATGCTTCTTCAATGCGAGCCACGCCAAACGCATCCGCATGGTTAGCATGTTTTGCGACATGACGTAATCCGTGACCATAACCATTGGCCTTGACGACAGCCATCACTTTACTTTGTGGCGCTTGAGCTTTTACGCGCTGTAAGTTGTGCTGCAACGCAGACAAATCAATGCACGCCTTGGCCGCTTTCATATAGCTCATGGGATTACTCATCATCAATATCGAATGCAGGACCCGCGTAGTTGTCGAAACGCGAATGTTGACCTTGGAAAGTGAGGCGAACAGAGCCGATAGGACCATTACGCTGTTTACCAATAATGATTTCGGCCGTACCTTTGTACGGACTATCTGGGTGATAAACCTCATCACGGTAGATGAACATGATCAAGTCGGCATCCTGCTCGATGGAACCGGATTCACGCAAGTCCGAGTTTACTGGTCGTTTATCCGCACGTTGCTCTAGGGAACGGTTTAGCTGCGACAGTGCCACAACAGGCACATTTAGCTCTTTTGCCAGCGCCTTAAGAGAGCGAGAGATCTCAGCAATCTCAAGAGTACGGTTATCGGTTAACGAAGGCACGCGCATCAACTGAAGGTAGTCGACCATGATCATCGATAGACCGCCATGTTCACGAGCGATACGGCGAGCGCGCGAACGCACTTCGGTCGGAGTTAGACCAGAGCTATCATCAATGTACATATTCTTCTTCTGCATCAGGATACCCATAGTAGAAGAAATACGCGCCCAATCTTCGTCATCTAGCTGACCCGTACGGATCTTGGTTTGGTCAACACGAGACAAAGAGGCCAACATACGCATCATCAACTGTTCAGCTGGCATCTCTAACGAGAAAATAAGTACGGGCTTTTCTTGTTGCATGGCCGCATTTTCACACAAGTTCATCGCAAAGGTCGTTTTACCCATCGATGGACGCGCTGCGACAATCACCAAATCAGAGCCTTGCAAACCTGCGGTTTTCTTATTGAGATCGGTGAAACCGGTATCGACCCCGGTAACACCATCTTGTGGCGTTTTATACAACAACTCGATACGTTCTAACGTCTTTTCGAGGATGTTGTCGACGTTTTGTGGTCCTTCGTTTTCACTAGTTCGAGACTCGGCGATAGCAAAAACTTTACTCTCCGCCATGTCTATTAAATCTTCAGAACTGCGACCTTGAGGGTCATAGCCCGCGTCCGCAATTTCATTCGCGACACCAATAAGGCCACGAACAATCGCACGCTCAGCGACAATATCAGCATACGCATTGATGTTAGCTGCACTTGGCGTATTCTTCGCCAAGTCAGCGAGGTAAGCAAAACCGCCTACATCTTCTAACAACTCGTGACGCTCTAGATATTCCGATAAAGTAATAAGATCGAGAGGTTTACCCGCTTCAAGAATGGTTTTTACACCTTCAAAAATCAGGCGGTGTGGACGACTATAGAAATCACTGCTCACAACACGTTCGGCAACGGTGTCCCAACGTTCATTATCCAGTAAAAGACCACCAATTACTGATTGCTCGGCTTCTAGTGAGTGAGGTGGCACTTTGATTGCGTCGACCTGACTGTCTGAAGGTTTGCGATTTCTGTTTTCCGCCATGACTTTGCTCGATAACTACTATTGACCCACGATTATAACCTTAACCTAACTGAGATGCTTCCCCGAAGCGACAATTACTTGTTAAGAAATCATCATGTGAACCACCCGGGTAATAGCCTGGTTCTTCCGTCTAGCTCTAATAAAAATTAACCTACCATTGACCCAACCAAATATCTGTATCAGTATCATGCCCCTCCTTTTTGATTACGTTCGAGGTTGATGTGTCCCGATACTGGTTACTTAGCTTTAGCCTACTGTGCGCTAGTGCATCGTATGCTGACGAATCAGTACAGCCAGAGCAAAATATTGATGTACCCGACCCACTAAAAACCGAGGTGGAGTTCGGCTATCAAGCTCACACAGGTAACACGGACTCTCGTTCCCTGAATGCTCGTTTGAGTGCTGAATATACGTCAGGTCGACACCGTTCTAATGGTGAATGGAAGTACTACAACTTGTACAAAGACGGTGAAGAAGACAAACGCTCATCCACCTATTCCCTACAGAGTGACTACAAGTTAGGCCCTAAGACATATTTGTATGGCAGCTTTAAAGGGGTGGATTCTCGCTACAGTGCTTATTTTAAAGACTATACGTTGTCAGGTGGTTTGGGTTACCAGTTCTCCTACACTGAGAACTTCATTTTAGAGGTAGAAGTAGGCCCTGGTTTTCGCTATCAAGAGCCAAACTTAGACGAAATAGATGATGACGATATTGTCTTTCCCGATATCGTTAGAGAAGGCATTTTTCGAGGAAATATCAACACAACTTGGCATGCGTTGGATAATTTAAGTTTCGCAGCTGATATTACGTTAGTAACAGGTAGAAGTAACACACGTACTGATAGTGAACTCAGTGTAACCAATGATATTACTGAAGATATCGCACTGAAACTGGCGCACTCTCGTCAGTATCACGATAAAGTGCCTGAAGGCTTAAGCAAAGCAGACAGCGTATTTTCCGTTAATTTACTTTTCGCTTTTTAACCCTTTTTCTCTCAGTTTTAGAAATAAAAAAAGCACCTCCGAGGAGGTGCTTTTTAGTATTTCGTCTTGATACTGAATTACTCAGCAGCAACAACTTGTAGGTTAACTGTCGCGAAAACTTCAGAGTGAAGTTGAACGCTGATCTCGAACTCACCAGTGTTACGTAGAGCACCTTCAGGAAGGCGAACTTCGCTCTTAGCAACTTCAACGCCTGCAGCTGTGATAGCGTCAGCGATGTCACGAGTACCGATAGAACCGAATAGTTTGCCTTCGTCACCAGCTTTAGAAGCGATAACTACCGCTTCTAGAGCGTTAACTTTCTCTGCGCGAGCTTCTGCAGCAGCTAGTTGCTCAGCAACTTTAGCTTCTAGTTCAGCACGACGAGCTTCAAACATTTCAACGTTAGCTTTAGTTGCCATAACTGCTTTACCTTGTGGGATAAGGAAGTTACGAGCGTAGCCAGATTTAACGTTTGCAGTATCGCCAAGACCACCTAGGTTACCAATTTTATCAAGTAGAATAACTTGCATTGCTTAATCCTCTTTCTTAATAAAATGAACCGATTACTGATGCTTGTCAGTGTACGGTAGTAGAGCTAGGTAGCGTGAACGCTTGATAGCACGTGCTAGTTGACGCTGGTACTTAGCGCTTGTACCAGTGATACGGCTAGGTACGATTTTACCAGCTTCAGTGATGTAGTTTTTAAGAGTTGCTACGTCTTTGTAATCAATCTCTTGTACGCCTTCTGCAGTGAAACGGCAGAATTTACGACGACGGAAGAAACGAGCCATGGGCTATCTCCTGATCTTAAATTTGAGTAATGTTGTCGGCGTGTAACACTAATTTTCCCACGCCATTTCGGCCGGTTTGATAAGTGACAAAACCACTTACCTTAATGTTACTGCCTTGAACTAAATTCTGAGTTAGTGCTTGTGACCCAAGCCCGCTGACGACTACCGGCATACGACAATAAACTTGTCGAGGTAAGTCAGCTTCGATAATAGTAGAGCGATGCTCCAGCCAAAACCGACAGTGTTCAATGCCACCAGGGCTTTTACTACGAATGGGCGGTTTGGCAATGGTGCCGCTCAGCTCCATTCGATTGGCCATAAGAAAACTTACTCAGCAGCTTCTGACTTAGCTTCAGGCTTAGCTTCAGAACGCTCTTCACGACGTGGAGCACGCTCTTCTTTTTGCTTAAGCATGATAGATTGCTCAGTGATCGCTGCTTTAGTACGCATGATCATGTTACGTAGAACTGCATCGTTGAAACGGAAAGCAGTTTCTAGCTCATCAATTACAGCTTGGTCAGCTTCAACGTTCATAAGAACGTAGTGAGCTTTGTGAAGCTTGTTGATTGGGTAAGCCAGTTGACGACGGCCCCAGTCTTCTAGACGGTGGATTTTACCGCCAGCTTCAGTGATTGAACCAGTGTAACGCTCGATCATGCCAGCAACTTGCTCGCTTTGATCTGGGTGCACCATGAATACGATTTCGTAATGACGCATTGGTTGCTCCTTACGGATTATTCAGCTTCCACAAATGGCTCAGTCGTCCAGAGGAAGCAAGGAACTAAAGATAATTGACTGAGTTTAAGGAGCACGAATAGTACAGAAAGGGCGTAAAATAGGCAAGTGATTATTTGCTCAGCGCAGTGGATATTTAATTTCTTCTAATACTAGAAAACACAAAGGCTGCCAACAAGCTGGCAGCCTTTAAAATCAGCGTGTTATTGCGCTGGCTTATCGGTGCTTATTTAACTTCAGCCAGTTCAGCGCGCATTTGATCGATCACTTGTTTGTAATCTGGCTCACCGAAAATCGCCGAGCCTGCAACAAACATGTCTGCGCCCGCTTCTGCAATTTCACGAATGTTGTCAACCTTCACACCGCCATCGATTTCTAAGCGGATATCACGGCCAGACTCGTCAATCATCTTACGAACGGCACGCAGTTTATCTAGTGTATGAGGAATGAATGATTGACCACCAAAACCAGGGTTTACCGACATCAGTAGAATCATGTCGACTTTATCCATAATAAACTCAAGACTTGCAAGTGGCGTTGCTGGGTTTAGTACCACACCAGCCTGACAGCCGTGCTCTTTAATTAACTGCAGTGTACGGTCTACATGATCAGAAGCTTCTACATGGAACGTAATCATCGACGCACCCGCTTTTGCGAAATCAGGAATAATACGGTCAACGGGTTTCACCATTAGGTGAACATCGATTGGCGCTGTGATGCCATAATCGCGTAGTGCTTTACACACAGGCGCACCAAAAGTCAGGTTTGGTACATAGTGGTTATCCATAACGTCGAAATGCACCACATCCGCACCCGCTGCGAGTACTTTTTCTACATCTTCACCGAGACGAGCAAAATCTGCCGATAAAATGGATGGAGCAATAAGAAAATCTTTCATACCTGACCTCAGTAGTAATGAGCAAACAATCTGCGCGCAATTCTACCGAAGCCAGTGGGGAGATCCACTATTTAGATATAATAGTGTGAGAATTAAGAGCTTGATTTATCCATGTCTGGGGCATGAAAAAGCGCAAGTAGCTCATCAACTTTATTACGACCGTTACCATTACGGCTAATGGTACGCTTTACTTTTACCACATTAAGATCCGCACCGTGATACAACCGACGTGTCAAGGTAGTGTCGTGGTTAGAAATCAACACAGGAATGCCACGTTCAGTCGCTGTTCTTTCAGCAATGTCGGCTAATGCAGCTTGGTCGTCCAACGTGAAACCATTACCTGCGTATGAGGTGAAATTTGCCGTATTTGAAAGCGGCGCATAAGGTGGATCGCAATACACGACGCTCCCTTTGCGCGCACGACGAAATGTTTCAGGATAACCTTCACAAACGAACGTAGCTTTTTTGGCTTTTTCTGCAAAAAACTCCAGTTCCGCCTCAGGGAAATACGGCTTTTTGTAAGAGCCAAACGGTACATTGAAGCCACCTTTTTTGTTGTAACGGCATAGGCCATTAAAACCAAAGCGGTTCATATACAAAAACGCTAAAGAGCGGTACATCACGTCATCGGTTTTATTAAATTCAGCGCGAATGTGTAGGTAGGCTTCTTTGCGGTTGTTCTCAGCGACAAACCAACGCTTCGCTTCAGAGATATACTCTTCAGGGCGTTCTTTCAGCAGGTTGTACAGATTGATCAAATCTGGATTGATATCTGCAAGTAGATAATGGTCATAATCGGTATTCAGAAACACTGAGCCCGCACCAACAAAAGGTTCAACTAGCTTTCGAGCCGGCGGCAAATGACGTTGGATGTCTTCAACCAGTCCGTATTTTCCTCCTGCCCATTTAAGAAAGGCTCGTTGCTTTTTCATCTACTGCTCTATCTATCGACCAAAAATTAAGGCTGCGGAATGTAACATATTTTTCAGGGAAGCTCAGGTTTATTTCACTCGTTCAATTTCACGGTGAACCTGACGGAGTGATTTTGCCCAAGGACTCACCGACTTAACCGAATCTGGCAAGCTTGCGACGGCATCACGAGCCATTTGAATTGTCGGATAATCTTGATATGTGATGATATACCACTCGGTGTCATTACGAACGGTAGGATAAATTCGCACTTGATTATTCAGTTGATGCTCATTGAGAAAGGATTGTACATCTTCCATTGAGGTCATAGCTGCGAGTTGTAAAGTATAAGCTCTTGGCGATAGCGCTTTTAGTTCTTCACGGGCAAATGAAAACTTCACAACAGGTTGGTTTACGTCACCCTCTTCTGACTGAGCAGGTGCTTGCGCCATATCTTGATTCGGTTTTACGACTTTAATCAAAGGAGAGCTAGTTTCATCGGCGGTTTCTGTTTTCTCAGTACCTACGACGTCATCAATCGCTTTTGTGTCTGCTGAATCAGTTTTACCTTCAAGCAATGCATCGACCACATTCGACTCAATCACCACTCTTTGTTGATTGTCATCACTGCCTACGCTCGCTACTTCTTCTGTCACTGCTGGCGGTAATGAATCAGAATCATCAACCGCACCAGAGTTATCAAGACTGCTAGAGCCATCGGTTACAGGTTGCAGTGAAGATTGCGCTGCACTGATTACTGACTCTTCAAAAGTTGGAATAGCCGTTTGCTCTAAACCGCCAGCAATTTGCTGCGCTTTATCATCAGGACTTGGTTGACTAAGCATCCACCAATAGCCACCCGCAGCAAGCAACAGTAATACTAATACCACCAACGCAATATTCAGGGGTGAACCGACAATCGAGCGGATAATGATCCTTTTTTCCACTTTCATCTCTCCTAACGCCATGATGTCACCCGGTACTGGGTCGACTTTTTTAAATGCATCTCTAACCCGTTTCTCAGACTCATCATCGACGTAGCGCGCAACAAGTGACTCAAAGAAACGACGAGCTTCCACTTCGGACAACATATCAATATCAAGCTCAACAGGCTTTATCTCTTGTCCATAACTGAGACGTGCTAGCAAACCGTCTAAACGTCCAGACTGTGTAAACAGTAAGACATTGATGGTCCAATTTGGCTTATGGTGCGCCTCTAAGACCAGCATCCAAAGCTCAGAGATAAGTGTCTCACTCAATAAATGCGCATCATCTACAACAATTGCAATGTCACACGGCTCATCACCTAAAAGCCTTTCAAGGCTATCAAGTAAAGGCTCTTGCTGATTAAACAATGCGTCTGAAACCAGTTGATTCAAAATAAGGACGCGATGCTGCACATCGTCTTGATTAGAATGACAAAGTAACAAACATTGATTCTTGTTACTGGCACCCACTTCAAGGTATCGCTGCGCTAACCAAGATTTCCCGTACCCATCATGACCATTAATCGCAATGAGATTGGAACCAAAGTTAGTCAGTAGACCTAATCTATCAAGCAACTCGATTTGAGAATCTAATTCCAGTACGTGAGCAACACTCATCTAATAACCTTAATACACTACAAGAATGACGCCCAAAGGCGCCATTACAAGGTTAAATATCGCGACCGAAGTCTATTGCCTGTTTGAGTACGTCTTGTGTCGTATCAGCAATTACCTCGGCAGTGCCAATGCCTGTAGGCAAAACCAATCGTAATTGACCAGAGAGGACTTTCTTATCTCGCATCATGTGCTTGATGAAGTCATCGAAATTCATACTGTCTGGAGTATGCACAGGCAGTTTTGCACGACGCAAAATCGCAACAATACGCTCAAATTGCTCTTCCGAGATCAGACCACGTAGATGCGACGTTTTGGCCGCCATAACAGTGCCGGAAGATACCGCTTCACCATGCAGCCAATTGCCATAGCCAAGTTCCGCTTCAATCGCATGACCAAAGGTGTGACCTAAGTTAAGCAAAGCACGGATGCCCGACTCTTTCTCATCCTGAGCCACCACTTCCGCTTTTATTTCACAGCAACGTGCGATCGCATAAGTTAGTGCTTCTTCATCCAACGCATACAAGCGCTCAAGATTGTCTTCTAACCATACAAAAAAATCTGCATCGTAAATAATGCCGTACTTAATGACTTCGGCGATACCCGCAGCGAACTCACGTTCAGGCAACGTCGACAGGCAGTTGGTATCAATGATCACTGCTTTAGGTTGGTAAAACGCACCTATCATGTTCTTACCCAACGGATGGTTAACCGCGGTTTTTCCACCAACCGAAGAGTCCACTTGGGATAGTAATGTGGTCGGTATTTGAATAAAGTCGACCCCACGCTGGTAACAGGCAGACGCAAAACCCACAAGGTCGCCAATAACACCACCACCTAACGCGATGATCACAACATCACGAGCATAACTCCCTTCCAGTAAGAAGTTCATTACTTGATTAAATACATCCAAGTTTTTGTACTGTTCACCGTCAGGCAATTCTAACAAGGATGCACTACAACCGAGCTGCTCGAGTTGCTTTAAAATTTTGTCTGCATACAAAGGCGCCACTGTGACATTACTGATCACAACAACTTTTTGTTTTGCATTTTTGTTTGAGAGAACTTGAGAGAGGTACGCCGGGTCCTCAAATAACCCGGCGCCAATAGAGATTGGGTAGCTACGCTCAGCTAGGTTGACCGTAATCCGTTCCATCGGTTTGCTCCAATTAAAAAAAAGATAAAGACTTATCTCTCTTCTAGCATTTTTACGATCTGGTTGGCTACCACTTTTGCACTTTGATCGTCAGTGCGAACAGTGTAATCCGCTACTTCTTCATATAAAGGATTACGTTCTTCAGCTAATTGCTCCAATACTTCGCGAGGGTTATCCGTTTGAAGTAAAGGACGCTTCTTGTCGCGGTTTGTACGCGCAAGTTGCTTTTCAATCGTCGTTTCTAAGTAAACAACAACACCACGTGCCGAAAGACGATTGCGGTTTTCTTTGCTCTTAACAGAGCCACCGCCAGTCGCAAGCACGATGCCTTGCTCTTGTGTTAGGTCTTCAAGTACCGCTTCTTCACGCTTGCGGAAGCCTTCTTCACCTTCTACATCAAAAACCCAAGAGATGTCTGCACCAGTGCGTTCTTCGATCACTGTATCGGAGTCAACAAACTCCATATGCAGTTGCTGTGCTAGATGTCTACCAATTGTACTTTTGCCGGCGCCCATTGGGCCAACAAGGAAAATATTACGTTTCTCAGCCATGTTTAGCAGTAATTTACAACATTGATTCAATAAGATCGCCACAAGAAAACACAGCTAAACTGCTGTTCTACAAGGCTTGTGGCACCAGTTCCTCACAGATAATTCGTGATAAGACCCGAAATTATCCAAGCATGGTGCCACTATTGCAACTTTATTTTTGATTTAATCAGTTTTTCCCGAGACAGAACTACTGAATCACCACCTTAGGCGTGACGAAAATTAACAGCTCACTTTTGCCAACATTCTCATAACTTCGACGAAAAAGAGCACCTAATAGCGGCAGGTCGCCCAACAAAGGCACTTTGTCCACCGAGTTAGTAATGCTGTGCTGAAAAATACCACCAAGAACGACCGTTTCACCGTTATTCACTAACACTTGCGTCCCGATACGTTGAGTATCAATCGCAACAGCTTCACCAGTGCCGGTCTTCACTACTTGTCCAGGTCTATCTTGCGTGACACTTAAATCCAATACTAAGCGGTTATCCGGTGTGATTTGCGGGGTTACCTTCAAACTTAATACCGCCTTTTTGAACGTCACCGTCGTTGCACCACTTGATGATGACTCTAGGTAAGGAATCTCTGTACCTTGTTCGATATAGGCAGGTTTCTTATTGGTAGTGATCAAACGTGGGCTCGAGATAATCTCAGCTTTAGACTCTTGTTGCAGAGCAGAAAGCTCAAGATCCAACAAGGTGTCTGAACCTAACTTTGCGACCTGAAAAGCAATGCTGGTCGCATTCGGACTGGTTGCAGCTAAGTTTACATTTAGGAAGTCATCGATCCCCACTCCATCACCGTCACCACCGTCGTCGCCCCCTTCTCCATTATAGAGACCGATCGTGGCAAGGTTGTTCTCAATAGAACCGCCCACTGTATTACTGCCATTAATAGACGTAAAACCCCAACGAATCCCTAACTCATCCATGTTACCTTCATTGATGGTCACAATACGCGCCTCAATTTGAACCTGTTTAACTGGAATATCCAAAGACTCAATAATTTCTCGAATCACCTCGATGTTTTCAGGTAACTCTCTAATCAATAACGAGTTAGTTCGCTCATCAATGGTCATACTGCCGCGCTCTGACAGCATGCTGATATTTCCTTCACCATTGATCATCTCCGCAATGTCTGATGCTTTAGCAAAATTAACTTTGATGATTTCAGATGAAAGCTCTCCCATTTCTTCCGTCAGTTTTTGTTTTTCTAACTGCTGCTTCTCACGCAAGTCCAGCTCATCAGTCGGAGCAACTAAAATCACGTTGCCATCAACACGCTTATCTAACCCCTTAACTTGCAATATAATATCCAGCACTTGCTGCCAAGGGACACCATCAAGACGAAGCGTGAGGTTGCCTTCCACAGAGTCGGAGACAACCAAATTGAATTGGTTGTAATCAGCAATAAGCTGCAAGACGTTTCGCACAGGAATATCTTGGAAGTTAATCGAAATAAGCTTACCTTCTCTTTCTAAAATGCTTTTATCTGGGGCTTTCTCATTAGGTTTGATCTTCGCTACTTTGATTTCCAAAAAACGCCCCGTTAAACGGTAATCATGCTTGTATTCTTCATTGATGTGCGCAACCAAGCGCGTCGTCGAGGTGTCGCGAAACACTTCTACGCTCTCAACCACAGTCGAAAAGTCTTTCACGTCTAGGAGATACAATTGCTCGTCTTTTACTGAAGTGTTAAGCAAATCGATACTTAACCCTTCCTGTACACGCTTGATATCTACAATCGCGGCCGGTGACGCCAATTCGACGACAATCACCGCGTCTTTATCTTTATTAGTTCGAAAGTCGATACTTTTTAGGGCATTGGACGAAACTTCTTCAGCTGCCGCTAAAGGGGCTAAAAATACAAACAACCATAAGGAGAAGAGCCCAGTAAGTATCCTTGGTGTACGTGTTAATCCTTGTCTCATTTTCATTACTCAATATCAAAAATAAATGGGGCTATCTCAAAGCCAACTTAACTTTACGTTTTTGCCAACATCCTAAGCCGTCGGGCAACGTTTCATTAATCAACAAATAGGAGTGGCTGACATGGGTCACTTTGCCATTATTGCGTCCGAGGTATTGACCCGGCTTAACTTTATAGACGGTGCCATTGGGAGCCTGAACGAGGCCAGAAACCGTGTTATCCATGCCCATGACACCTTTCAAACGTAATTGGCTTAATGGGAATTTTTCTAATTTGCCAGTTCGCCTTCTTGAGGGCGGTTGCCAACAATCTTTTCTTGCAACTGGCTGAGTCGCGATGGTGGCTTCTTTGGGTAATTCAAAGGGTGCACGCTGTACTTCCGGTGCGTACGTGACTGCAACATACTTGTCTGCGGGCTTAAGCTTCTCGACCTCTCGACGCGCCTGTGTTTCCACTCCTCGAATAAAATCCGTCAATGATTCATCATTCGCCTGGCAGCCCATCAATAGAGAACCCATCAGTACCAGCAACAAAGACTTACTTGTCATTTTTCGTCTCCTCCGGCTTAAACTGATAGGTATTAGCACGCACCCGAAAGTGCAGGGTTTCGCTCTCTTGGCTGACACGTTGCCAAGTCACATCTTTAAACGTGATGATTCGAGGTAGCGTCGCTATTGCCTGAGAAAAATGGCCGATGTCATGAAAGTCGCCCGTTAACTCTATGTTTAAAGGGAGACGATAAAGGAAGTGCTCTGATTGTTTTTCGCCCCAGTCGATTCGGGTGAAAGTCAGCTTATTGTCGATGCCAAGCTCATTCACTGAAGCGAGCATTGTAGCCAGCTCTTTTTGCGCAGGCAGTTGTTGCAGTAATAACTCGTAACGAGTGGTAAGTTCATCCAATTGAGATTGAAGCTGAGGCAACGCTGCCACTTTGTTCGCTTTGATCTTCAATGCCACCTTGAGTGTCTGCTCCTGCTGAATCAAGTGATTCAACTGTTCGTCTTTCGGTTTAAGGTAAAACCAATAACCTAAGCCTTGAATCGCCATGATCAGAAGTGCGATTACTACAATCTGGGGCAACAATGGCCACTCGGCCATTTCATCTATTTCGAGATCCTGCCAATCAACCACGTTGAGCCTCCAATTTCTTCTCCGTTACTTTGAACATGAAAGACACTTTGAATGTTTGAAACTCTTTCCCAAAACGGGCTTTGCCGTGAACGATGGAATGCATTTCTACGTCGTTCAACTTGGCCGAGCGCTCCATGTTGTCCAGCATCGTGGCAAGTTTTGGAGTGCTATCAGAGATCCCAGAGATCTCAATTTCCAGATCATTCATTTTGATCTTGTCGACATATACACCTTCAGGGATAACGGCAGGCATTAAGTTCATGAACTCGGTCGTTTTGTTTCGTCCGTTTTGTAAACCTTCAACGACCTTTAGACGTTCGAGGATTTTGCTGTGCTCTTGCTCTGCAATTTTCATTGCTTCAATACGCTGGTCGAGTTCGGCAATGTAGTGAGTGAGGTAATCGAGCCGCTCCTGTTGTTGATCTTGTTGGTACTCAAAAAACTTTCCAATACCCCACTGGATGCCAACAGCGACCAACATGCCTAATGCGACCAAACTGATGAAACGACGTCGGTGCTCTTCTCTTTGACTCTCTCGCCAAGGAAGTAAATTAATGCGATAAAGCACGGGCGCCTCCTAGCCAATGAATGCCACGAACGGCCAGTCCGGCTGCTGTTGAGAAATGCTGCCAATCCACAGCACGACGCTTACGCTTAGACACCTTCATCTCAAATAGCCCTAGCGGATTTAGCAATTCACACTCTAACGACAATTGTTGAGACAACTCCTCTGCGAGCATGGGAGTGGAGGCCCCCTCCCCTGATAACCAGATACCCTTGATGTTTTGTGAGCCATTGATTGAGGTATAGAGCTGCATCTGGCGCTTTACTCGCTCTATGATTTGACGGTTAAACAGCTCTGTTTTCTCCTGAGCATCATCGGACAGAAAATCGACTGGAGAAGCGCTGTTTGCTCCGCGTGTGCCGTAAGCAAACTCTTTGTGAAACAGTTCACCTTGTTCGGTAAACATGGTGAAGGAGCTCGATAAGGTGCCAATATCGAGTAAGCAGTATTTGTTTTTGTCAGGAAAGCGATCGGCGGTGAGCTTCCAGATATGACCAAGGCTTTGCGAATGCACGTCCACTAAAACAGGTTTTAGTCCGGACTTTTGTAATGCATCGACTCGGCCTTCTACCACATCTTTTCTTGTCGCAAACACTTGATAGCTATCACTGCCACTCTGCCCGCCCTCAGCGCGAAGACGAACGAAGTCTAAACTCAGCTCTTCGACAGGGAATGGCGATTGATGAGAAAAGGCTTGTATCACTGCAAACTCAACTTCACTCTCTTCAAGATTTTGTTCTATTTGCAGTTTCTTGCTAATTACCGAGTTATCAGGAACTGAGATCGCAACTTTTTTAGCGCCAAAAGGCAGTTCTTTTTTTATCTGCTTGAGGGTCTTTACAATTTCTTGATGATTTATGGTGTTATTTTCAGCGACAATACCTTCCTTTAGTAATATTTCTTTGTAACCCAACAGAGCGTAATTGTTGCCTGTGGGTTTAAGTACTACGGCTTTGAGGCTGTTATGGCCTATATCGATGCCGGTAACGATTAGCTTATCCATCTCTTACTCTCGCTCCGAAATTTCTTCGTGCAAAGGTTGTTATTAGCATCCAAATAAGAGTTAATATCTCTTATGTGCTAAATTTTTGACCTAAGAGTACAAGGGTTTGCCGTTACACAGCCTCAACCAATCAGGGATTCTCCGGTGAAGTTCATAAAGCGTTTATTATTTTTAACATTGATTTGCATAATTCTTGGAGTCACCACAATATTTGGCTTCTATCAGTATGTGAAGCCTGAATTGCCAGATGTTGCAACTCTAAAAGACGTTGAATTACAAACACCTATGAAGGTGTTTAGTCAAGACGGGAAGCTGATCGCACAGTTCGGTGAAAAGCGTCGTATTCCTGTTACTTATGACGAAATTCCTCAAGACTTAATTCACGCGCTCATCGCAACCGAAGATAGCCGTTTCTACGAGCATCCTGGTATCGACCCTATCGGCATCACTCGTGCAGCTGTTGTTGTTGCGGTTTCAGGCTCGGCTAAACAGGGTGCAAGTACGATTACGCAACAGCTAGCTCGTAACTTCTTCTTATCTAATGAGAAGAAGATCATGCGTAAGATTAAAGAGATTTTTATTGCTATCCATATTGAGCAGCTTTTAAGTAAGCAAGAAATCATGGAGCTTTATGTCAATAAAATCTTCCTTGGTTACCGCTCATATGGCTTTGGTGCTGCCGCTCAAGTGTATTTTGGCAAGAGCCTTGATGAATTGACGTTAAGTGAGATTGCAACACTCGCTGGTATGCCAAAAGCGCCATCAACCATGAACCCAATTTACTCTCTTGAGCGCGCAACAAAACGCCGTAACGTTGTATTAATGCGAATGCTTGATGAGAAATACATTACACAAGAGCAGTATGACGAAGCACGCAATGAACCTATTGTGGCGCGTTATCATAGCGCTGAAATTGAGCTTTCAGCGCCTTACGTAGCAGAGTTGGCTCGTGCATGGGCAGTAAAAGAGTACGGTGAAGAAGAAGCTTACACCTCTGGCTTGAATATCTACATGACTGTGGATTCTAAACTGCAAGATGCTGCAAATACGTCTGCGGTAAATAACCTCTTGTCATACGATGAACGTCATGGCTACCGTGGTGCAGAAAGTGTGCTTTGGAAAGAAGGGGAAGCAGCCTGGGGCAATGAGCAAATAGAAAAGCACCTGAAGAAACAGCCAACTTATGGTGACCTTTACCCTGCGGTTGTGACGAAAGTCGATGATAAGACGGCGCAAGTATGGGTTAAGAACCATGAAGAGCAAACCATCCCTTGGACTGGAATGCACTGGGCACGTAAGTACATTACTGATAACCGCCAAGGCTCAACACCAAAGTCAGCGCATGATGTGCTAGCGACAGGTCAACAAGTTTGGGTTCGCGAAGTAAGTGAAACCGATGAAGATGACAACACAACACTGAGCTGGAAACTGAGCCAAGTGCCGACAGCAAACACCGCGTTTGTTGCGATGAACCCAGAAAATGGCGCGATATTGTCGCTGGTTGGTGGTTTCAACTTTGTTCACAGCAAGTTTAACCGTGCAACCATGTCAGTACGTCAGGTTGGTTCAAGTATCAAGCCTTTCATCTACTCGGCAGCAATTGACAAAGGGCTGACTCTAGCCACTTTGATTAACGATGCGCCGATTAACAAGTGGGATGCAGGTTCGGGTTCAGCTTGGCGACCAAAAAACTCACCACCAACTTATGGTGGTCCAACGCGTCTTCGCCTCGGCTTAGCTCAATCAAAAAACGTCATGGCAGTGCGTACACTCCGTGAAGTTGGCCTCGAGGAGACACGTCAGTACCTTACTCGTTTCGGTTTTGATATTAACCAAGTACCACGTTCAGAGACCATCGCGCTCGGTGCTGGTAGCTTAACACCAATGAAAGTAGCACAAGGCTACTCTGTATTTGCGAACGGAGGTTATTACGTCGAACCGTTCTACGTAGAACGCGTGGAAGATGCATTCGGTGAAGTGCTGTTTAAAGCGAATCCAAAGAGCGTTTGTCATAAGGATTGTCCGCAAATGAGCGAGCAGCCAGAAAATCGCTACGCTGATGAATTTGGCGAACAAGACGTCGCAATTGATGGCCTAGCAACAGACAATGCCCTTGAAAATGATGAACCTCAATATGCACCGCAAGTTATCTCTGAACAGAATGCATTCTTAATGCGTGAGATGATGTACAGCAACATTTGGGGTGGCGGTAACTGGCGTGAAGGCACAGGTTGGAATGGTACAGGCTGGCGCGCGCAAAAACTTGGTCGTCGTGATATCGGGGGTAAAACGGGTACAACGAATGATTCCAAGGATGCTTGGTACAATGGCTATGGACCTGGTGTCGTTGCGATAGCTTGGGTTGGCTTTGATGATCACTCACGTGCACTTGGCCGCACCACTGTTAACAGCAACCTAGGGCAAGGCCAAGTTTCTGGTGCCGAGTCGGGTGCGAAAACCGCAGAGCCTGCTTGGATTGACTTCATGCGTGTTGCGCTAGAAGGGACGCCGGAGCAAGGTAAAAATATTCCAGAGGATATTATTCGAGTTCGTATTGATCGCAACAGCGGTATGCTAACGCACAAGGTAGATAGCACATCAATGTTCGAATACTTTGAAAAAGGCACGGAGCCTACCGAATACGCTGGCGACCGTTTAGAAGATAGTATTTATTCTTCAGGTTCTGGCGCAGAAGAACTGTTCTAAATCACAAAAGCACAAGGGAGAGCATCAAGCTCTCCCTTTTTTATTTCTGCTTTTTATGCTGCAGCATTCAATGATGGATAAGAAGCCAACACCTCTTTAATCTTCGCTGCTAAAGCTTCAAACCTAGCTCGTAATGGTGAGCCCGGACGGTATACGAGAACAATATTACGCGAGGGGGTTGGGTTAACAGCTGGTACGTAGCATACGCCATCTTTTTGCTTCTCATTAGGGATAGAAAGCTGAGGCAATAACGTAATCCCCGCACCGGCAGCAACCATGTTGCGTAACGTCTCCAAGCTGGTGGCTTTAAAACGCTCATCGTCTTTTGCTCCAGCGGCAAAACAAAAACCTAACGCTTGATCTCGCAGACAGTGGCCGTCTCCCAACGCTAAAACGGTTTTACCATTCAGCTCCAACATATCAACATGGTCGAGAGAGGCCCACTCATGGTCACATGGCACTGCGACACTTAATGGCTCTTGATACACTTCGATCTCTTTAAATGGCGCAGTTTCATCAACCGAAGCTAAAACTAAGCAATCTAGTTTGCCTTCTTCCAATTGACGCACTAATTGATGTGTTTGAGCTTCGTGCAGAAATAGCTCCAGCTCAGGAAATGCTTCTTTTATCTGCGGCAGAATTTTGGGTAGTAGATAAGGCCCAACCGTCGGGATGAAACCAATATGCATCGGTCCAGTCATGGCTCCGCTTTGACCGCTTGCCATATCTCTGAAGGTTTTCACTTCACTTAAGATGCGTTTAGCCTGCTCCACCAGCTGTAACCCTGAATCGGTAAACAAAACACGTCGGCTGCTTCGCTCTAAAAGCGTGGTCCCGAGTTCATCCTCTAGTTTACGAATTTGCCCACTCAATGTTGGCTGGCTAACAAAACATGCCTCTGCCGCTTTGCGAAAGTGCTTATGTTCCGCAAGTGCAACTAAGTACTCAAAATCTCGAATATTCATAATTCACGCTTCGCTTCTTTAATAATAGCTAATACCTATCAAAACCATAACACCAAACGATTAGAGCTATCAAAGGATTTTTACAATAATGGGCTCAACAAAACGAAACAGAGCGACGAAAAACGCTAAGCTCTATACGCATAATTTAAAATAGTTAAAGGAAATCATTATGTTTGTATCTAAAGAAGGTCAACAAGTCCCTCAAGTTACTTTTCCAGTTCGTCAAGGTGACTCTTGGGTGAATGTAACGACCGATGAGCTATTTAAAGGTAAGACCGTTATCGTATTTAGCTTACCGGGTGCATTTACTCCAACCTGTTCATCAAGCCATCTACCTCGTTACAACGAATTGTTCCCTGTATTTAAAGAGCACGGAGTTGATGAGATTATTTGTGTCTCGGTCAATGATACGTTCGTGATGAATGCATGGAAACAAGACCAAGAAGCAGAAAACATTACCTTCATCCCGGATGGTAATGGTGAATTCACCGATGGCATGGGTATGTTAGTGGATAAAAACGACATCGGCTTTGGCAAACGTTCATGGCGTTACAGCATGCTAGTAAAAGATGGCGTAGTGGAAAAAATGTTCATTGAGCCAAACGAACCAGGCGACCCATTCAAGGTGTCAGACGCAGATACGATGCTGAACTACATAGCGCCTGACTACAAAACGCAAGAATCCATCACGGTGTTCACTAAACCAGGCTGCCCTTTCTGTATGAAAGCGAAACAAAATCTGATTGACCACGGTCTTCAATATGAAGAAGTGATTCTGGGTAAAGACGCAACAACAGTTAGTCTACGAGCTATATCTGGTCGCACGACTGTTCCACAAGTCTTTATCGGTGGCAAGCACATCGGCGGTAGCGAAGAGCTAGAAGCGTATCTAGGCTAAGCTGTCCATAGCCTACACCCTCGGTCTCCGGTGCCTTTGGCTCGGAGGCCAACCCTAAACCACTTCTTCTACTAGTCTAGATAAGTAGTTATCTGCCAATAAGGTGACTACTTATCCAGATTCAACTATCCAATTCACTCTCCAAGCTCAATGTAGCTAGCTTGGCTTAGAACAAAAGCGAGAGTTCACGATGAAACAAGTTAATGTCGACGTAGCGATTATTGGTGGCGGGACGGCTGGTCTTGGTGCTTATCGAGCAGCAAAAGCTCATACCAACAGCGTGGTAATGATTGAGGGCGGTCCCTACGGAACAACCTGTGCTCGTGTCGGATGCATGCCGTCTAAGCTGTTAATTGCGGCAGCAGAAAGTGTTCATCAAATCGAAAAAGCACCTGGATTTGGGATACACCCGCAAGGTGAAGTACGAATTAACGGACGAGAAGTTATGGATCGTGTAAAGCGCGAACGCGATCGTTTTGTTGGCTTTGTGCTTGAAAGTGTCGATGATATTCCCGCTGAAGACAAACTATCGGGCTACGCGAAGTTTGCCGATGACCACACTCTCATCATAGATGATCATACTCAGGTCACCGCACAGCGCATTGTTATTGCGACAGGATCTCGTCCAGCATATCCGGCAGCTTGGAATGAACTGGGTGATCGCCTAGTGATTAACGATGATGTATTTGACTGGGATGACTTACCAGAGTCAGTGGCAGTATTTGGCCCAGGAGTCATCGGCCTTGAATTGGGTCAGGCTTTACACCGCCTAGGAGTAAACGTGAAGCTCTTTGGCCTTGGAGGACAAGTGGGCCCACTGACAGACCCAGAGGTGATGGCGTATGCAGATAAAGCCTTTAAGGAAGAGTTCTACCTTGATGCAGATGTAAAAGTCGAAAGCATGAAACGCATTGCTTCGTCAGGCAATGACGGCGAAGACAAGGTCGAAATCCAATTCATCAACCATGATGGTGAATTAGAAACTTTCGTTGTCGATTACGTATTGGCCGCAACGGGTCGTCGTCCAAACGTCGATAAGCTGGCGATCGAGAACACCAATGTGGCTCTCGATGAACGTGGCGTACCAACGGCGGATCACTACACATTGCAAACTTCGGTAGAGAGCATCTTCATCGCAGGTGATGCAAGTAACCAAATTCCACTGCTGCACGAAGCCGCTGACCAAGGCCGTATTGCTGGAGACAACGCAGGCCGTTTCCCAGATATTCGTGCGGGTCTGCGTCGCTCACCAATTTCAGCCGTGTTCTCCGACCCTCAAATTGCTATGGTTGGCGAAACATATAAACAACTAGAAACACGTCTAGGCACATGTGGATGTTTCGCAACCGGTGAAGTCTCGTTTGAAAATCAAGGACGTTCGCGCGTCATGCTTCGTAATAAAGGCATTCTGCATGTCTACGGAGAGCAAGGCACTGGACGTTTTTTAGGTGCAGAAATGATGGGCCCGAATGCAGAGCATCTTGCTCACCTTTTAGCATGGGCGCACCAAAATAGGATGACGATTTCTGAGATGTTAGATATGCCCTTCTATCACCCAGTGATTGAAGAAGGCGTCCGCACCGCTCTACGTGATTTGAATGCAAAACTACACTTAGGGCCAGAAATGGTGAAACATTGTCTTGACTGCGGCCCTGGCTGCTAACGCTTTCAGGCTTCTATCTAAATATAAAGCAAAGCCTCGTCATCAACGAGGCTTTGCTTTACTACTTCGGTGCAATGAAATCTCTCTTACGCTGCCATCATTGCATAGCGGCTGACCATACAAATCGCGACAACACCGATCATAAAGAACCCACCAGCGATACTCAGCGCAAGTTTCAACTCTGTCGACATCATTATATTTCCTGTTAAAGACTGACAGCGCACCATACATCAATTACGTGCCACAAAGCTTTTACAAAGCTAACTTTCCATTTTTGGTTGTATCATGGCGATCTAAGCCCGTGTAAGAAACGCTTTCCACCATTTAGTTAGATATATAATCTGAAGCAACACTAATGGTTTGGAAAACACTATGACTTGTCGCCGCTGCGAAGAACATTGGTTTTGGAAAAAACTTGGACGTTGCCAACGATGCTTGGATCAATTGACGGTACTTTCTGTACTGTGTTGGATTGTATGGTGGTTTACGCTCAAAGATGATCCACAAAGCATCGAGTCGATCGCTTTGATCTTTGCCGGCTTCGCTTTCAACGTTTTGTTGTTTTTACACTTATGGATGCGTTTTGTCATCTTGCCTTGGCAGCGTCGACGGGGACAAAAAAAGGCGAATAAAAAAGAGAAAAGTGACAGATAGAAAAAAGCCCCAAAACCAATGTCAGTTCTGGGGCTCTCTTAGATTCTTCTAAGAAAAAGCAGTGGTACTTTAATAGACCGGGCTTCCTCTCAAAGGTTCCAAATTTTTTCGATTTTTTTAGCGAATACTGATGTAAGTAAACAGGAAAATGACTATGTCATTGAATGCTAATAAAATCACTCCACAACTTCAGTTCATGCCACATGCGTTTTTTGGATCACTTGCTCCATTAAATTGATCTCAAGCGCTACCTCATCACATGCATGTTGACGTGGGCACTGATCGCAATCTTTCAGAACTTTCTCCGGCAGTAATGACTTCGATGTCGGTAAAAAGCTTTGCTTCATAAAGAACTCAGGCGTTCGCGTTAGAACAAAGACTTTCTTGATCGCCATCTGGCGCGCTTTCTCAACCAAATAGTTCACAATCGCACTGCCCTGCCCTTGGCCTTGCCAGCCCGCTTCGATACCAAGAGAGCGTATTTCAGCCAATCCTGAGTCATACACATATAGAGAAGCGCAACCCGTCACTTCACCATGATGCTCAGCCACCGCGAAAGAGCCAATATCTCTCACGAGCTCATTACGAGAGCGCGGAAGATTCTCACCAAGGTTCGCCCAGTAAGCAACCATACCTTCCAACGTTTCAATGTCCGTCAAACGTGCAGGACGCACTTTCACCGCCGAGCTGTCACGCTGGCTCAGGCGCTTATCCACTTGTTCTACCGCGTAAGCGACCTGGTGAGGCGAAACACCCCCCAAAGCACAACGCTTTTCCAAACACGAATCGATAGTCAGAATGTCATACACATCATCTTCAATCACCTCAGAGAAGGCTTTTAGCTCTTGCAGAGACAATTCTTCCAGCGCGCAGCCTTTAGCAATAGCACCAACGACCGCGACACCGACGATGTGGTGAGCTTCACGGAATGGGATGCCTTTCGCCACTAGGTAATCAGCCAACTCAGTCGAGTTTGCGTAACCTTGTTTCGCCGCTTCTAGTGTGCGCTCGCCATTCACTTTAATACCGTCAAAACACAGAGCTGCCATTTCCATGCAGTCGTTCCATGTATCTAAAGCGTCAAACAACCCTTCTTTATCTTCCTGCATGTCTTTGTTGTACGCCAATGGCAAGGCTTTAACTGTCATCATCATGCTCGATAATGCGCCATAGACACGCCCTGTCTTACCACGGATCAACTCAAGTGCATCTGGGTTTTTCTTCTGTGGCATTAATGACGAACCAGATGTCACCGTATCCGCTAACTCAATGAAGTTTGACTCGCCTGAATTGTAGAAGATCATATCTTCTGCAAGACGAGAAAGGTGAAGCATAGAAATCGACGCCACCGACATCAGTTCCATCACATGATCACGATCTGAAACCGAATCGAGTGAATTACGCGTAGCACGGTGGAAACCGAGATTATGTGCTAATTGTTCGCGATCAATCGGATAAGCCGTTCCCGCTAACGCACCCGAGCCAAGTGGACAAGTGTCGAGACGCTGTAAGGCATCATTCAGACGAGAGTAGTCACGCTCGAACATTTCAACATAAGCCAAGCACCAGTGAGCAAAGGTTACAGGTTGAGCACGCTGAAGATGAGTATAGCCTGGCAATACGGTGCCTTGGTGCTGTTTAGCAACATGGACCATTTGTGCTTGTAGGCGATCTAAAGCAATCAATAATTGCTGACCTTGCTGACGACACCAAAGTTTCAAGTCTGTGGCGACTTGGTCATTCCGAGAACGCCCAGTGTGGAGTTTTTTACCTAAATCTCCCACTTTACTGATTAGCTGCTGTTCAACCCAAGAGTGGATATCTTCTGCATCAGAGCGAAGAATTTGGTGAGGGTCTTCCATCACTTCTAACTTCAGCTCATTTAAAGCAAGTTCCAGTTTCTGCTGTTCTTCTGCCGATAGCACATCAACAGAAAGCAGAGCTTTAGACCATGCGATTGAACCTACGATGTCTTGCTCAGCCAATCGGTAGTCAAAACGCAACGAATCATTGAACTCTTTAAATCTGGTGTCTGCCGCTTGGGTAAATCTTCCGCCCCATAATGCCATTGCGTCTCTCCTGATGACTATTGCTTACTCTAACGTTCTCGAATGAGTAGTAACCAATTTGATGGTCATTTGCTCACTTTTTCTTATGGGTCAACGTTACGGCAATTTCGATAAAAAATAAAGTATAAATTCAATATTTTTACATATATATTCAAACTAACTTTAGATACCCGCTTTTAGAAACCAAAAGACCCGCCTATAAATGGCGGGTCTTTATTCAATCCGAGATGGATGTTAAGGGATTATTTCTTCTGGCTGTTCAATGCACGAATACGGCTTGATAGCGAGTAAAGACGGATAAACCCACCTGCATGGCTTTGGTCGTAAACTTCATCTTCACCAAAAGTCGCGAACTCTTCTGAATACAAGCTGTTGTCAGAACGTTTTTGCGTCACTGTCGCTTGACCTTTGTAGAGCTTAACAACCACTTCACCGTTAACGTCTTGCGCTAGCTCTTCTGAAGCGGCAAGGATCGATTTACATAGTGGCGTAAACCAACGGCCATCGTATACAAGGTGAGACGCTTTTAGACCTAGCTCCTCACGGAATTCGAATGATGATTTGTCTAGCACAAGCTGCTCTACAGCACGCAGCGCTTCCATCATGATGGTGCCTCCCGGTGTTTCATAACAACCACGAGACTTCATCCCAACAAGACGGTTTTCCACGATATCGATACGGCCAACACCGTGCTTAGCGCCCTTCTCGTTTAGGTAAACCAGTGCGTTGTATGGTGTCATCACTTCACCATCAACTTCGACCACTTCACCTTTTTCTACTTTCAGCGTGACGTATTCCGCTTCATTTGGCGCTTGCTCTGGGTCGACAGTCCACACCCAGCAGTCTTCGTTTGGTGCGTTCCACGTATCTTCTAAAACGCCGCCTTCCGTCGAAATGTGCCATGCGTTTGCATCACGTGAATAGATCTTAGTAAGAGACGCAGAGCAAGGAATATTACGCTCAGCTAGGTAATCCAAACACTCTTCACGGCTCACTAGGTCCCACTCACGCCAAGGTGCAATCACTTGTAAGTCCGGTGCTAGTGCTGCGAATGCGCCTTCAAAACGTACTTGGTCGTTACCTTTACCTGTACAGCCATGACACAGTGCGTCCGCGCCCACTTTACGTGCCACTTCAACCTGCGCTTTAGCAATGATTGGACGCGCCATTGATGTACCTAGCAGGTACTTACCTTCGTAGTACGCGCCGGTTTTTAGTGTCGGGTAAATGTAGTCTGCGACCATTTCTTCTTTCAAGTCCGCGATGTAACACTCAGAAGCACCAGAGGCTTTTGCTTTCGCTTCAATGCCTTCTAGCTCTTCGGCACCTTGACCAACATCGGCAACGAAAGCCACTACTTCACAGTCGTAGTTCTCTTTTAGCCACGGGATGATTACTGAAGTATCTAGACCGCCTGAGTATGCGACTACCACTTTATTTACGTTCACTTTGCTCATGTTTTTTCTCCAAACTTAACTGGCGCTGCGCTCGGCGGTCAGTGCCAACTACGACTTCCTAATATTGAATTCTTTTGCTGATGCTTATTGAGGCAAGAATTGAGTACCAATACTTTCACCAGCGAATAACTGTGCTAATTTTTCTGGGTAACGCCAGGTCGCGACTTCAATTGGACGGCCAAGATCATTGGCGGCCTCCAAAGCAGCTTTAACTTTGACGATCATGCCATCGGTGATCACATGTCCATCGATCAACGAGTTAGCTTGCTGCTCTGACAGGGTTTTGATCAAATGGCCTTTTCCATCTAATACACCACTCACGTCTGATAACAGGACTAACTCCGCATCTAATGCGCCCGCAACCGCGACTGCTGCTTGATCAGCATTCACATTCATCATCTGGCCATCTTTGGTTAAACCAATTGAACTGATGATCGGCAGTGCACCTGTGTTTAGCACCGCTTGTAATAGTGCTGAGTCACCCGGTGATGCTTTGCCTACCGCGCCGAGTTCTGGGTCAAGTTCTTCAACAAGACACAAACCACCATCCGCAAGGCTAAGGCCCACAGCGTTAAGACCGTCCGCAATCGCTTGACCTTGAAGTAACTTATTCGCAGTGCCTGCAAGCGCGCCTGCAATCACAGGAATTTGATCGTAAGGCGTTACGCGTAAACCGTTTTTCTTAACGGTTTCAAGCTGAAGCTTTGCCATCAACTCATCAACTAGGTAGCCACCGCCATGAACGATGGCGATTTGTCGCTGTGCCGATTTTTGGTAAGCCGCAATGGCACCAAAAAGTTGGCTTAAGGTTTGAGTGCATGATAGAGCTGCACCACCTAACTTAATGACTAAAGGAGCTTGATTGGTTTGCGTCATCGCATTTCCCTCTTTCAACGACTACAGCAACGCTGTCAGTTCTGGGTAACCGTAATGAATATTGAGACATTGCATCGCTTGACTCGATGCACCTTTAAGTAGGTTGTCGATAGCTGAAATCACAATGATGTGTTCGCCTTGTACCTTCCAGCCGATATCACAGAAAGGGGTATTTTCGACATCCTGAATACGTGGAATACCGTCGCCTTTAAGACGCACCGCAGGCTTGCCTTGATAAGCTTGTTCAAACGCCTGTGCCACTTGTGCTTCTGTCACACCTTGCGCAAGCTTCATGGTGATAGTGGCAAGAATGCCGCGTTTAAAGTTGCCGAGGTGCGGAGTAAAAATCACATCGCAACCCAAGTGCTGAGCAATCTCTGGCTGGTGACGATGGTTAAATACACCATAGGGTTGCAAGCTCACTTCACAGAAGCTGTTAACCATGGAGGCTTTACGCCCTGCACCTGATACACCACTGGTTGCGTTGATCACTGGCCATTGGTTGGTATCGAGCAACGCATGTTCTAATAAAGGTTTGATTGCAAGCTGTGAAGCGGTTGGGTAGCAACCTGCTACTGCAATCAAAGGAGTGGTTTTTATTGATTCTTGGTTCCACTCAGCTAAGCCGTATGCTGCTTTATCTAGCCAGTTGTTATGTTGATGTGCGAAGCCATAAAAAGTGTCGTAAAAGCCTTCACTTTTCACACGGAATGCACCCGATAAATCGAATACCTGACAGCCTGCCTCCAAGAAAGTTGGGGCTAAATTATGGCTGACTTCGTGAGCCGTTGCCAAAAACACCACGTCCGATTCTTGAGCGATTTGCAGTGGATCCGTTAGTGGTAAAACTGGCATATCAATGATGCCCGCTAGCTTACCGTGCAGCTGCGCGATGCTCTTTCCCGCATCAACACTGTTGGCGGAAACGTATAAACCTGATAGCGTGAGTTGTGGGTGTTTATTAACCATTAACGCTAACTCTGCGCCGGTGTAACCGCTGGCTCCAATAATCGTGGTTTTTAGCATTGTGTGACATCCATATACTTAAAGGCTCAAATGACTATTCATATTTAATTTTTGCTTTATTTTGATTTTTTATTCATTAAATATGATTTAATATGTGTTTTACATTTTTGTGGTCTGTCTGTCAACAGGAGATTTGAAGAATCCATGCAATTACCAACTTTTCTAGAGGTCTATGAAGGACTCATCAGCACCTCTTCTATCAGCTCCACGGATCCGAGCTGGGATCAGGGCAATGCAAAAGTCATCGAAAAACTCGCATCTTGGTTTAAAGATCTGGGTTTTAGCGTTGAAGTGATCGAAGTCGAGCCAGGCAAGCACAATATGATCGCACGTATGGGAGAGGGAGAAGGTGGCCTTTTACTTGCTGGCCATAGTGATACCGTGCCATTCGATCAAGGGCGATGGAATTTTGATCCGCATAAACTGACGGAAAAAGACAACCGCTTCTACGGTTTAGGCACAGCAGACATGAAAGGCTTTTTCGCCTTTATTTATGAAGCAGTGAAGAAAGTCGATTGGAGCAAGCAGAGCAAACCACTTTACGTATTAGCCACTTGTGACGAAGAGACCACCATGTTGGGCGCGCGACATTTCACAGCAAACGCCCCATTTAAGCCGGATTACTGCATCATTGGTGAACCCACCAGCCTTGTACCAATTCGAGGTCATAAAGGGCATGTGGCAAATGCCATTCGCGTAACAGGCAAGTCCGGTCACTCATCGGACCCAGCGCTTGGCGTTAACGCTATTGAGATCATGCATGAAGTCATGTTCGCCATGATGCAACTGCGTGACAAATTGATTAAAGAATATCACCATCCGGGTTTTGCCATTCCAAGCCCAACCCTAAATCTTGGACACATTCATGGTGGTGACAGCGCTAACCGTATTTGTGGTTGCTGCGAACTGCATTACGACGTGCGTCCTCTTCCCGGCATTAGTCTTGATGGTTTAGAGAACATGTTGCGCGGAGCATTAAAAGAAGTCGAAGCGAAATGGCCTGGGAGACTGGAGATTATTCCATTGCATGAGCCTATTCCAGGTTACGAATGCCAACATGACCACCCATTTATTGGTGGTGTTGAAGAGATCTGCCAAACCAGTTCAGAAACCGTGAACTACTGTACTGAAGCACCATTTCTACAGCAGTTGTGTCCAACCTTGGTGCTCGGCCCTGGGTCAATCGACCAAGCCCACCAACCGGATGAGTTTCTATCCTTCGACTTTATCGACCCCACAATTGATGTGCTTTCAAAGGCGATGGTCAAGTACTGCTGTTAATACGCGTTTAAGCTCAAAAGTCTGTGCAGCTCGATTGAGCTGCATCTTTTTATCTTCACAATTTAGCGCTAGTCTTAACACTTATTTAACTTGTTATTTTGTAATTAATTTTCACTTCTTACTCTATGGCTGCCGTAAATTTGCTCTAAATCAGGAGACAGCGGAATAATTGCAAACTTAGTCTGCTTTATTTGACTATAACTGGTGCTTTTCGCTAGATTGGAGTCTTAACAAGGACAATGGATGTAGTTTTTTTACGAGGCAGGACGACAATGAACGAGAAATACGCCGCACTCAAAAGTAATGTGCGCATGTTAGGCCACTTATTGGGTAACACCATTCGCGATGCCCATGGCGAAGAAATCTTCGAGAAAGTGGAAACCATTCGTAAATTATCCAAATCAGCTCAAGCAGGGAATCAAGCAGACAGGGACAGCTTGATCGAAGAAATCAAACATCTACCTGATGAGCAGCTAACGCCCGTTACTCGCGCGTTTAACCAATTTCTAAACCTCACCAATATCGCTGAGCAATACCACACGATTTCACGCCATTGTGAAGAGCACATTTGTGAGCCAGACGCGATTAACTCGCTGTTTTCTAAACTGGTACAAAACGATGTGAGCAAACTGGACACTGCCCAAGCGGTTCGTGATCTAAATATTGAATTGGTATTGACGGCTCACCCAACAGAAATTACGCGCCGTACGATGATCAACAAACTGGTCAAGATAAACGAGTGCTTATCAAAGTTGGAGCTAAGCGATCTTTCTTCTAAAGAGCGCAGAAAAACCGAACGCCGCCTAGAGCAACTGATTGCCCAAGGCTGGCATTCAGACGTGATTCGACAACAACGCCCTACTCCGTTGGATGAAGCAAAGTGGGGCTTTGCGGTCGTTGAAAACTCGCTATGGGAAGCAGTACCTGACTTCCTACGTGAGATGAATGACCGTCTAAAATCTTACCTTGGAGAAGGTTTACCCATTGATGCTCGCCCAGTGCACTTCTCCTCTTGGATGGGCGGTGACCGTGACGGTAACCCGTTTGTTACTCACAACGTTACGCGTGAAGTCTTACTATTGTCTCGTTGGAAAGCCGCCGATCTTTATCTCAATGACATCAACGAGTTGATCAGCGAGCTGTCTATGACAGTTTCAAACGATCAAGTCCGTGAGCTTGCTGGCGAAGATCAGCACGAACCATACCGTGCGATCCTGAAGCAATTACGCACTCTGCTCAATGAAACCAAAGATATTCTCGATGCTAAGATCCACGGTCAAAAACTGGCCGTTAAAGCACCACTGCAAAAAGTCGAGCAACTTTGGGAACCGTTGTATGCCTGCTACCAGTCACTAAACGAATGTGGCATGGGTGTAATAGCCAACGGCTCATTACTGGATACACTACGCCGCGTAAAAGCATTTGGTATCCATCTTGTACGTCTTGATATCCGCCAAGAGAGCACGCGTCACTCGGACGTCTTGTCTGAACTAACTCGCTACTTAGGTATTGGTGATTACGAACAATGGAATGAGCAAGATAAGATTGCTTTTCTAACTAACGAGCTGGCATCTAAACGTCCGCTTCTCCCTCGTGATTGGGAACCGTCTGAACCCGTCAAAGAGGTTTTGGATACCTGCAAGATTGTTGCAGCACAACCGCGTGAAGCGTTTGGCGCTTACGTTATTTCAATGGCACGTACCGCCTCTGACGTACTAGCCGTTCATCTACTGCTACAAGAAGCTGGTTGCCCTTACCGCATGGATGTGTGTCCTCTGTTCGAAACGCTAGACGATTTGAACAACGCGGAATCGGTCATCAAGCAGCTTATGGGGATTGACCTTTACCGTGGTTTTATCCAAAACCACCAGATGGTCATGATTGGTTACTCTGACTCAGCGAAAGATGCAGGTGTTATGTCTGCAGGTTGGGCTCAGTATCATGCGATGGAATCGTTAGTTAAAGTGGCTGAAGAAGAAGGCGTTGAGCTAACTCTATTCCATGGTCGTGGGGGCACAGTCGGTCGCGGTGGCGCACCTGCGCATGCTGCGCTTTTGTCGCAACCACCAAAAAGCTTGAAAGGCGGTTTACGTGTAACAGAGCAAGGCGAGATGATCCGCTTTAAACTGGGTCTCCCAGATGTCGCAGTAAACAGCTTTAACCTATACGCAAGTGCGATTCTGGAAGCCAACTTGTTACCGCCACCGGAGCCAAAACAAGAATGGCGCGACTTGATGGAAGTGCTATCAGAAGTAAGCTGTGAGTCTTACCGAAATGTGGTTCGTGGCGAGCCAGATTTCGTGCCTTACTTCCGCCAAGCAACACCAGAACTCGAACTCGGCAAGTTGCCACTTGGTTCTCGTCCTGCAAAACGCAACCCTAAGGGCGGAGTAGAAAGCTTACGTGCAATCCCGTGGATCTTCTCATGGAGTCAAAACCGTTTGGTACTTCCTGCATGGCTAGGCGCAGGTGAAGCGATTCAATACTCGATCGATAAAGGCCACCAAGCATTGCTCGAAGAGATGTGCCGCGAATGGCCATTTTTCTCAACTCGTCTCGGCATGCTGGAAATGGTGTACTCGAAGTGTAATATTGATATCTCTCGCTACTACGATGAGCGATTGGTGGATGAGTCGCTCCGTCCACTCGGTGAAAAACTTCGTGCTCAGCTTCAAGAAGACATCAAAGCGGTACTGAATGTAGAGAACAATGAAAACTTGATGCAGCATGACCCTTGGGGACTCGAGTCTATTCGCTTACGCAATATCTACGTTGAGCCATTGAATATGCTACAAGCAGAGCTACTATACCGCACGCGTCAAACCGAAGAAGCCTCTGCAAACTTGGAAGAAGCGTTGATGGTGACGATTGCTGGTATTGCTGCTGGTATGCGTAACACAGGCTAATCATTTCATTTTTAATAAAAAGCTGGGCAAATGCTCAGCTTTTTTTTATCACAGGATAATCGCACCAAAACAAAAGCAGTCAAATAAACCATAATAGACCCAAAAAATACCAAAATAAAAGAACAAAAAACCACAAGTTAACACTATTGATTATTATGTTAGTTTTTTAGGGTAATTTTGTCCTACTATTCCACTTCATGCTTATTATTTATATACTACTTGCCTGCTGAGAGCTCATAAATCCAATCATACCTGCTCCAGCCTTGATGGGACTCCCCATCTCTCTAGGTGATAAACGGCTTTAAGGTGACAGGACCAACATTGTTGGTGCTACTTATACATTAAAAAACTCAAGTGCCAGTAAGAGCGCAGCTGAAAGTATAAGTAGCTTGTTTACAAGTTTATTGACCATTTGGATTGAAGACATGTCATTACCACACGTAATCTTAACTGTTCTTAGCACTCGCGACGCAACCGGTTACGATATCACTAAAGAATTCTCTGCTAGCATCGGTTACTTCTGGAAAGCAAGCCACCAACAGGTGTACCGTGAACTCAACAAAATGGCTGAGAAAGAACTGGTTACTTGCGTATTAGAACCCCAAGAAGGCAAACCAGACCGCAAGGTTTACTCCATTACAGACGCTGGTCGCAGCGCTTTAGGAGAGTGGTTTGATCAACCAACTGCACACCCAACAGTTCGTGATGAGTTTTCAGCGAAATTGATGGCATGTGCCGTTCAACCAGCGGCTCCATTCCGTGACCAACTCGCCGAGCTAGTTGAAGAGTCTCGCAAACTGGTTTCTCACTACAAAGAAATTGAAGCGGCTTACTACGCAACGCCGTCAACTTTAGATAAACAAGCTCGCCTAGAACGTCTAACGCTTCGCCGTAACCTACTGTTACGTGAAACTTGGATCACTTGGGCAGAAGAAGTTCTAACTGAACTTGAAGTGATTGGTTAAACTCCTTTTGCTTTGATAAAACGAAAAAGGCTTGCCACTTGGCAAGCCTTTTATCTTTTTGAAACCAGATTTACGCACCGACTACTGCGCGAGGACGAACACCCAACGTATGACATAACGCGTAAGTCATCTCTGCACGGTTTAGTGTGTAGAAGTGAAAGTCCTTAACCCCTTCACGACTCAGTACACGCACCATATCAATAGCTTGGCTAGCTCCTACAAGCTGGCGAGTCACCGGATCATCATCCAAGCCATCGAATTGTTTGCTCATCCATCCTGGTACTTTCACATTGTTCTGTGCCGCAAAGCGAGACGCTTGCTTAAAGTTCGATACAGGCAAAATTCCTGGCACAATTTCTACGTCAATTCCTGCTGCGACACAACGGTCACGGAATCGCAGGTAAGACTCAACGTCAAAAAAGAACTGAGTAATAGCACGGTTTGCACCTGCATCTACCTTACGTTTTAGGTTCAATAAGTCAGACTGAGCGCTTTTAGCTTCAGGGTGAACCTCAGGGAATGCAGCAACGGAGATATCGAAATCGTGGCGTGATTTCAGCAGCTCAACCAAATCCGAGGCATACATATCAGGCGCACCGCCACCTGGAGGAATATCACCACGCAGAGCGACGATATTTTCAATACCATTGTTCCAATAATCATCGGCAATATTAATCAACTCTTCACGAGTCGCATCAATACAAGTGAGATGGGGAGCGGCAACCAATCCGGTTGTGGCTTTAATTTCTTTAATGATGGAGTGTGTTCTGTCACGCTCGCCGGAGTTCGCACCGTAAGTCACAGAAACAAATTTAGGTTGAAGCGTTTTAAGACGGTGCACTGAATTCCAAAGTGTTTCTTCCATCTTAGCGCTGCTTGGCGGAAAAAACTCAAACGATACATTGATGTTATCTGATAACTCAGCAATATTCTGGTTCAAGGCGTCGATATGGCCTGCGTGCGTATATCCCATCTTACTCTCCCTGCGGCACTCCGCCACGAAAACAAATCCTTAAAATCGACGTTTAGACGTCTATATGTCTACAGAATGTATTGAATACGATTTAATGTCAACCTTGTAATTATGAATTTTTCTCAAGTTAATAATGAAGATAGTTCAAGTTTCTACTTGAGCATCATCTCGCCATTTTGCACGGGTTATGACTTCAGTATGGCACTGATAGGGGAATAAAAAACCCTGGATTAATTCCAGGGTTTTTAGGTCAATCGCAACTTTAAAATAAACCAGCCAATCGGTTGAGGTCGGATTGAATAGCGCCGGCTGTCACTTCTCTGCCTGCGCCTGGTCCTCGAATGACCAGAGGGTTATCTTTGTACCACTTGCTCTCTATGGCAAAAATGTTATCGCATGGCAATAAGTTGGCGAGCGCGTGCTCACGAGATAACGCTTCGACTCCCACCGTTGCTTTACCATTTTTTTCTAAACGCGCCACATAGCGAAGCACTTGATCGTTTCTCTGTGCTTTTGTCAGACGCTCTTGAAGTATTTCACTCAACAACGCTCCATTATCGAAGAAATCATCTAAGCTCAGTTCTCTTAATTCTTCTGGCACCAAAGACTCAACTTTAACGCTGTCTGGTTCTATATCTAGGCCCGACTCTCGAGCCAAGATGACTAACTTGCGCATTACATCGGAGCCATCTAAATCAGAACGAGGATCAGGTTCGGTTAAACCTTGCTGCCAAGCAAGATCGACTAAATCATTAAATGGCACAGAACCATCAAACTGTTGGAACAGCCATGATAGCGTCCCCGAGAAAATACCCGATAGAGCGACGATTTCATCCCCACTTTCACGAAGATCTCGCACGGTATGGTTTATCGGTAACCCAGCACCAACCGTTGCGTTGTATAGCCAATGACGACCAATTTTAGCGAATGCATCTTGAACCTGATGGTAGTACTGACTATCTGCGGAACCGGCCACTTTGTTAGCGGAAATCAAATGAATGCCTTGCTGTGCGATTTCTACGTAGCGCTGAGCTAACTCTTTACTCGCGGTAACATCAAGCACGACGGCTTCATCATAGCTTTTAAGCGCTCCCAAACGTGCCAGCCAATCCCCATTGTTGGCTATGCTTTCATCATCAAATCGTTCAGCAACACTCGCCGCCTCAATACCTTGCTCATCGAACCAATAGGTTTGGCTATCCACAACCGCGACAAGATCAAAGCTCATACCATGACGTTTTTCGAGCTCACTTTTTTGCGTCGCAAATAAATTTAACCAACTAGAACCAATATTACCCTTGCCACATAAAGCCACTGCCACGCGTTTTTGCGCTTGGAACAACTGGCTATGAATCGTTTGAACCAACGTCTCGGTATCAGTACGGCGCAAAACAGCGACTAGGCTCAGTCCTGAGTCTGTTTCAGAGATAAATTCTACCGGAGAGTGCTTTAGCTTCTGATAAAAGCCAAAGCAATGATTGGCGTTTTTCGTAACGCCTGCACCTACCGCAGCTAAGAGCGAGTAACCTTCTTTTAGCTTAATTTCTGCCTCTACCGCAAGCTCTTGCAAGTGTTTCAATGCACCACCGGCGATTTCTGCGGTGTAAGCCAAGCGTAGCGTGTGCTGATCGGATTGAGCTTCAAATGCCAGTGGCTCTAATTGCGCGCGCTGCAACGCTTGTAATACATCACTCTGTGTTTTTTCGAAGTCGTGCCCATGCATGAAAGACAATTGCACCAATAAAACATCATCCAGTGAAGTAATAATTTTAGCGCCACGACCAGATGCCAATACACGCTCAATACGAGTAGAACCCGACTCTGGCAGATAGCTACACTTGAGATTAAGGTCCATGGTACTTTGCGCCACAGGCTGAAGCGTACGACTGTGTAGCACTGGGGCAGCTAAGCGAGCAAGTTCACTGGCTTCATCCAATCGAAGTAACGGTAATAAACAAGCGTCAGACACCAAACGTGGATCGGCACTATAGACACCAGCAACATCACTCCAAATCGTGACAGTACTGACTTCAGCAAGCGCGCCTATGACCGTTGCAGAATAGTCAGAGCCGTTACGACCAAGTAGAATGGTTTCTCCTGCCTCGTTCTGAGCCATAAATCCAGTAATTACCACACGTTTATGGTTATGCTGCGCGAGGATCTCTTTAATTAAAGGGTATGAACGAGCGCGATCAACCTCTGGTTGAGTTCCCGCTTCTGCACGTAAAAACGCTCGTGCATCTTGTGCAACCGCAGGGATAGAACGTTGAGATAATAACGCGGCCAATAGGCGAGCAGACCATACTTCTCCGTGTCCCAGTACCGCAGATTTTTGCGCATTAGTGAGTGGTGCAGTCAGCTCCGAGAGAGTACTGAACTCATCATGTAATAAAGCTAACAGCTCTTCTTTTGCTTCACTCTCCAACAAGCTTTCTATTAGCTCAGTTTGAAACTGTCTTAAGCTTTGAAGCGCTTCATGCGCAATTCGGCCATCTTTATTTAACCCTTCCAAAAACTCAATCAAGCGGTTAGTGGTTTTTCCTGCAGCAGAGACGACCACCAGATCATTTTCTGTCGAATACTCCTTGAGAATACCCACAACGCGTAAGTAGCATTCTGGGTTTGCTAAGCTACTGCCACCAAACTTATGCAGCTGACGTTGTACAGTCATTGTTATCGTCTCCTATTACTGGGTAGCTTTAGCGAACGCTTGTTCTAAATCTGTGATGAGGTCTTGTGCATCTTCCAAACCGACAGACAAACGCAATAGTTGATGAGAGACCCCAGCCTCCGCCAGCGCCTCCTCACCCATTGCACGGTGCGTCATGGATGCTGGGTGGCAAATCAAACTTTCTACACCACCTAATGACTCTGCTAATGAAAACAGTTGGAGCTCTTTCACAAACACCTTTAACTGTTCAAACGAACCAGCAAACTCAAAACTCAACATAGAGCCAAAGCCCGTTTGCTGCTTTTTAGCGATGTCATGACCTGGATGTTCCGGCAGGCTTGGATGATAGATAGTTTTAACTAACGCTTGTTTCTGTAGGTAAGCCAGTACCTGCTGTGAGCTCTCTTCATGTACTTTCATACGAGCACCAAGCGTACGAATACCTCGCAGCGTCATATAACTATCGAAAGGTGTGCCCGTTGCACCAATACAATTGCCCCACCATGCAAGCTCTTCTGCATGCGCTTCTGTGTTGGTGATGATTACCCCACCAATTACGTCCGAATGACCGTTGATGTACTTTGTTGTGGAGTGGATAACAAAATCCGCACCTAGCTCTAAAGGTTTTTGGTACACGGGTGTCAAAAAGGTATTGTCCACCGCAACTAACGCGCCGACTTGTTTCGCTTTTTCACAAGTAGCTGCAATATCCACTACGCGAACCAGAGGGTTTGACGGAGTTTCTAGCAAAATGAGTTTTGGTTTTTGTGCCAATGCAGCATCTAAAGCCTGTTCGTCTGATTGATCGACAAACTGAACCTTAAAATCGCCTTTGTTAGCTCGGGTATTAAAAAGACGATAGGTACCACCATAACAATCGTGAGGAGCAATAATGAGATCATCTGGGCCGAGAAAAGCGGAAACCCATAAATTTAATGCCGACGTACCGCAGTTAGTAACAACCGCTCCTTTTCCAGACTCAAGTTCAGATAGCACACTTTCCAACAGTCCGCGGTTTGGATTACCAGATCGTGTGTAATCATACTTGGGCACTTCACCAAAAGCAGGAAAACCATAGTTAGTGGAAAGATAAATAGGTGGAACGACAGCATGATATTGGCTGTCTGATTCAATACCAGTGCGTACTGCAATGGTCGCAGGTTTGCGAGTGCTCATGGGTGTATCCTTTCACGGGTAATGACTTCTAAATAGGAATGCGCTATATCTAGTGAGTAACATAAAGTGATCAACACGCTTCCTTTGCTGTTATGTTCACTTTACTCGTCAAAAAATGAGACGTCAACACTTCTAGACGTCTATATGTCTTTGCTTATGGCGGTAAATGCAGCTAAAATCAGCACCTAAATTATTTTTAACCGATTACATAAATGAAGGTGTGCAATGGCTGACTGGAATGGCGAATACATTAGCCCATATGCAGAGCACGGCAAAAAAAGCGAACAAGTAAAAAAAATTACCGTCTCTATCCCGCTAAAAGTTTTAAAGGTGCTAACTGATGAGCGTACTCGCCGTCAGATCAATAACTTACGCCATGCAACCAATAGTGAATTGCTATGCGAGGCATTTTTGCACGCGTACACAGGTCAGCCACTTCCGACAGATGAAGACCTTCGTAAAGACCGTCCTGATGATATTCCAACAGAAGTAAAAGCGCTGATGACGGAAATGGGCATCGAATTTGAGTCATTCGACGAAGAATAAAAAAGCCTGATAAGAGGTTTCAGGTAATAACTCTTGCCTCGAGCCAAATGAATGACATAAAAAATGGGACGCAATAGCGTCCCATTTTTGTGTATCACATCTGAAAGATATATTACTCTGCCATGTAGTTTTCAGGCATCTCGATACGAGCTACACCTGAATTAACCGCCGCCTGAGCAACCGCTTTTGCAACACGTGGTAGCAAACGTGAATCCATTGGTTTTGGAATAATATAGTCCGCACCAAACTCTAGCTTATCAACACCTGCAGCCTTCAATACGGCTTCAGGTACAGGCTCTTTTGCTAGCTCACGAATCGCCTCAACGGCTGCAAGTTTCATTTCATCATTGATTTCACTTGCACGCACATCAAGAGCACCGCGGAAAATGAATGGGAAACACAATACGTTGTTAACTTGGTTAGGATAATCACTACGGCCAGTACCCATGATCAAGTCATCACGAACTGCGTGAGCAAGTTCCGGCTTGATTTCAGGATCCGGGTTAGAACATGCGAATACGATTGGCTTATCTGCCATCAACTTCAACGCTTCCGCTGGCAATAGGTTTGGACCAGATACACCTAGGAACAGATCTGCACCTTCAATCACGTCTTCTAGTGTGCGCTTATCTGTATTGTTCGCAAATAGCTGCTTATATTCATTAAGATCATCACGACGAGTGTGAATCACACCTTTGCGATCTAGCATGTAGATTTTTTCGCGCATTGCGCCGCATTTGATCAGAAGCTCCATACACGCTACAGCGGCAGCGCCAGCGCCAAGACAAACAATTGTTGAATCTTCAAGTTTCTTACCTTGAAGTTCGATTGCATTCAGCATACCCGCTGCCGTTACAATAGCAGTACCATGTTGATCATCGTGGAATACTGGTACATCACAACGTTCAATCAGACGCTTTTCAATCTCAAAACAGTCTGGTGCTTTAATATCTTCAAGGTTGATACCGCCAAAAGTGTCTGCAATGCTCGCAACAGTATCAACAAATTCATCGATCGTGCGGTGCTTAACTTCAATATCAATAGAGTCAAGACCTGCAAAACGCTTAAACAGTAACGCTTTACCTTCCATCACTGGCTTAGATGCAAGTGGACCTAGGTTACCTAGACCTAGAATAGCGGTACCGTTAGAAATAACAGCAACCATGTTCCCTTTTGCAGTGTACTTGTACACGTTATCCGGGTTTTGTGCGATTTCACGCACTGGCTCTGCAACACCAGGGCTATATGCAAGGGCAAGATCACCCGCCGTTTCCGCAGGCTTTGTCAGTTCGACAGCAATCTTTCCTGGAGTTGGATAAGCATGGTAATCCAATGCTTTTTGGCGATGTTCTTCTTCTGGAGTGGCTGCTTGGTGGTTGTCTTCAGACATGGACGTTTCTCTTTTTTATTTTTAGGTAAGGGGGCATAAATTCTATCGGATAGAAATCAAACTTCATAGGCAAGATTGCGAGCAATATCCTTAAAAAGCCGATAATAAAAGAGATTAGACCAGATAACGGGGTTAAGCACCCGATTTTCGAGTCAGGTGCTCTTTCTTCTTACTATTATTGGAGTATGCAAACTTAGAAAGTATCGTTACTCTTCGTCCACGTATTGCGCTTGGAGATAATTCTCAATACCAGACATTTCAATCAAGCCAAGTTGCGTCTCTAGCCAATCAACATGTTCTTCTTCATCTTCAAGAATATCTTGGAAGAGATCTCGAGACACATAATCTCGAATGTCTTCAGCGTAGGCAATCGCATCTTTTAAATCTGGAATAGCCGCCATTTCAAGCTTTAAGTCACACTCGAGCATTTCCTTGGTATCTTCACCAATCATCAACTTACCTAAATCTTGTAGGTTCGGTAGGCCTTCAAGGAACAAAATACGCTCAATTAGATGATCGGCATGCTTCATCTCATCGATAGATTCGTGATATTCCTTGTCTGCTAGGTGCTTTAAGCCCCAGTCTTTATACATTCGGGCGTGAAGAAAATATTGATTAATAGCGACGAGCTCGTTACCGAGCACTTTATTGAGATGTTGAATGATGATTGGATCGCCTTTCATGACAAAACCCTCCTCTTTGGCTTCATTTAAATGTAGAAGCAAATGAGAAGGTGTCAAAATGTAAGGCAAATAATTACTGCATACTTACAGCAATTAGCTGGCTTGTTTAAATTCCGTGTAACTAGTTTCCGCTAAAATTTCCTTGGCCTGTCTGATGCACTTACCACATTGGCTGCCCAATGCCGTGCACTTTTTGATTCCTTTAATATCTGTTACGCCTTCATCTATCGCCAACTTCCTAATTTTTTTGTCGGAGACACCATGGCAAAGACAAACGTACATACTCAAAAAACCTATAAAACTAATCTGTGACAAACAATATAAACAAGAATAGTTCTTGTTACCAGTCGCATTATGGTGTCCGCTCAGAATATTTGGTTATAACGATTTTACCGCTGCAGGAAAAGATCAAAGGGTTAAGAGGGGTGAGTAAAAGCGTTAAGAAACAAAGCCGGTAAAACTCTGTTTTTAAATCGAAAAAGTGACGTCTTTTATTTCAACACTTATAACTAAATGTAATCTAGAAATGAAAAAGGGAAGCCTAAGCTTCCCTTTTCGATGCGCTTTCTTCAAAAAGAAGAACAGTGCAAGATTTCGTTTAATTCGTTATGAATTAGTCGAAGATCTTAGCAACAACACCAGCACCTACTGTACGGCCACCTTCACGGATCGCGAAACGTAGAC